>JAKAAW010000020.1 GCA_021802105.1 Nanobdellota archaeon | reverse complement strand
CGTCCAGCCGCGCGATCTGGTGGGTGAAGCTCGCATCTTACGGTTCACAGACTATTTTCATGGATTTTGTACCTATCTCGACAAATCTTTTCAACACCGTGAATACGGGAGAGGCACCTCAGCTTTCCCAGACATATGCAGAATATGATGATGGGACTAATGTGTTTCTGTATTATCAAAGATGGGGTGGCTTATCTTCATTGCCAAGTGGATGGGGTTCTAATGGAGTATCTTCTGCATATTACTCCGATTATATGGATTTATGGGCTACTACAGGCGGAACACTTGGAGATATATATTATGCTTATTCGCCATCATACCCAATCGTATTGGAAAGTTTAGCAACTTGGGCTCAACCAAATCCAGGTGACAACAATGGAAATTTTGGATTATATACACAATCAACTTCTGCTACAGGAACATCTGGGACAGCAATACAAGTTATGACAGGATTTGGTGGCGGTGGTACAACTAATTTGGGATTTATTTCTTCAAGTTCAAGCGGCAGTATGTCATATTCGCCGCCTTCTTCTGCAAGTATTCTTTCAATACAAATAGCTTCTTCATCAGAAGCAGTGTTTTCGGACGAATATACAAATTTTTATACAGCTTCTGGGCAAACCATTGATTCAGCTTCATATATACAATATGAAACTACATATGCAAGTTCTTCTACTTCTGACCTATTCTCTATTTATTGGACAAGAACCCGTGCCTATCCTCCAAACGGAGTGATGCCTTCCGTGACCTTCGGCAGCATACAATAAACTGAAATTCCTAGCTATCATCTTTTTTTATATCGATTTAGAACATCAAAATAAGGTTCCTATAATTAATTATAGCCTTATCAAATAGTGCCATTTTGGCGGAATCTGAATGGTTACTAAGGCAACAATAGTAAAATAGTTACGACAAAATGCCCAGCGAACCAAATCTAGTCTTAAATTGTTAAAAAACTATTTTTTATTTATTTCGATTAGCGCAACGATGTCCATTATGAGTTTTGCGGCAAGGATCTCCGTTATATTGTTTTCTCCGAGCGGTCTAACCTCATTTACATCGAAACCGACGAGTTTGGAATCTTTTGCTATCTCTTCAATAACGTGCCTCACTGCAATGTAGAGCATGCCTCCCGGCTGCGGAGTTCCTACACCTGGTGCAATGGATGGATCAAACACGTCCATGTCTATACTTATGTAAACTTTTTTGCCTGCTGTTGCCTTTTTCAACTTTAAGACATCCTTGTCCAGAAATGGACCGTGCGCATAGAACGTCAGGACATCCGCTTTTTCCAGGTCCCTTCGGTCTTCCTTACTGAGACTTCGCACGCCTATAAGGACTACTTTATTTCTTTTGTTTATCAATCTTGAATTACTGGCGTGGTTTATCTCGGATCCTAAAACGTTCTTTTTGAAATCGGCGTGCGCATCGAATATTACGAACACTACGTCTTTATCAAAGGCAAGGGACGCGCCGTATGTTATTGTGTGCTCCCCTCCTATCATAAACGGGAATTTTCTTTCCATCAGGACATCCGAGACGGTTTTCTTTATCACTTCCACGGCTTCGCCGGCGTCCGGAGGGATCTCTAACTCTCCAGAAGTATAGATAATGTCCCTTACATCAAAATCCAGTTCTACATCATAGTTTTCGAGGGATCGTGAGGCTTCTATTATAGACCTGGGTCCGAATTTAGTCCCCTTAAGATAGGTCGTTGTGATGTCCATCGGTACGGGCAACAGAACATACTTTGCTTTCTTAAAGTCCACCGTTTCCTCTAAAAATGAATCCTTCCCTTCGTATAGTAACATATCACTTTAACTCGACTTTCTTTTGATTCTTAAACATTTCTATGATTTCATGCGTTGTATTTACGTCCTCAACCCCTTTGTCGTTTCTAATAAACGATACCGCTCTGGGGAATCTCAATGCGTACCCAATCCCTCCTTCCTGCCCGCAGGTGTGCGTTGGACTGCGTGTTATCTCGTCGGCTTTAACAGTTATTACGTATTTTGGCAGCACCCATACATCAGGAACCATAACGGAGTTGATTCGCGCAGGCTTATTCGAAACTTTTATGTCATCCAACATCTTTCTCAACTCCTTAAATTGCTCCTCTGAAAACCCAGAACCTACTTTGGTTACAGTTTCAAACATATCTGTATTTTTGTTATAGACACCCCCGAGTACGGCGCCTATGCCAAAATTAGCTCGCATGCCTCTCCCTTTGAAATATCCCAATATCGCCATGTCTATAGTGTCATTTAGAAGGGACTTATAGGAGCGCTTTATCTTTATCCAATTAAAATTCCTGGCTCCTGCAGAGTAAGGGGCATCCAATTTCTTTGCTACTACCCCCTCCAACCCAGCGCCTATCGTCTCCTCAAAGAATTTAGTGAACTCCTCAGAGTCGTCCGTTATTATTATCTTAGATTTTGATATTGTAGACTCTTGATTGAATATCCTATCTATCTCTTCCCTCCTACTTTTATATGACTCATTCATTAGGTCAGTATTATCCAAGAGCATCAGGTCAAACACAAATAGTCTTAGCGGATAGTTCTCTGAAACCTCCTTTATATTGTGCTTTCTCTTCCTCTGTATAGTTATCTGGAACGGATAAAGGGTGTTCGTATCTTCGTCATACGTCAACGCCTCCCCGTCAAATATCATTTTTTTATGGTTAAGCAGCTTAACAGCATCGACTATCTCCGGCATAAAATGTGTTATATCCTCCAAGTTCCTCGAGAATATCTTTACCTCGTTGCCGTCTTTATGGACCTGCGCGCGGAAACCGTCGAATTTCTGGTCCACTGCACACTTGCCTAGTTTTTTTATTATAGCCTCTGCACTAGGCATTCTTTCCGCCAAAGCAGGCCTTATCGGGCGCATAACTTCTACCTTGAATTTTTTAATCGCTTCTTCGCCGCCTCCATAAAATACTTCAGCGACATGGCCCAGGTCAGAACACAGATTAAAGGCACGTTCGAGACTGGGTTTCAGTTTTCTTTCACCAGTTTTCGCCTTTGATAACGCTTCCATTATTGTGGCTTCTCCGACGCCCAATCGAAGTTTTCCCATGACAAATCTAATTATATATTTTGCTTCCAAGGCTGAAACTTCCTTAAGCAAAGTAGACAATGAATGCACTTTTGCCTCTACGCTTCCCTCTCCTGATATGCGTGCTATCTGAAATATGTCATCATACACTTCCGATACGGATAATGAGGACTTCTTGTCAGTTTTTGCGTACTTCTCCGCGACCTCCCCGAGGTCTCCCATCTTTTTATATGCGGCTTTTACAGCGTTTATGTCGGTCCCATATGCGCCGGATATCGCTTTCTCAACCATTTTATCAGCCACTCCCAGCTGTATATTGAAAAAAGGCGGAAGCAATTCCTCCTGCATAAAATAAACTATTTTCGAAATGTCTTTTTTGTCCGCCTTAGAGAAGGCTTCCGATAGAATGTCAAACATCTCAAGGCGTTTCGTTATGGATTCGAGTTCCAAAAAGTACCCGCTTAACTCTTCAAATCTCATAGTAGTCTTAATTCTCTGCCAAATTTATAGACGTATAGTTATCTGCGATGGTATAAGGAGAATCCGTGTTTAAATAAAAAATAAAAAATCAAAAGTTTTAGCTCTAGTTAGTTGTCAAAACTCTAGTTACCTTTTTTTGGATTTCTTCTTAGCCGATTTCTTGGCTGCTTTCTTTTTTGCCATGCTTACTAAATACAATAATCATTCTTATATGTTTAGTAAACTATTAGGTGCCTAAATTTAAACTATTTTAATTCTTTATTCAGCACTTACCGCAGCAGCATCCTTCTTCTGAACCTTCCGCTCGTCCACAACCGCAACCATCTTTTTTATCGTTCTTTTCTTCGCTCATACAAAGTATGTTAAACTCTATTATTTATAGGTATATACTCAAGATCCTCCTTGCCGATGTACTCCTCCAGAGGTCTGAACAGAACATTATTGTCTAGATACTCGATAGTGTGCGCGCACCACCCAACCATCCTGCTAGCGGCAAAGATCGGGTCAAATATCTCGTGTGGAATCCCTAGCCACGTATATATAGGTCCAGCAAAGAAATCAACATTTGGCCATATTCCGTGCGATGCACCTAACTTTTCTACCATCAACTTTTCAGCGCGCATGGCTATCTGAGTAAGTTTTTTTACCTCATCATTCGAGTCATTCTGCAGGTTCTCCAGGTATTCCTTAAGGATCCTTGCTCTAGGGTCATAAGTCTTGTACACACGGTGTCCGAAACCCATAACTCTCTCTTTCTTAGAAAGTTCGTCTTCTATGAATTTTTCAGTATTGTTAGGGTCACCTATCTCTTTCATCATCTCCAATGCTGCTTCGTCTGCACCCCCATGCAATGGTCCTTTAAGTGCAGATACTCCTGCCGTCACTGCAGAGTATATCCCGGCAAGGGTGGAAGCTGTGACCAAAGTCGCGAATGTGGAAGCGTTCGTGCTGTGCTCGGCATGCAATATAAGCATTGTATCCATCAATTTAGAGGCTTTATCCAAAGGTCTCTTCCCAGAAATCATATACAAAATATTCTGTGCGTGAGTCATATTCATATCTGGTTTTACATATCTTTTTCTAGTTCTGTATCTGGATATCGCGCCGACTATGCTCGCCGTTTTAGATATCAACTTTATACTTCTT
Source organism: Nanobdellota archaeon (assembly GCA_021802105.1). Classification (GTDB taxonomy): domain Archaea; phylum Nanobdellota; class Nanobdellia; order Parvarchaeales; family Parvarchaeaceae; genus Parvarchaeum. The sequence continues at coordinate 7,091 of JAKAAW010000020.1, read as the reverse complement.
TGGATATTCGCCTCTTTAGAGTTATCAGTCGTTTCTTTATCCAGTACGGACAGTGATGATATGGCCGTTCTCGTAAGGTCATTAGGATCTGTTTTCTCAGCCAGTTTTTTTATCAGTCTTAACGTCTCCTTCGGCAAGTCTCTCTCTTCTCTTAATTTGTAAGTAAAATCGTCGAGTTCGCTTCTTGTCGGGAGTTTACCATACAGCAGAAGATAACACACTTCTTCATAGGTGGAATTCTTAGCCAATGACTCTATCGAATATCCTCTAAAATATAATTTACCTTTCTCCCCGTCTACCTTGCAAATGGAGCTTTTAGTTATGTATACTCCTTTTAGTCCTTCACTTATTTTTGGTTCTTCTTGTTCCATTATTTATTGACTTTTAGACGTCGAGATCCCCTAACACTTTGGTTAGATCGACTGTGGACTTGCCGTCCTTGTCGCTTATCTCGTGGCTCATTGGCGGTTCAATCCCCCTCGCAATCAGCCTGTCCTCAAATGTGTCTGGGTTCTCCCATTGGAAAAGTATCCCGCTGTACATTTTTTCTGGAGTTTCATTCAGAAGCAGATTCAATGCCTGTAATTTCTTCTCGTTTACTTCTTTCATATCGGACTGGTCATGGACGATCCCATCATACCCCTCAGGAAGTGGAATCAGGTGCTGTTTGAACCAGGCAGCGTCTGTAAACTCTGGGTTATATGTAGGGCAGCCTTGGTGTATATCGACAAGAGCCAGCCCTTTGTGCTTTATGGCCTTTATCATAATGTCCGTCTGCTCCTTTACATTATAGCTCTGCGTTCTGGCTACGAAGTTATAACCTGCCATTAATGCTATCGCTAGTGGGTCAAGCGCACCGTTTATGTTCGGAGCTGGCAGTGCTTTCACTTTTGCGCCTTCCGGTAAAGTTGGGCTAGCCTGCCCCTTAGTCAGGGCATAGACTTCGTTGTTATGCACAAATAGCTTTATATCGACATTTCTTCTTCCTGCGCTCACAAAATGTCCAGCACCTATGCCATATGTGTCCCCATCGCCACTGTCTATAATAACCGTTAATTCGGGGTTAGCAAGCTTTATTCCTTCAGCAAAAGGTATCGGCCTGCCGTGAAGAGTGTGTACACCATTTACATTAACAAGGTGGGGAAGCTTAGACGAACAGCCTATACCTGACACTATCACAGTTTTATTGGGGTCCAAGCCAGCACCAGCTATCGCATTTTTGACTGCTAAGACAATTCCGCTGTCACCGCAGCCGGAGCACCAATCATTAAATTCGTTCGAAGTAAGACTAGACATAGTTACCTGCTTCTTCTCGATGCTGTTAACGTCAGTAGGCATTAAGAACCACCTTCTTCTCTCCTTTCATAACCCTGTCGAGCCCGTCGGCCACTTCATCATATCTCATCGGCCTTCCGTTGTACTTAAGTATCTTATTGTCTATTATTATCCCAGTCTCTTCCGCTATGTGCTGCCCTAGCTGTGAGCTTATGTTTTGTTCTACGCACACAACCTTCTTGGCGCTCTTAAGCATTCCTACTATCTCTGTGGGAAACGGCTGCATGAGCTTTATCTGTAGGAATGCCATGTTAGGCTTTAGCGCTTCTGCGATTGTCGTCGACGGCCCTCCCCATCCGACCGCAAGCAGATCGGCTTTCGAAATGTCGCCGAAGACGTTGAACTTTTCATCGGTTGGTATAGCCGACAGTATCAGTGCATCCTTTCCGGTCCTTTTTTCCATCATTTTATTTCTATTGTCTGGGTCCTCGGATATGTGCCCCCATTCATCGTGCTCGTCTCCAGTCATCCACATTATTGCTGTCGGATCCCCGAGTTTTATCCTGTTAGAGATGCCGTCGTCCGTAAATTCATATCTCTTATAATTCTCTCCGCCCTTTTCTACAAGTTTGCCTCGGTCTATCCTGTAATCGTCTTTTATCTTGAGGATGTCCGTTTTCTCCATGCTCAGCGATGCCTGTGTAAGCGCCTTCTCGCTTACTACAATGACAGGTAGCTGGAATTTCTCTGCATAATTAAATGCTAGAGCCGTAACACCGATTGATTCTTCTATGCTTCCTGGTACCACAACTATCTTACCATAATCTCCATGGCCCATATGCAGCGCAAAGGATAAATCAGCCTGTTCTGTACGCGTGGGCTGTCCGGTTGCAGGTGCTCCACGCTGGTGGTCCACGACCACTAGAGGAGTCTCTGTCATGCCTGCCCACGTTATGGTTTCGGTCATTAGTGAAAGGCCTGGACCCGATGTCGAAGTTGCTGATCTTACTCCTGCTATGGATGCTCCCGTAGTTATACCGACAACGGCGATTTCGCTCTCTGGCTGTATGACCCTTATCCCAAGTTCCGGATGCGCTTCTATGAAGAAGCTCTCATCGCTTGCGGGTGTTATTGGGTAGTAAACCTGCATCCTGCATCCTGCTATAGCCTTGCCTATGGCCGTAGCAGTGAAGCCTTCTAAGTACAGCATATCTTTCTTTGGCAATGCCGGCATAGTCATTATTGGTTTTAGTCCATTTTCCTTTGCGTATTTTATCGTGTTCCCTGTAACGGTTATGTTTATGTCGGAGACTTTCTTAGACTTTCCTTTGAAGACCCCCTTTATCGCTTCATCTATATCGTTCTCAGGAATGCCAAGAAGGTATGCGGAGATAGACGTGCATATTATGTTCTTGGTTATTATCAGGTCCGTCATAGGCACTCCTGTATCCTTGGCAGTCTGATTAAGTATTCCGTCAAAATCTATCTGCAGGACGTTTATGTCTTTCCTGTCAATTTTAGACCTGTCAGTCTTCTTGTCTATTACTATAGTGCCACCTTCCTTTATGTCCCTGACGTGGCCGTTCTGCACAGCTTTGCCTCTTTTATTTGTCTCACCGAATACGGATTCGTTGTCAAAGAAAACAGCAAGATCTACGATGGACGGGAAGGCACGCACTTTCTTGTCTGATACCCTAACAGTGAAGAAACTGTGCATTCCCTTAATATTCGAAAAATACTCGCGGTACCCATACATATAGTATCCATGGCTCATCACCATTTTTGAGAATATAGATAACGCAGAATCTATTCCACTGCCTTGTTTTCCGCCGGTCATCCAGCAAAAATCAACCATAACATCCTTTAAATATTATCAGAGATCCACTTTTCGAGCATCTCTTTAGGAACAGCTCCGACAAACTCCGCTTTTGGCTTCCCTTCTTCAAATAGAAATGTCGTTGGTATACTTGAGATGTAATACTTTGCCGCTACCTCTTCGTTTTCATCTACGTTTATTTTTACCAATTTTATCTTCTCTTTTTGTTCTTCAGATACTTCGTCTATTATAGGTGAATAAAATCTGCACGGCCCGCACCAAGGCGCCCAGAAATCTATAACGACAGGCATTTTAGATTTTAGAACCTCTTCTTCAAACTGTTTCATCCCTTTTATTTCCATAGCACTCTCCAGTTACAGTATAAGATTGTATTTTATCTATATAAATATAATCCGCTGAAATATGTTTTCATACTATTTTTAAGCCGGAGATTAAAAACACTTTTATTTTAAAAGATACAGAACCTAATGTGATATGGACGATAACACCTATTTTAATCTTATTGCCGATGACGTGAAGAGAGAGTACGATTTTGTAAATAAAATAAAACCTGTCAAGATACCAGTTGCCGCCGATGTCGGAGCTAGGATAGAAGGACTTCTGTCTGTTCTTAACCCAAAGTTATTAAATAGCGGTCTGGCAGATTTTATAAGGGAGAAAGAGAAAAAATATCCTCCTAATGATTGGAGGATAGCTTTGGACAGCGCCATAGCAACTTCAAAATCCGAATTCATAAAATTTGAAGATTACAAAGAAGCGATAGAGATGGGCATCAGAGTCGGTCTTGCTTATATCACCTCTGCCATAGTCTCAGCTCCCTTAGAGGGATTTGTAAGAGCCGAATTCAAGAAACGCAGAGACGGTAAGGAGTACATAGCCTGCCATTTTGGAGGGCCAGTAAGGGGCGCAGGGGGAACCGCTGCAGCATCGGTATTAGTTATAGCAGATGCGTTGCGCGCTAGTTTCAATCTTGGCAGATACGACGCAGATGAGTCAGAAATAGGCAGAATAAAAGTAGAAGTGACAGACTACAATGATTTTGAAGCAAGACTCCAGTATATGCCTTCATCCGCGGAGCTCGATTTTTTAGTTAAAAACTTACCTATAGAGATAGACGGCGATCCAACAACAGATAGAGAAGTTTCTGCATACAAAAATATGCCGCGCATAAAGACGAACAGGGTGCGGGGTGGCATGGCGCTTGTAATGTGTGAAGGGATCGCTCAAAAAGCCGCTAAAGTCAATAAGATGTTGAAAATATTCGGTGCGGATTACGGTATATCCGAGGATTTCAAATTTCTATCTGAATTAATCAAGATAAAGGAAATTGCACACGCATCATCCGAAAACAAGAACAAAACCTCTGAGACAGATGAAAAAAGCAAAGTTTTGCCAAATTACAGATATCTGGAAGAGTTAGCTGCCGGCAGGCCAGTGTTCTCCTATCCACTTAGGAGCGGTGGGTTTAGGCTAAGATACGGAAGAGGTCGCACATCTGGTTTCGCCGCAGCAGCACTTAATCCTGCTACTAATGTTATATTCTACAACTTCATAGCTACGGGGTCGCAGTTAAGAGTGGAGCTCCCCGGTAAAGCATGTGCGGTCACTCCTTGTTCAACTATAGAAGGCCCAATCGTAAAGTTACGAGACGGATCCGTAAAAAAAATAAACACTCCTAAGGAGGCAGAAGCGGTCCTTAGCAACGTTTCAGAGATACTCTACGTAGGAGATATATTATTTAACTATGGTGACTTCGCCGAACAAGGTCATCTTCTGATGCCATCTCCATTCGTTGAAGAATGGTGGGATAGGTTAGTTGAGACAAAAGGGGAAAAGACTTTTTTAGAGAGCAGGCAGCTCACCACTTTTGAGGATTATCTGTCATTTTCAAAGAGGTTGAACCTCCCCATGCATCCAAGGTTCCTATATTTTTGGACGCAAGTACAAAAGGACGATTTGAAGTTTTTAATAGAGTCCGTCTACGCAAAAGGAAAAATAGACAACCAAGAAAAAATAAGCGGCGGCGGCATAAAAATATTGAGTTTACCGTATGATGCCAGACTAAAAAGAATACTTGAGCTCTTAGGGATCGAACACAAAGTGATAAATGAGATTATAATAGACGATGCCGCCCCTTTGCTTGAGACGATAGGTTATTCATCCTATAATTTTGATGCAGCGATTTCGACGTTAGAAAATAACCAAACGAATCTGGAGGTATTGACTAGGCTCTCTGGCGTAGAGATAAAAGACTCTGCAGGCACATTTATAGGCGGCAGATTGGGCAGGCCAGAAAAAGCGAAGATGCGCGAGATGCAAACGAATCCTAACATAATTTTCCCGATTGGAAACAACGGCGGAACATCGAGAAATATAATCTCTGCAGCAGAGAAAGGTTTTATCGAGGCAGAATACGGTATATTCTACTGCAACAAGTGCAAAAAAGACATCATATATCCGACGTGTGATACATGCGGTTCTGTAGCCGAGAGATCTTACATCTGCAGAACATGCATGGCTAAGACAACGGAGAGGTTCCATCATGGAAGAGAGACGGTTTCCAAGGCTAAACTTAAAATAAATCTGAAAGAATACTTATATTCGGCATTTGACAGGATTGGCCGTGAATCTAAACCGCCAGTGATAAAAGGCGTAAAAGGTGTGTTTAATTCATCCGGCGCTATAGAACCTCTGGAAAAGGGCATACTAAGGGCTGAGAACGGGCTAAACGTTAACAAAGACGGGACAGTAAGATTTGATGCCATAGAGGTCCCAATAACTCATGTTAAGCCTAAGGAAATCGGAGCCAGCCTCAGCAGCCTTAAACTGCTCGGATACGATAAAGACATATATGACAACGATCTGGTCTCAGAAGACCAGATACTGCAATTGAAGCCGCAAGATATAATAATGCCTACATTTGGAGGGCCGAACGAAAGCGGCGCAGAAGTGTTTGTTAGAGTATCCAGGTTCATAGACGATCTTCTTAAAAAATACTACAAATCCGAACCTATAATGAAAGTTTCCTCTAAACAGGATCTTATAGGTAAACTCGTTGTCGGCCTAGCTCCGCATACTTCCTCAGGTATAATAGGTAGGATAATAGGCTTTTCCAAAACGCAAGGGTTTTTTGCGCACCCCTTTTTCCATGCTGCAATGAGACGAAATTGCGACGGTGACGAGGCATCTATGATGCTGCTCACCGACATGCTTCTTAATTTTGATAGGGAATTGTTGCCGGATTCTAGAGGCGCACGATACATGGACTCCCCGCTAGTTTTGTCCGTTAAGCTAGATCTAAACAGCGTCGATTCAGAAGCGTACAACATGGATATAGTCGACAAATATCCTTTGGAATTCTATAACGCGACATTATCATATGCGAAACCTTCTGATGTGAGCATACGACAAGTAAAGGACATACTTAACAAGTCCGACAGCAAGATTTTATTTACGCATCATACCGACGATATAAACAACGGGATAAATGTCTCTTCATATAAAACACTTGAAACCATGAGAGATAAAGTCCTATCTCAGATGAACTTAGAAGAGGAATTAAGAGCGGTTGATTTGGCAGATGTCGCTAGAATAATAATAGACAAGCACTTCATAAAGGACATAAAAGGGAACTTAAGACGTTTTGGTACTCAGGAATTTCGCTGCGTTAAATGCAATGAAAGGTATAAGCGCATACCTCTTATAGGAAAATGTGTAAAATGCGGCGGAAACATCGTTTTAACTTCGAGCGAAGGCAATATCAAGAAATACCTTTACCTGTCCTTGCAGATTGCAGAAAAATACAAAGTGCAAAATTATCTAAAAGATGAGTTAGTGCTTCTAAAATCGGAGATAGACACAATATTCGGAGTCACAGTCGACAAACAACTATCCTTGGCTTCTTTTTGATTAGTGAAGAGTTCGCCGATCTGAATATAAAGGATAGAACATTTAAATCCATCCAAAGCCAAATATAAAT
>JAKAAW010000019.1 GCA_021802105.1 Nanobdellota archaeon | reverse complement strand
TAAAAAAGGTTAATAATATCTATCTGTGATACTAATTGGTGTGCGGCTATAGTCTAGTGGTATAACTTTGGCCTTCCAAGCCAATAACGCGGGTTCGAATCCCGCTGGCCGCATATGCCGGGATGGCGCAGTCTGGTCACCGCGTTCGCCTCGAGAGCGAATTTCCGAAAGGATTCGCAGGTTCGAATCCTGCTCCCGGCGTCGTCCTGCAGAAATCAGCTTTATTTATTGCTTTGGTTATTAACTGTATGGCTGTGCACAAGAAATACGTTGTAATACCGACGTATAAAGAATCCAGAAATCTCATAAGACTTCTCCCCTTGCTCAAAAAATACAGGGTGATAATCGTAGATGACTGCTCACAGGATGGGACAAGGGAATTGTGCGGAAAATTCAAGAACGTAAGCCTGATTGTCAGAAAAGACAAGAGAGGGATGGCCTCAGCAAGCCTGGACGGTTTTATGGCTATCCGCGACGCACATGCCGACGTGGTTTTCATGGACGCGGACTTCGAGCATGACCCGTCAAGGCTTCCTGATCTTTTCAAAGGTCTGGAAAAGTCGGATTTCGTAGTCGGAGTCAAGACGGGCAATCGCGGCGCTCTCAGGAGAGCGATATCGAGTATCGGCAAGAAGGTCGCGTATGCGATGCTCCCAGAAACGAAACTCCTGAACGATCCCATGTCGTGCTTCTTTGGAGTCAGAAAATCAAGCCTAGATCGCGATAAGCTTAAGACAATAAAAGTCGAGCCGTACGGAAAGCTCATGCTGGTTCTTCTCGACGTAATGAAGAAAGGATCTAAAGTTTCACAGATAAGATACGCATACGGCAGTAGGAGTGCTGGAGGGTCTAAGTTGTCAAAGTCGTATTTCTGGGACTATCTTAAAGAGATCTCAAGGCTTAACAGGAATCGTTTTCTCTTATTCCTTTCCATAGGTGCTCTGGGGATACCGTTTAATGAGGGATTATCCGCTCTTTTTTATGGAAGGATGCCGCTGCCCATAGATTTTCTGTTTGCGATAGTTATATCAACCTCTGTTAATTTCCTAGCGAATAATTACATCACCTTTAAATCAAGATCGAAGCTGCTTCCTGCTTTTGTGAAATTTATGGCGATAAGTTTCGTAATAACTGCAGTTACCAATCTGATAGTCGCAATAGCCTTATCTTACTTTTTATTCTATCTCCTTGCGAACCTGTTTGGTATAATAGCGGCGTTTATGGTAAAATACGGCATATCCGAAACGTACATATGGAAATCAGAGACCAAAGCTTATTCGATCTCTAGCGGGAATAAATATGCATAAAAAGGAATCAGTAAAGAAAACATTGGCTATCTATCTTAAGGAAGCGTCAGATTTTATATCTAAGAACAGGCTCTATTTCCTGATAGGTTACTTTGCTGTGTCCGCGGTGCTTTTCAGCCTGCAGTTCGACCTGTTAAGAAACTGGGACATGCTTACGCGCATCCTGAACGCCAATTACATGTTTCATAATGGGTTCTATTTTGAGCCGGAGAGGGCGTTGCTGGAGAGCTTTGTGGTAGGCGTGCTTTCTTTTGTAATGGGCGCCTATGCAGTTTACGGGTTCATGGTTATCGGGGCTGCCCTACTAGTATTCGCTTTGTCACGTTTTGCTAAGGCCTTTTCCGTAGATCAGATAATCCTCATAGCGCTGTTTCTGAACCCTTTCTTTCTCATCTACGGTGCGATGAACGGTTCAGAGATTTTTGTGCTGGCGTTCCTCGTACTTTATATGGTGGAGTTAAAAAATAAGAGTTATCTCGCCGGAGTATTTCTCGCCCTCGCCTTCGTTTCGAAGTATTACGCTCTCTACTTCGCTGTTATGTTGTTATTTATGTTCTGGGGAGGCGATATGCGCAAGAGCATCATGGCATTCTTTGGGAACGTAGGTACTTTTCTGCTTGTCCTCATCCCGTTTTTCGCGTATAACGCGGTGAATTATGGCAACATAATATACACTTTTGCGCTCTCATACTTGAATTTCGGTATTGAGGCAGGCAGACTGCCTTATTTCGTTTACACAGGCCTGCTGTCGCTGTTTCTTCCAGCCGCCCTTTTAATCCTGGTGTTTTCTGCGCGCTGGAAATCAGCAGCACGGGCCATAAAAGACAACAGCTACCTTGCGGCGCTGCTCGCGGTCGTTTTTGCTATAGGAGTGTACCTGTATTACAGTGCGAACGGCCTGATGGTCGGCGGACTGGACACTTACAGATGGGCGATAGTCGCGCTGTCCTTCTCAATGATCTTCGTTGCAACGTTTCTCAAGAAGAAAGATATCCCTGCAGTCATATGCTTGTCAGCGGTTTTCTTTATCATAGCATTTGCAGCTGTGATCATGGAGTACCAGCCGTTATCCGCTTCTCTTTTGTCTGCGCAATCAGCAGTCGGCGTGTTCCAGTCCCTTTACAACACAACGAACTGCACGGTTTACTCCAACAACTGGATACCCCTTGATTATTATGGGCTCCCAGCCTCTGCCATGCCTTCTTTTCAGTCGCCATATGACGGCCACCCTATAGTAAGCTTCGGCCCTGCTGACACTTCTTTTCCACTGCTGTACAATAAATCAAACATATACGTCTACGGGAACATCAGCTACTGTAATTTCAATAGGGTGAATGTCGACTTCATACTGAGAGAGAATGGCATCTTGCAGCATGAGAACAAGAGCCTTCTGACGACGGATGCTTGTGCATGGCTATTCGGCATGAGTCCGGACATCCCTGCCCTAAAGGGCTCCTGCGACTACGTGAATTCACTTATCAGGTAGTCAGGAGTAGAAAGCTTTTTATCGCTGTAAGGCAAACGAGTCATATGGCGACAATACAAGAACTTCAGGACAAGACGAAGGAATTCGTCGACAGCAGGGACTGGAGACAGTTTCAGACGATAAAGGAGCTGGCGGTGAGCGCTTCCGTAGAATCAAACGAGCTGTTGGAGCTTTTCCAGTGGCAGGACGGAAAGGAGCTCGACAAGAAGCTGTTAAGCGGCGCTGATGGGGACCTGATGAAAAAGATAAAGAACGAAACGGCCGACGTATTCCTCACGTGCCTGGCCATAGCAGATCACGCAGGCTTCGATATGGAAGAGGCGTTCCTATCAAAGCTTTCCGAGCTGGACAGGAGATACAAGAAAGAACAGGTCAAGGGCAAGTCGGTGAAGATACCGTCAGATGACTGAAATGCAAGAATAAATTCTAATATAAACTTCATGGAAAAAACAACGTCTGAGGGCAATGGTGCTGTCGGCGTGATACTAATAAATGGAAGGCTTTTAATAGACCTAAGAAACATGCACGATCACATGTACCTCTGGGAGCTGCCAGGAGGTGGTATAGAGAAGGGAGAAACACCTGCTTTTGCATTAAAAAGAGAGCTGGAAGAGGAACTTGGGATAAAAGTTAAGAAAATGGAATGGTTAGGTGCAAAAAATCAAGCTGTTCATTGGGGACATACAGAATTTGAGCACTATTTTCTTGTTACAGAGATAGAAGGAGAACCTTTTCCAAAAGCGCAGAGGGAACTAAAACAAGTGAAATGGGTACACCCCGATGAGCTAAAAAATATAATAAACCTAGGTTGGCGCTTTACAGATTGTCTATTTTTCCTAGCACGGAAATTAGGCAAGTACAAATCTTTATATCATGAAATTAAGAATAGAGACTCCAGGCCATTGCTTAGTTTCCCGTACTTTGCATATTCAGGAACAATAGAAACGTGGCGGAATCCTAAAAAATTAAACCATCAATCAGTTTTTAGAGAAGAGGAAGCTGAACTTAAAAAAATCCTTTATAAGTATTATGGGTCTGTATTAGAAGTAGGACCAGGATTCGGCAGAGTAACAAATCTGATACTTAAAAGATTTAATAGTGTAGATCTATTGGAAGTAAATCCAGATTTTAGAACGATGCTCATAGGTAAGTTTGGCAATAGGGTAAGATTCATAGATGGCACAACCGAGAAATTTAAGGCAGACAAGAAATATAATGTTGTGGTATGTACAGAGGCCCTAGAACACATAAAGAATAAGTACGACTTTGTAGGTAATGTCAGAGCAGTTCTTTTAAAAGGAGGAGTTTTCATATTGACTTTAGACAACACAGAATCAGCATGGAGACAGACAAGGGATACTTCTAGAAAACTTCACAATATAAGTGCACCAGAATATTATACTAAAATAAAAATCGAGTCAATGGTTAATCTGCTTAGAGATGCAGGATTCTCCGTTGCAGTTTTCGGATTAGGGTATGATTACTACGTTTCAATTCCAGTAGAGCATAGGAATCTTCCCCTACCTCAGGTGAAACATAAAAAACAACCATACATGTTTGTAATAACTGCGTCTTTATTAGTGTGAGCGGGAAAACCAATCTCGTTATAGGTGTGCTAACAAAAGAGTATATTTTCGTCTTTGGAAACGTGTTTTTTGACGGGAAGAGTTCTAAACGCACATGCTCCTATTTTGGATATGAGGTACCTGCGCAATAGCTATCTACGAATATATTTTTACAAATCCATTGTTGGTTTTAAAATGTATATATTCCAATAGTTTTAAGTAAATCTCATGGCTTACAACGTCATAATAGGCAGGAACGAATCAGACCTTAAGAATTACGGTGACGTAGCCACTACTCTTATAGGGAAACAGTACATAACCATGGGGGACATAGTCAGCCTTGGGAATCAGGTCCTCCTGGACACTCTTAGACCACACGTCGTACTTATAGCAGGTAAGAGGGGCTCGGGGAAGAGCTACACGATGGGCGTGATCGCCGAGGGATTGGCGTCTCTCCCGGAAGAAGTGTCTGAAAACGTCACGTCTCTGATAATAGACACGATGGGGATATACTGGACGATGAAAAGCCCTAATTATAAAGAAGAGGGGATCTTAAAAAAATGGGACGAGGAACCAAAGGCATTCAACAACGTTAAGGTGTTCGTCCCAAAAGGCTCGTTCGAGACCGTTAAGGAGCAGAACGCGAGCATGGTCGACGCGCCTTTCTCTATATCAGTGTCAGATCTTACTGCGTCCGACTGGACAGATATGTTCGGGTTCTCAATAAACGACGAGTACGGCGTACTAATAAACAAGGCAGTGGAAGAGCTGGTCGAAAGCGGGCAGAAATACGACATCGCGGCCATACTGGGCCAGATAGACAGGCAGATAGCATCGGATACGGTTAAAGAGGCCTGCAAACAGAGATTCGAATCTGCCAACGGATGGGGTATATTCGAAAAGAACGGTACGCCAGTGGAAGCTCTCCTGACCCCTGGGTACATAAATATACTTGACATAAGCCTGTACGCACACTCCCTTGGAGAGTTCAATCTAAGGGCGCTGGTCATAGGGCTGCTGTCGCAGAAGATACTTGAGATAAGAACGATAGAGCGGCGCGCCGAAGAATTGAAGGACATGAACTCTGCAGTCATGCTAAAAGAGGAGGAGACAAAGAAAAAGACGCCCATAGTCTGGATGTTCATAGACGAGGTTCACGAGTTCCTGCCGGCCAGCGGGAGGACCGCGGCCACTGGACCGCTCTCAAGGGTCATAAAGGAGGGGAGGCAGCCAGGTATAGCACTCGTGATCGCGACCCAGCAGCCAGGCAAGCTCGATACTGATATAATAACCCAGTCGGACGTGATAATATCGCAGCATGTCACCGCAAGGCTGGACATAGACGCGCTGAACACCGTAATGCAGACCTACATGTCGGCTGACATAAAGAAATATCTTACTGACCTTCCAAAGCTTCCAGGGGCGTGTATAGTACTGGACGACAATTCGGAGCGGATCTATCCCGTCCAGATAAAACCTAGGCTCACATGGCATGGAGGAGAGACTCCGCGTGCGGTTCCCCCTCCAAAGAAGACGCAATAGGGGCGGCCGGTTTTTGAGATGTAGTGTTTTTATGCACTAATAGATAGATTAAAGTTTATGATAGCGTTCCCTTTTGCAGAACTGAGGCCCGGACAGGATAGGATAATAAAAGAGGCGGAATCAGCCGTTAAAAACGGCGATAAACTGATGCTCCACGCATCGACAGGCATGGGTAAAACCGCTCCGGTCCTTTACGGTGCTCTCAAGGCCGCGACAGAGCGCGGGTCCAGGGTAGTATTCCTTACTGCCAGGCACACCCACCAGAACATAGTCTATGATACGTTAAAGAAGATAAACTCTGTTTCATCAGACAAGACAGTTTTCACGGGGATAAACGGGAAAAGATCGATGTGTCTTTTCGAGAACAGCGTCGAACCGTCCGTTTTCATAGAGTTTTGCAGGGCCGTAAGGGAGCAGGACATGTGCGATTTTTACTCGAACACTTTTTCAAAATCAAAAGACGTGAAGGCTCCGGCAAATCAGGCGCTCAGCTCTGACATATCCGATCCAGCATCGATAATTGACGTGAGCAGGGAGTACAAAGTCTGCCCTTATGAGATATCGCTTCTGAACGCAAAAAAGTCAAAAGTAATAGTCGCCAACTACTCACACATATTCGATCAGGACGTGGCTCCCTCCTTTATGGCGAAGGTCGGCATAGACCCAAAGAACACCGTCCTTATAGTAGACGAGGCACACAATCTGCATAACAGGATAATGGACATGAATTCATTCTCCATATCCACTAGGACTCTTGAGAGGGCTTACAACGAAGCTTCTCTGGCTGGCGAAAGCCCGCTGGCAAGAAAGATCGACGGCCTTATCTCTGAGTCGAGAAGCATAAAAACAGAGAGGACTCTTGATCTCACCGGCGTGTTTAGCCTGTCTGATATAGAGATCATGGACGCGGTTATAAAAAGCAGCGAGAACGCCAACGGTTACAACGTGCCTGCCATGTTCACCGTCAAAAAATTCGCTTCTTTCCTGCTGAAGGCGGACGAATCCTACCTGCAGTACGCGTCGATGGACGGTGACAGGGTAAAGTTCAACATCATGGCACTGGACCCGTCGGGTTATTCTGGGAAAATGATAGAATCGTTCGCATCATCGATACTGATAAGCGGGACGTTCAAGCCGATGGACGTTTTCGCCGATCTTCTCGGGATACCGAGCGCAAAGAAAGTTATCATAGAAGATGATGCACAGGCCAACAACAGACTAGTAATAAACGAGACTGACCTAACCTCTAAGTTCTCGTCCAGGTCCCATCAGTTCGAGCTGATAGCCGAAAGAATAGACGATCTGCTGGAGAACTTCAGGCACAATTCAATAATCTTCTTCACGTCTTACTACTTCATGGAGTCCATATACAAGCTGGTCAAGAACAGGGACAAGATAATAAAGGAAAAACCGAATATGGGCAGGGATGAAAAATCATCCCTGATCTCAGAGCTGTCAAAACCTAGAAAGTCTTTGTTCGCCGTAATAGGCGGAAGCTTCTCAGAGAGCATAGGGATAAGGAACAACATGATAAAAATGATAGCCATAGTAGGCATTCCTTTCGAGCCGCCTTCCGTAAGGCTGAAGGCGCTTCAGGATTACTACCAGAAGAAATTCTCAAACGGCTTCGAGTACGCCCAGGCTCTGCCCGCGATGGTAAAAACAATGCAGGCTGCCGGGAGGGGGATTCGCTCGTCGAAGGACAGGGCCGTGGTGGTCCTAATCGATTCAAGGTTCGATTCGCCCGTGTTCAGGAAGTTTCTTCCGGAGGGGGTGAAAATAGTCAACGGCAGCCCGATAAGAGTTATAGACGCAGACGGTTTCAACTGAATCGAAGTGGCTGTGGCGGCAGGCAGGCATCCTCGGATAGATAGCGCATCAGTCTGTTCGTTGACTCATTGGCGTTTTCCGGGTCGTAGAGGAAAGTCTTCCAGCCGAACTCGGATGCCGCATTTACATTGTCTATATAATTGTCTATAAATAGGATCTCGTCGGATCTGGCTCTGCTTCTTCTTTCGGCCAGCTCAAAGATCCTGTAATCCGGCTTCTGCATGCCCTCGACACTGGAGTCTATCACCGCATCCCACGGCACGTCCGGCAGCAGCCCCCTCTTGCCGATAGCATCCAGCATGTGCGGATACATGTTCGTGAGCAGTCCTATCGGCAGGCTTTTTCTTAGGTTTTCTACTATTGGCCAAAGCGTCTTGTTGGCGCTGAACCTTGCGACAAAGCCGTCATTTAGAAAAGAATAGCCATTTGGAAACTTCGCCCCGAAGAGACTTTCTATCTCCGGGATCAGAGCATCTATGTCTTTGCCTGTGTTGAGCTCATAGTCGTGTTCGTTCCAGAAATGCATGAACTCACCCTGTTTGCCGTCAGGTATGCCTATATCGCTTTCGAGCATTCCCCAGTCGAAGCCGAAAGTCAGCACCCTGTCAACGTCAAAATAGACAAATGATATCATCGTACTTCAGCTTATGGAGCTGCCTTCCTTTACGTCCCGGTCTACCGTCAGCAGGCTTAGGTTTCCCTCGCTATCGGACGCAGCCAAGAGCATGCCCTCAGATTCCATACTCATGAGTCTGGCAGGCTTCAGATTGTCAATGACGACTATCTTTTTCCCTATCAAATCTTCAGGCTTGTAGAAGTTCTTTATCCCGGAAAGGATCGTCTTTTCATGGTCACCGAACGATACCCTTATCTTGAGCAGTTTGTTGCTGTTCTCAATGGCTTCGGCCGTAAGAACCTTTCCGACTACGAGCCTGACTCCTTTGAAATAATCTATATCTATCTCTGATTCAGACGGCATAGCACGTTAGTCTTCTACTCTGGATAGAGAAGAAGCTATCTCTTCCACAGTGCGCTTAAGCTCTTTTACGATCATGGAATATCTGCTGAGGTACTCCTCTTCATCCTTCAAAAGCTTGGAGAACGCTTCCAGGTCATCCTGTGAATCCTCTATCCTTTTCTCCATTGTCTTTATATCATCTAGAATCCTCTTGAAATCACTTAGTTTAACAAAAGCGAATGCCTTTGATTCCCCCACTCCGCTCATGATATCGACAGCGCTGACCCTTCCGAGTTTAAGCGGCTCGACTTCGGGCATGTTTATCGGTTCAGGAGTAGGAAGCAACGGTATGGGAGACGTCTCCGCTTCTCCAGCGTGCACGGCCGGTTTGGCTGGAACTGATGAAGCCTGCGGCTTTTCCTGTTCTTTAGTAGCTGGTTTAGCTTCACCCGAATAATAGGGGTTTTTAGGTTCAGTTTTCTTTTTTCCGAATAGCATATTTATCTTATGCTTCTACATTTTAAATAGTTGCCATTATATGTTATACTGTGCGCCGATAGTCCAACGGCCAAGACCGCAGCTTCCCATCAAATGGGCAAAAGTTGCTAATCCGGGTTCGAATCCCGGTCGGCGCATTTGAATAAAAAGAAGCTTTTGGTAAAATATAGAGAAAGGTGTCTTCTGCGTAGGAACGTAAAAAAGAAGTTATTCCAAGGCTAATAAAAAATAAAGATGAGCAGGTTCACTCTGCCCAATCACATCAGGACAGGCGCCTGCGTTTATCCTTTTTAAATAATCCACTCCTTCGCCGCCCCTTCTTCTCCCAACGCATATATATAGTCCTTAAACCTTGCAGATTATATCTCTTGCGCAAGCAAGCATCTGCGCAAGTTATTTATGCTGGTATCTCAATGACTATACGAAACATGGAAGAGGGAATGATAGAACTTCGCTGCACTATAGAGCTTCTCGCCAAGCCACAGGAAGCTGCTACCCAGGCATTAAAAAAAATAGTGGAGAACCTTGAAGAGAACGGAAAGAAACTGGAAGTCAGCATGGTCGAGTACGCAGAGCCCCAGAAAGTAGAACAGGATTTTTTCTCCGCCTACGCAACCTTCAACGTAAAAGCAGAAATCAACGAGATATTCGGTTTCATACTAGATTACGCGCCCTCTGTAATAGAGGTCATAAACACCAGCGAGACAAAGGTGTCTTCCACGGACCTGCAGGGCATACTGAATGACATGTCCGGTAGGCTGAATGAGATGGATAAGAATATAAAGATATTCTCTGCGCAGAACATAATCCTGTCCAAAGAGAACGAAGAGCTGAAAAAGAAGCTAAATTCTCAATAAACCTTCACTTTTAGATAGTTAATATCTTGAATATAAACCTTTATAAATAGAAGATTTATAGAATAGTTAGGCATCATTGCCTTAAACATAATAGTCCGAGTAGTAAAAAGTGAGGTGTTATGAAAGTGAAAGTAATGAAAAGTATAAAGAAAGTAGCAGCAGTTGCAACTGGAGCTCTTTTCGTTGGAGCCACTATGGGTGTTGCAGCAGTATTCGGTAGCGGCCTTGGTTCGTTGCCATCAACATTTATCCACAACGGTGCGGTCAACGCAGTAGTCGTTGTAGGGTCTACAGCACAGCCTATCGACATTCTTGGTTCGATAGACGTTGCATCAGCTCTTACAGCAGCGGCGGCAGCTCAGCACACCTCAACTTCCGGCGTCGTGACGATTGGAGCACTTTCACTTTCGTCCAGCGCACAGGCAAGCCTGGTATCATCGCACAACGCAACAACTTTCGGAGCCTTCACGCCTTCAAGCGCTTACCTTAATAGATTCAACTTCTCTTATGGTAGACAGTCAGTTGCACTCCAGAGGCCTAACTACACGGCAGTAGAGAACATAACCTTCTCAAAAGCCCCTTACTTCAACGGCCTTAACGTGGTGTTCCCAGCCGGGTCATACAATATAACATCTTACGTTGTGAACAGGTCTCACTCAAATGCGATAGTTCCTTTGATGGATAATCTGCAGTACCTTATAGGCAACAAGTCAGAGACTCTGATAAACTTCACAACGGCGGCAAACGGTAACTTTACAGTTGGTCAGGTGCAGACATACGTAGATCAGAAAGTACCGGCAACTATAACCTTAGGTACGCACACAATAGGTCTGCTTGGAATAGCCACTATAGGCGGCGGTTCGGCAAGCAATTCTTACAACCAGCTTGAATTCAGCGTAAACGGCGGTGCCACCAACTACATGAACTTCTCAAGGACAGTCACGACTGGCGGAGTTACTCTGACACTTGGATCGTCTTACATAACCAATACATCCGGGACTTTCCTTACCAGCTTAGGCATATCAAGTTCGAGCCTAGTGCAGAGAACGAACAATTCTGCAAACGCATTCGGTCTTGGAGCGTACAACTTCTCTTCTGGAACGCTACTGGCCACGACAAAATTCCTTAACTTCACAAGCGAAGCTAAGCAGACGCTGACGGCATCATTTTCGGCAGTTTCAAGCTTTGGTGTCGTAGGGCTTTCTAACATAAGCCTTCAGAAACTAACGCACGTATACACTACTGGAAAAGTTGAGAATCTATCCGTGAACGTAGGAGCTGCTGGAAACATAACGTTGAAGCCTGTTGTAGGAACTGCAAGCACTGTGGTTTTATCTAACACAAGCAACGGATTACCTTCCATACAGTTCGGTACAGACTTCAGAGGGGGCTTGATCAATAATAATGGATATGGCGGTCCTGACTTTGCTTTGGAGCATTATCAAACACTGACCAACCTTTCAGGAACATATACTGCTAAATCGGAATATATGTTCCCGTTCAATGCAGCCACTTACACTGCTGGCAATGCATTCGCTACGTATAGTGCTAATAAATTTACCTTTAGCAACGCAACAGCCCCATCCCCTAACGCTAAAACAGAAACGCCATTGCTTTTTGTTTTACCTAACGGAAAGTCGTTCGCTGTGCAGTTTACTGTCATAAAAAATGGCACAACTGCTCCATTGTACGCTGCAAATGCGACTAAGATGTGGAATGGGTCTTATTCAACACCAATAACCATAGCGTATGGGGTTAATTATTCATTTGGGGGCTTCAATGTAACATTTAAGCCGAACGAAACAGTTTTCGCCACTAATACAAACCACGTGAATGTCTCAGATATAATAATAAAAGGTCCGAAAACGTCTGTAACCAGCACAGTAAACAGTAAGAAAGCTGTGGACTACAGCTTTGTACCTGGATTTACAAAATTGTACCTAGCAAATGGATCTTCGTACACTTCAGCTCCTATAGGAACTGGAGGATACCTGGGTACGCTTTCATTTGATGGGAGCAAGCTTGTATACACTGAACCTATGACAGGCGGAACGCAGTCGGTCTCGATATCTGAGAACCACAGCAACTTCTTTACAAATGTGTCTACCCCAACGAACACATCAGCAGATGCGTGGGGTGCATATGTAAAGGGCGCAAGCGTGCACGGAGCTACATTTGTAATACCAACGCAGAACTACACATTGGCTTTGGGCGGATCGACAGTGATAGGATCTGAGCAGAACTACTCTGCGGGTCAGACCATACCTAATGGTGGGAAGGTTATAAGTGTAGGCGGTGCAGCAGGCTTTACTGCTTCAAGCCTATTCGGGACAAACGTGTTCCCAATAGGAACTGAGGACAGCAGCTTTACTGGATCGTCAGCTTCGGTACCTGTGATAGTGGTTGGTGGACCTTCGGTCAACACCCTCGCGCAGACATTGCTTGGAGTACCTGCCGGTTCGTACGGAGCAGGCTTTACCAACAAGACAGGAGTAACTTCAGGTGAATCACTTGTACAGCTATTCAGCA
>JAKAAW010000003.1 GCA_021802105.1 Nanobdellota archaeon | reverse complement strand
TGACGAGTGGCCTGTCAGATACGTACAATTCACTCTCCGTGCAGCCATCGCTATCCATTGCGACAATCCCGTCTTCTGCATACGGTGCTTCCATATTTACTGGTAACATACGCGCCGACAAGTCAGTTATAAAAATAGTCGGAACTAGAACTTTGGTAAACGCCTCAACGTTTGCTCATGAAAAAGTAACGCTGTCGCTTCTGAAAGATGGAACTCCAGTCTGTGGTAACACAGCCATGACTACAAACGGATCCGGGGCGATATCTGTGGCAAGTTCATCGTGCATTTCAGCCTCATCTTCATTGAACGATAACTTGATAGTGAGTTCCCAGTATGGACCTTTCTATGTGGAAGTTTATAATAGTTCTGCGATAAATATGTCCAATCCAGTATCAAATGGAGTGTACTTTATAGCTTCAAATCTTTCGTCCGACTCTAAAGTCAACAGTGTGTACACCGCTAACATAAACTTATCTTCATATGCTAAGAATGGGTTGACTTTGGTATTCGGATTGCCACCACGCACGACCATACTCACAAATTCAAAACTTTACCTTTATTATGCGAACGATACCCCTTTCAACTGCAACATAGTTGACACGTTGAACACCCAGCCTAACAATCTGTCATCCGCATCGGAAATAAGCCAGGGATACTATAATACTCCAAATGGTACTATCTTTTGTAGAGTGCAGAAGCCGTTCACAGGGGTCAGAGCCGTATTCACGAACGCATCGAACAATAAGTACCTAATAAGTGGAGATGTGGGTCTCGGCATAACAATCCAGAACCTAAGCGGTAAATCATTGATGGTAACAGATAGCGGTGTGCCCCTAAACTCGCAGAATGTGACTATCTACTCATTTGACTCGTCAGGCAATCCCACATCATGCCTGGTGGATAAAGTCGTAACCAATGGAATTCTGAACTATAGCGGTTGCGTCCTAAAGACCAGAGGAAACTACACGCTTTCATTCGCAGAGATTAGTAACGGACAGACTGTGATCAAGACGGCGGCTCTTCTCAATGTAACAAGAACATTGCCTGGCGATTTTCTGCTCATCGCCCCGGTAGTCGTGTCGGATACTCCCTCTATAGCTTACAACCTGACCTTCAGCAGCGAATCAGCAGGGCCAATGCCACTTTCGTTCTCCCTGCCAGAACAAGGATCCTGTAATGGAATCAGGGTTCTAGGAAACTCGCCTTACCCTATGGCAGAACTGCCATATCAGGTAAACTCAATTCTTAGTGGTACGTGCACCTACTCTATAATAGCCAACAAGAGCGAAGCGTACAACGGTAATTCTTACATGATATTTGCAGGTGAAAATCCCTCACCGATAACATATTCCAGTAATTGGGCAAACGTATCCGCTACTCCATACAGCGTGGCATTCTCCACAGATAGCTACAACGCAACGCTTTTAGGTAACTGCAAAGCATCGTCCGGTCCGTGTTTAAGCGGCTTCCACCTGAGTAACGGGGCGAACATAGGTGACCTTCTAGTAAACAACGTCTCTGCATCGCAGGCGAGCGTGTCGGAGGTATATAGTGGACCAATAAGTGACTGTTTCTTAGTTTCGTATTCCGCTTCCCAGCGGGTCGTGTGGAAAGAGAGCAACTTTAGTGGTATAAATTACAACGCCAACAATCTTTATCAGGTAACGAACCCGTCCCAGACAGTATCCAGCACCTACTGCTTCTTTAAGAACTCAAACGTTATAACTGACACAATCTCATCAACTGGCTCAGCTGTCGCGTTCAGTGTCACGGATGAACTCATATCAAATTTCTCATACGTAAAAACTAGCAGTGGCCAGAGTTTTTACGTGCCCCCTCCAAAGTTCGTAGGCTTCGGCTCCTTCTCAAAAGTGTACGTAGGGAAACAACAGGTTGGCCTATCGAACTACACAGGAGTAAATCTTAACATGTCTTGCATGCCTAACATATACGCCAATGTAAACGTAATCAATTCTAGTGGAACCACCCTGCCGTATTCCACTTACAACGCCTCTGGCAACTATAACAAAGTGTATTGTGTTTTCGGCGGCAGACCTACCTATACCTCACAGGCAGGAGCAGTCAACAACAGCTACGCAACAAAGGGTGGGGAAACGGTGAACTTGACTTATAGACCGGGCATATACAACATAAGCACAGCGAGTTCTAATGGCAAAGCCATAAACGCGACCCTATACGCCGACTGCAGCCTGACAAAGAATGTAACGACTACTTCGCGGGTACAACAGCTATCGAACGGAGAGAAACTGTACATTCTTAAATGGCCTAGGCTCTATGTAAACGGCACATGGGTCGATTACAATCCTACCAACATCGGGGAGAGATACCTTGCCAACTATACTGCTATAATAAACGACCAATTCGCTAGTCCAGGAGGAATTGTCTACAGTTTATCCGGCATATCTCTCATAAACTCCTGCCCTGCGAATTACACTATACAAGATATGACTTACTGTTCCAAACCTGTACCTACAGTTCCATCCTCTGGCAGTTACAGCAACATAGAAGCACTTCCACTCGGCGGCGAGATAGGCGGCGGATGCTACCTAGGCAGTCTGGGTAGTACCACATTTTCTTGCATGCCTACAGATGGCACCATTGCGTTCGCCATAACTTCACCAATCTCTTCTGCCAGCACCACCGGCACTACCACATATACTATCCCTAAAGTGTACGAAAATTCAACTTCACCGATAAACGGGATTGACGCTCTTTTTAACTGCAACGGCTGGGTATATGCCGCTAACAGTTCGTCAGGAGTGAAATCATACAAGAACACGACAATTTCATGCAGCAACGGCAATGCTGGAACAGACTGCTCTTCGTCTGTCGTTCTCACTAGCATAGCGCAAAGCATCAACGAGTCGAAAATAGTGACAGAGTGCAGCATCTCTTACAGCAGTTCATCATACCCGTATATAATAAGCCAATCTATGAATCTGACAATGAACTCCATCTCAGCTTCCCAATCAAACCCGACCGGCCCGCTTGCCAATAATACTTGCGGTAACTTTACGAACCTTATAGGAGCCAATCTAAACGCAGGGATAGCCACCAGCTGGACGCATTTTACCAAAGGTATATACAATCCTATAATATCAAAAACAACCTTTTTGCCAGAGGTTGGCGGTTGCGAGATAGGCAGAGATTCTATCAACATCACACCGCCTACGGCTAGTCAGACAGTCAAAGGAAGTTCTTACAGTGAAACTTACAGTTGTCCATCAGGCTATTCCGGTACTATAGAATCGTGTGTATCTGCGCCGGCAACTCTTTTTGCGGCGAATATAAACACAGACCCTTCATGCTATATGGCTAACTATACAGAAGTGACATCCTACACCTCTTACTCACAAGAGAACGGCAACAGCAGCAATGGAGCCGTGCCGACAAGCTGTAAACCTTTCTCTGGAAAAGGATACGCACAACCGACTGTATCGAACGGCTGTACAGCAGATCACTTCGGCATAACGAATGAGACAAGCTCATCGTACGCTCTGCAGTATTCAAACAGTTCCTCAGCCGTAGGGTTTGGGATAGGCATAGGTGTGATTAACTCCACCTTTCCGACTAACATATCAATACCACAAGGCGGTTCCCACACTCAGATAAAAGATCAGTACATGTCGGGTCTCTCAGTGTCTCAAAATGAATTTACAAACATAATCACACATCTATTGCCCACTAACATTTTGTTATCAAGCCTTGGCTCAAGTGCCATAAAGAAGTCATCAATATTCCCATTCGATACACTTAATATACTGATGCTCCAGAACCCATACTTCGGTGTAAGCGGTGTTCCGGGTTTCGTAAATGGCAGTGTTTATGACTATGCTTTGAGTCTGTTCACCGGCGGCACATCTGCAAACTGCATACCTGGCTTACCTAGTGACAATTTGTTCTCGCTCGGAGAAGGAGAACTATGTTCGGGTCAGAATCTGCCTCCAGCCTATTCTAGCGGCATTTACTTGCCTTTAGGTGCGCTTAGCCAGGGTCTGCATTCGGTGCAGTTCTACAGCATTAGCGAAACAGGGAATACATCTGCGCCTTCAGTAAACATTTTAGGTACGACAGGCAGCGCCACGGGCCTTAACACGGTGTGCACTAATGGTAATTCGAGGGTTTTCACATCTACTTACCACGGAGGAAACGGCTGGTCGGTCAACCTAACATCCGATGAGGAGTGCAATTCGATAAACAACGTGCTTTACGGCTATGTAGTCAACTGTCTGTACCAGACACCGGGAAATCTGACCTATACTACATCATCCAGGTACTACCTGGCTTATAATCTACCAACCTTATGGAATGTGAGTTATACTTTGCTGGTCTCACCTAAGACTTATAATATAATACCCATACCAGTGTATCAGGTTGATTCAAAATTCGGCACGTACTTATCCATCTATCATTTCAAGACGACCACTTTTGCGGAAAATGGACTGCCTCAAGGGAAAGCGTGGACGATGACTTACGACAATGTGACTAAGACGTCTGCATCCAATTCAATATCCTTCTTGACACCTGGCGGAAAACACGGCTTCTCTCTGCCAACACTCGTGAATTCATCGGCATCTCAAACATGCACTTCCACATACACTCCAAACCCTGCTTCTGGAAATCTGACTGCAGGAACCACAAAGCAGATAGTCTTCGGCGCAAAGACTAACTGTACTACGGTGTTTAATGAAACAGGTCTACCTCCCGGAGACGTGTGGAAAGTCGTTTATTCTGGGACAACATACTCAGCGCGCTCTCCTAACAATATAAGCATAAGCTCAGACGCAGGTTCGTACTATTTCTCCGTGCCAAACGTAAACAGTCCCCACAGTTTCTATTCGGCTTCGCCTTCGTTTGGGCAAACAAACGCAGGCGCCACAGTGAAGGTTAAATTCGCTCTAACGCAAAACGTGACTACTTCCTTCTTAGAGAATGGTCTGCCGAAAAACACGAAGTGGTCCCTAACATATAATACTACCACCAACAACAGCTACCCGCCTCAGCTTGATATAGTAAATATAAACCTGTTCCCAAGCAGTTATGGCAAGACTTATAATTTCAACGTCCCTTCATTGAAGATTAAAGGTGCTCCATGCGGTAATTGGAGGGAGGGAGGGCATTATGTGTGGACTTACTCCCCATCTCCTTCCTCCGGCAACGCCGTGTCTGGAAGCTCCAATAACCCTATCTCATTTTCCAGCAGCAAAATTTGCACTATAGATTCGATAACTACATTCCAGGAATCCGGACTTCCATCTAGTTCTTCTTCGTCCGGTTCTTTTTCCTGGTCGGTCACTTTTGATGGAGCAGTGGGCAGTAGCAGTACGAGTTCATTGCAGATAGATTCATCTGCTTTGCAGGATAGCTCTTACCCTTTCAAGGCGTATAATGGAGTATATAGCAACTGTAGTACGTCAGGTGTATATTATGAGTATTACTACACCCCAGATCCTAGTTCAGGAAATGCAGTAGCCGGCAGTGGCAATACTAATATAAAATATACTTATTCTAGCATTAAGCGCACGAATGTTAAATGCTCTTCTTAATAATCACTTCTTGGATGTATGGTAGAAAAGAAGATGAAGTTATTTTTTAGTAATAGACTAAAAAGATACCATTCTGCATCAATAACGACGAAGATAAGAGGCAAAGGCATAAATTCTTAAGAGACATTGGATACAGAAGATAAGTCGGAGTAGTACAGCGGTAGTACGCCGCCCTCATGAATTTTTAAGAAAGGCGGAGGTCAGGAGTTCGAATCTCCTCTCCGACAAGGTTATTATTATAAAAAACCAACAATAACTATGACGTCTGGGTTTATCATCGGTCTCATGTTAGGAAGTATAATCATATCCGCAGTCTCGGGTGCAACTTTTTATTTCTTGTTTAAGAATTACATTAGAAGGTGGAAAGAAAAGGAACTATCAAAGGAAGTGGACAGAGCACTTAATGCGCAGAGATCGATAGTGAAGGGCCAGATAAGCGAGGAGCTATTCCCAATGGTTTCAAGAAGGTTCGGGGACGTGGCAGATTTTAGGTTCGTTGGGGATCCCATAGATTATGTCGTGTTTCAGGGGCTGTCAGAACAGTCAGATGCAAACATAAAAATAAATATAAAATTTGTAGAAGTCAAGACGGGCTCAGCGAGGCTAAACTTGTCTGAAAAGCTCGTAAAAGACGCAGTGGAGAATAAGAGAGTGAGCTGGGAGGAGGTCCGTTTATAGACGATCTTCCTATCTTGGGGGATAGTTAAATATTTAAGCACCGAGAGAGAAACTAATGTATGGCATTGAAATTAAAGAATGTAACAGGCACCTCAGGTCTTAAGGTTTTTACCGATAGCGGTTCGTACTTCGGTGAGGTTGATGAGGCTATAATTCTGGACAATAGAATAGTGAGTTGGAGAGTAAAAGCTAGTGCTTCTTCCAATCTCTCAAAGATGATAAAAGGGGCAAGAGGTGCGATAATCCAGCACAGCCTCGTGAGAGCGATAGATGATATAATGATAATATCTAGCATAGTCTCATCTCCTTCTGAGGAGGAAGCTCCGAGTTCGATTCTATAGATGAAAACATATATACAAAGCTTATAAGAGACAACTTGCTAAAAAGAGGATATGGCTGATAAGGTATTTGAGATCCAGTTCAGGACGACAAACGATATAAAAATACCGTCAAAGATAGTCGATCAAGTCATAGGACAGGATGAGGCTTCAGAGATAATCAAAAAGGCCGCTACACAGAGAAGAAATGTGCTTTTGATCGGTTCTCCCGGAACTGGTAAAAGTATGTTAGGGCAAGCGCTTTCTGAGTTACTGCCAGCAGAGAAACTGGTGGACATGATATCCTTACCAAACCCAAAGGATGAGAATGAACCAATAATAAAGACTGTTCCGGCGGGAGAAGGCAGAAGGATAGTCACCCAGGCCAAAGCTAAGAACGTAGCTGCAATGAACGGTGGCAATAACATGCTAATATTCATAGGCATCCTAGTCGCTTTTTTCATAGCAAGCTACATAGTGAATCTTTTTGTCCAGAACCAGAGCAATGCAATACTTGCAGCTGCCAACCAGATATCAGGTACGCTCTTCATAATAACGATGTTGATAGGCTTTCTCATAGTCATATTGATGTACAGGCTAGGAAGAGCACGTGTCAGCGTACTTTCGCCAAAACTGCTTATAGATAATTCGTCGATGAAAAACGCACCGTTTATAGACGCTACAGGTGCCCATGAAGGCGCACTGCTGGGAGACGTGCAGCACGATCCGTTCCAGTCTGGCGGTCTGGGGACCCCGCCGCACGAGAGAGTGGTAATGGGGGATATACACAAGGCTAATGGTGGCGTGCTTTTCATAGACGAGATAGCAAATTTATCTCCAGAAATGCAGATACAGCTTCTAACCGCCATGCAGGATAAGAGAGCCACTATAACAGGTAGGAGCGAGAGAAGTGCCGGAGCGATGGTAAAAACTACTCCTGCACCTTGTGACTTTGTCCTGGTCGGCGCTGGAAATCCAAATTCAATATCTAATATGAGTCCCGCTTTGAGGTCAAGGATAAGAGGATACGGTTATGAAGTGTACATGAATGATACCATGCCAGACACGATAGAAAACAGGGATAAGATAGCAAGATTTGTGGCGCAAGAAGTAGCCAAGGACAAGAAGATACCTCCTTTTTCGCGTGAAGCTGTTGGGGAGATAGTTAAAGAAGCTCGCAGGAAAGCAGGAAGGAAGAACTCCCTCACATTATTCCTGAGAGACTTAGGCGGAGTGATAAGAGTCGCCGGAGACGTAGCCAAAGAAAATAGGCACTCTGTAGTCACAGTTTCGGATATAGAGCGCGCAAGAAACTTTGCAAAGTCTTTCGAACAGCAGATAGCATCAAAATACATAAAAGAGAAGAAGGAATATGACATAATCCAAAACAAGGGCTCAAGGATCGGCAGGGTCAACGGTCTCGCCGTTATAGAGAATTCAGATTCTGGCCTTATGCTCCCTATTGAGGCTATAATAACAAAGAGCATGAGAAAGGGGGCAGGAGAGATAATAGCGACAGGTAAACTCGGAGAAATAGCGCAGGAAGCGGTCAAAAACGTATCGGCTATAGTAAAGCTGTACGCAAAAGAGCCCCTTACTAATTATGATATCCACATACAGTTCTTGCAGGCATACTCCGGTGTAGAGGGAGACAGTGCGAGTATAAGCGTGGCTGCAAGCATTCTATCAGCCCTTACAGGGGTGCCTATAAAGCAGTCGACGGCGATGACAGGATCAATATCTATACTTGGAGAAGTTTTACCTGTCGGAGGAGTAAATGCAAAGATAGAGGCAGCAGTCAACGCTGGTATGAGCGAAGTTATAATACCTGCCTCGAATCTCGGGGACATAGTATCAACATACAAGTCTGTGAAGATAATACCTGTCCAGAACATAACTGAAGTAGTCAAATATGCCATGGTAGAAAGCAAGAACAAGCAGAAACTTATCGCTTCCATAAAGAAGGCGCTGCAAAAACGCTATGCCGAAAGTTAAAACATTCCAGCACGTATTCGATAAAGACACCGTGTATAATCTGAACAAATTAGAGAGTGATGGCTATATCGGATCTCTTATAGGTCCCGTAGGAAGCGGGAAAGAGTCATACGTTTTTTTGAGCACCGACTACAAAGGTAGAAAAGTAGCGGTGAAAATCCATAGGCACAATATACAATCTTTCAATAAGATACCTGTTTATCTTAGACTTAGAGGGTCAAAAACAGGTGGTTTCCTAAAGAAGATAGATGATTGGTCAAGGTTTGAATATAACTTTTTAGAGAAGGCATTCAATATAGGAGTAAACGCACCTGAGCCATATCGTCTTTTCGGGAACATCATAGTGATGCAGTTTATAGGAGAGGACTTGGTTCCAGCAAGGCTAGCGATAAAAGACACGGACTTTGATGTAGATTCTTGGTATACAAAGTTGGTCGGTTTCATAGTAAAGATGGGCAAAAGAGGTTTTATACACGGTGATTTAAGCCCATATAATATACTGAACTTCAATGGAGAACCATACCTTATAGATTTTTCTCAGTCGCTAAAGCTTACGAGTCTTACTAAGGAATTTCTGATCAGAGATATACATAACATAAACAATTGGTTCTCACGTCTAGGTGAGAAGAATATAATATCTGAGGAAAAGATGGTCAAAAGCATATTAGTAGAGTAGCTTATGGAGAAAACCAAAGGAAATGAATACCAAAGGGTTTATTCCCTGCTAAAGAGTATACCGGGGGGAAAAGTTACTACTTATGGTGCTATAGGGAAAAAGTTGTGCATAAACCCTCGATTTGTCGGGAGAATACTGAGTGAAAACGGGCACCCCAAAGAATACCCCTGTTATAAGGTCATTAGGTCCGACGGGAATCTGGGAGGTTATACGCTTGGTGATGCAAATGATAAGAACAGTATAGTCATAAAGAAGCGCAAACTTATGAGAGACGGTATAGAGTTAAAGGGCGATAAGGTTCCTGATAGGTTTATATTAAGGAAACTTTGAAACATTTCACGCTGTTTTCGTTCTTTCATGGCAGATTCTACAGAGTTTCCTTCGTATCAGCGAGTAGTTTTTTATAAAATTTAACTTTTCACCGTAAAAAATCTGTAAGGGAAAAACGCTGGGTGCAGGATTTGAACCTACGCATCCTTTCGGAAACTGGTTTACTTGAGTCTTCTCAAGACCAGCGCTTTAACCGCTCAGCCAACCCAGCATAACACCTATGAAATTTTTAAACCTATATAGTTATCACTTATATATAACTTATTCGTTTAAGTTTAAAATATGGAAATGCAGGTGACCGACTTCTCTCTAGACGCTACCCTCAAGTCAGGGCAAACTTTCACATGGAAGAGAGTAGGAGATTACTGGTTTTCGTTTGTAGGCAAACCTATCAGAGCACGCCAGATTGGTGATAAGATAGAATATTATGGCTGCAGCGAGTCAGAAATAAAAATAAGACTTGGCTTATCGGATGATATAACCTCAATAAAAATAGAGCTCGACAAGGACGACTTTCTAGACAAGGCCATACAGTATTCTGGAGGGTTGAGGGTCATAAACGATCATCTGTGGCCTACAACTCTTGGGTTTATACTTTCTATACAGTCCAATATTCCATTAATCCAAAGGAGAATATCTGCAATGTCGGAATTTTACGGAGAAGTTAAGGATTTCGGGGGAATGAAGGTGTATAACTTCCCAAGTTTTTTGGAAGTATACGATAGGGGGATAAGCGCGCTAAGAGACTTCAAACTAGGGTTTAGGACGAAGTTTGTCATGTCTGCCGCAGAGAACTTTTCCAAACACAATATAAATGAATCCATGCCTGTTGATGACATTAAAGAGCGTCTTTTGGGGATAAAAGGCGTTGGCGAAAAGGTTTTGGATTGCATACTCCTTTACGGACTTCACGATTTGCAGGCTTTTCCTATGGATGTGTGGATGTTAAGGATCGTAAAAAACTATTATCCCCACATAATAAAAGACGCGAAAAGTTACAGAGCAAAAAGAGAGATGATGATAAGGTACTTTGGCAGATACTCCGGTTACGCGCAGTTATTCCTATACAACTACTCAAGACTTAATGGGATAAGAGAATAACTCCTTTGCGGAGACTATTTGTAACTCTGTTTGCATGCCCTACCTTTATGAAGAAGTGCATATATCAAACAAAGCGTTCCAAAAGCTAGCGGAGATAATAAAAGATAATAGTTAACGCAACGTATATCCGCCGTGATGTTGAAACATGCAGTTATAGCTGATATTTATGAGGAGCGGCTAAAATAGTAGAAGTTACTTATCTATCATAGCCGAATCAAACTTCTTCACACTTATTTTTGAGAGGCTTTCTTTTACTATCGCGTCAAGATAAAGTTCTTTTTCAAATTCTAAAACCTTCTCTTTTGACGCCGTGGTTAGCGGCTTTTTAGATACTATAGAACAGCAGTCCTTGTATTTCTTTATAGAGGACTCATATGTGCCATACATTTTTGCTTTATCAATGATATCCTCTTTGTTGTGTGATAACAGCGGTCTGAAGACAGGTACATCTATGCCATAGCTTATGGCGCTTATATTATCAAGAGTTTGTGAAGCAACCTGTGATAGAGAATCACCAGTAACTATCCCTTTGTAACCATACAGTGAACATAGTCCATCTGCAAGTTTCAAAAGAAATCTTTTGAACATAACAAGCTCATATCTTGGGTTTATTGACATTACTTTTAGATTGAATATGTGGAAAGGCACCATGTAAAGCCTAAGGGGTGCCGTGAAGGATAAATTCCTTGCTATCTCACCAACTTTGCTTTCAAGAACTTGGGCGTCTGTGGCGACTGCATAAACATGCAGCAGATCGACATTGCAGCCTCTTTTCATCATTTCGAGTGGGGCTACCGCCGAGTCTATTCCGCCAGAGAACAGTGATATGACCCTTCCAGCACTGCCGGATGGAACGCCGCCAATCCCTCTTTTTATATCGTAATTTACTATGAAGCTATCTTTCATTATCTCTACACGTATCTTTGGTCCAGTTGAAGAGAGTTGTATATGCATGTCCTTAAGGATCTTCTGCTTAATATCCAATGAAGTGCTCTCAAAATTCTTATCTATCCTTTTTACATCTAAATTTATAGGTTGTCCAGGGTCCTTGATTATCTCATTAAGAGTTTTTTCTAGGGAGTCCTGATCTCTTTCGATCATAATGTATTTTCCGGTCCACGAAACACCAGGCGTAAGTGTCAGCTTGTTTACAGTGCTGTCGTCTTGGTTATCTATGAATAGCCTGTTCTCGACTGTAGCAGGTTTGTAACCAGTACCGTATATTATATTGTTTATCAGCATCTTTTCGAATCTTGACCTGAGTTTCCCTTTAAGGGCTATCTCACCGTAATGAATAGAGATTCCTCTCTTCATATATCCAGCACCACCATAGCCTTCCAAGTTTCTTCTTCCTTGCGAACATAAAGCATGTGCATAGTCACTGCTTTAACGTCGACAAGTAAACTGTGTCTTTCAGAGTCAAGCGTTTCCCCCATCGCACTACAGTGTGCTTCATAACCTTCACCGCTTTTTTCCACGTTAACATTAACTTCAGCGAACACTAACTGCTCAGTGTCTTTGTAAAAGATCAGCCTATCAAGGAATTGTACTAGGAGTATATCCAGATTCTTTGCATTTACTTTGAATTCTTTTGTGCTTTCATGCTTTATACTTTTTAGATCTTTAACCATAGTGTTTTCCAGTGCGTACGCAGAATATTCAAAAAGTTCATTAATATCCTTACCAGATGCCTCAAACGCGATGTCAGCTATAGCTATGTCTTCAATGAATCTGTATCCCATATCATCCTTTAACATTCGAGAGTGGCGTGAATCTGGACACTTTCTTCGATAGACCTGCAGAGTCAACTGCATCGACAACCTCATCTATATCCTTATAGCTTTCCGCACTTTCCTCTGCTAGACCTGACCACGAGACGCTTTTCACGTAGATGCCGTTTCGTAACATCTTCTCAAATAGATCCTTTCCTTTAACCATACCTCTAGCTTTAGTTCTGCTCATAGTTCTTCCACTACCATGCGCTGTAGAATCGAACGTCTCCGGTGCATTTGGCCCGCCAACCATAAGATAAGATCCGGTCTCCATACTGCCCCCTATTATCACAGGAGAACCATCCTCTCTGAACTTTTTCGGTATCTCTTTCCTTCCAGGAGGATAAGAACCCGTGCTACCTTTTCTATGGACAAGTAGCTCTTTAATCTCTCCATCGATTTTATGTCTTTCCAACGAAGCCCTATTATGAGCTATATCAAACAACTGGTGCATACCGAGCTTTTCAGCATCTTTCTTGAACACCTCGGAAAAAGCCTCCCTTATCTTATGCAAAATCAGCTGTCTATTGGCAAAGCTTATGTTAACGCCGCAGCCCATTGCCTCATAATAGTTTTGGCCTTCTTTGGAGTTGAAAGGAGCACAAGCCAGCTCCCGGTCGTTTACTTTTATGTGGTATTTACTATCCATAACTTCAAGAAATGACTGTGTATAATCACTTGCTATCTGATGGCCAGCCCCCCTGGATCCGGTATGGAACATAATGACTATTTGATTAGGGAAGACACCCCACTTCTTGGCGAGAGCCTTATTCTTTATGTCTTCAGGTTTAATGTACTGTACTTCGAGATAGTGATTGCCTGAACCGAGA
The DNA here is from genome assembly GCA_021802105.1 of Nanobdellota archaeon. Taxonomy (GTDB): domain Archaea; phylum Nanobdellota; class Nanobdellia; order Parvarchaeales; family Parvarchaeaceae; genus Parvarchaeum. The sequence continues at coordinate 41,584 of JAKAAW010000003.1, read as the reverse complement.
GTACCTATCTGTTTCATACCTCTCTCTATTGCTTTCTCAGATATCTTTGAGTTATCAGCCCAGTCTGCTTTTCCATTTAACTCAGTAACATCCAAATCCTCTTTCCATCCATAACCTTTCTTGATCGCCCATCTCGCCCCTTCTTCTGATAGTTCCTTGAAGTCATCTCTGTTTAGGACCAGACTGCTCTTACTTCCGACCCCTGCAGGTATCCTCTTGAATAGATTATCAGTCAATTCCTTTATCTTTGGTCTCACTTGCTTGAGAGTAAGGTCTGTAAGGATCAGTCTCATCCCACAGTTTATATCAAAACCAACCATACCAGGCGATATGACACCCTCTCTATCTACATCGAAGGCTGCAACCCCTCCTATAGGACTTCCATACCCACTGTGCCCGTCTGGCATTACAAATGCATACTTTTCTATACCTGGCATCATGGCTATATTGGCCGCTTGGTCAAAGACTTGAAGATCCATATTCTTAAGAAGTCTTTCTGTTGAGTATATTCTAGCAGGTACTCTCATACCTTCCTTAAAACTCTTATCAACGTCCCAGATATTATCTGTCACCTTCGTGAAATTAGGCTCTTTGAATTTAGGTGCTGTTCTCATATCACTACGGAAATTGATTGCACGCGTGAAATTTATAGACATACTGATTGTTTGCTATGCTGGACTCATATCTCTATACCCTATCATAACACTCCTGCTCTCTCCAGTCTCCTTGAAGTTAGCACTTATTTTTTGGAGTAATTGGTCTCTGTCAAATTTTTTGGAGCATAATATTATCATGTTACCAGATGTGAAGGGGTTATTTATTGTGTATACATTGAACAGTTTCTTCAATTTTGCGGTGTATCTATCTAGATAAACAAGAGCGGAAAGGTTCAAAGCGTAGTTTATAGCCATAACTCCATCATCCTTTAACGCGTTGAAAGCGTCCTCTATAAACTTCTCCTTAAGGAACACATCAGGTATGTGATCCCTCTCATACGCGTCCAATATCAGAATATCATAACCATCTTTTATCCTCTTGATATACTTCGAGCCGTCCTCTGTGATTATGTTTACATTCTTTAATTTTTCACGCAGGAAAAACTTTGATAGTTCTACCATAGAAGTGTTTATCTCTATCGCATCAATATTTATTTTTTTATAGAGGTGCGTCAGCTGGTATAGTATAGTTCCTCCTCCAAGGCCTATCATAGCTATCTTTGGGTGGGGGTATAGCATCGGTAAAGGCGCAAAGTAATCCCAGTACGATCCTGTATACAACGATTTTTTGTTAAGCCTTGAATACACTATATTGTTTATCTTGAGCGTAATCTCCTCATTATTCTCTGCAACTGACAGTGTATCATCCTCATTTTTTATCGTCTTTATTGTCTTCTCATCCTCTTTTGCAAATAGTCTTTTCAGGATATTCATATCAGTTTTTGGACGGCCACCAATTATATTTTGATATTATAAACATGAAGGACGGGATTATTATCAATATAGACAGGAATGTATCAAGAAGTATACCAGCTCCAACCATGAATCCTACCTCTGCAAGAAGAGGTATCCCACTGGATATAAGAGATAGGAACACAGTTGCAAGTATAACGCCTATGCTTATTATAACCGGTCCGCTTTTAACTAGTCCCTCTTCTATCGCTTTCTCGGTACTCAATCCCTTTCTTACATGTTCTCTTATCCTAAGAACAAGGAATATGTCATAGTCCACTCCGACACCCATTATGTTTATTATCAGGAAAACCTGTGCTATTATGATAATAGGAAATGAAAATACAAAATAGAATATGCCCACTGTGATGGCATTTGCTATAAGAACGATTGCCATAAGCATAAGTATAAGCCGAAGCGGCGTAAAGATCGAGCGAAGCAGAATTAATAGTATAAAAAATATGACTATCCCCAACACAGTCACCAGTAACGGGATATCTCTTGCGAAAGAATTCAGAGAATCTCCGAGGAAAGACTGCAATCCGACAAGGCTGTAGCTAACATTTGAGGAGGACAGATAAAAAATCATCTTATTATATGTAGATAGGGCCCCATTTGAGAATCCGTTGGACTTTAGATAAACGTTAAAAGTCCTGGCATTGGCCCCTGGGACAGTGGTGTATACACCGCTTATATTATCTAGCCCACTTATCAGCGTTGCTGTGCTGGAGGCGTTCGCGTTCGTTATGGTCAGGATCATAGGATCAAGAACATCGAATCCGAAATTAGAAGTTGAAACATAGAACGCAGATTTGGCTTGCGAATTGGGAAGAAGGCCCAAGAAATCGAATCCAGAGGAGACACTTATAAATATGTAAGCAGATATGAGTGCAACCACTATGAATATGACTATGAATTTTTTACTGTTTTTTTGGTCTAGCCTAGCCAGACTTCTGAAAAACTTTCCGTCACGAATGCGTCTCCCTTTGTGGGGGTATATCAATCTGTCTCCTGCAGAGTATATCATAGAAGGCAGCAGTGTAAGCGCCGAGAGTAGAACTATTCCTATGCCGACGGCATTCATCGCACCAGAACTCCCTATAAATGCCATGTTAAACGCGTACAATACGATATAGGCGCTTATTATGGTTATGCTACTGATAAGAACAGCGCCTCCTGCCCATTTGAGAGAGAGGCTGGCCGCCTTCCGCGAAGTAACGCCATAACCCCTCTCCTGTCGGTATCTATAAAGTATATACACTATATAATCTGTTGACAAACCTAGCATCAAGATGGATGTTATAGCAGGATCGAAAAAAGATACGCTCTTATCAGCTATGAATCTGAAAATAGCAAAAAATATCGCGTAAGCGATAGTAAGGTCCACGCCGAATATAAGTAGAGGTACAAATGCGGCTACAGGAGATCTAAATATGAACCCTGTAACTATTATTGCGATTAAGATCCCTATCATTATCGCGATGGTTGTCCCAGTTTGTGTACTGGATTTTATACTGCCAGTAAGCGCGCTGGATCCCGTTACATACGAGTGGGTGTTGAAAAAGCCGCTTATCCTGCCGATTGTGCTAGAAACAGCAGTGTAATTAGAAGTATTTACGACGGCTATAGCAGCGTTGTGCTCAGCGTTGATAAGCGTAAGCATGGTGCCGTTTGTGGGCATTACAGGGTAGTGTGGGAAATTGTATGTATTGAATATATACTCAGGAGTCGCGTTGTTGTACCCGTTTACCGAGTCAGATACGAATGAAAGTAGTGTGGGTCCTGGTTTTAGGTTATCCGATGAGTTCAAGCCTGAATATATCTTGAAGATAGCTTCCCTATGTATTGTATAATTCAGTGATGGGCTCACATCCTGTGCAGTTATATTATTAGCAGCGTATAATGCTGATTCTATTATATGTGCCTGAGAAATTATTGCATTGTAAGTAGAATTTAGAAGCAAAAACTCAACAGAATACACTGAGGTAAACCCGGTCTTAGCATAAGTGCTACTTAAGTTTTCAAACATCAGCTTTGAATTATTAGATAATAAGTTAGGGTTTGTGAACACGATTGCCTGTGTATGTGTAGCGTTTATAGCACTTGAATTCCCACCCGTCACATTATAAGATACTATACTGAACAGATTTGCTGCAAATGGCGCGGCTATAAGGAACGCCATAACCCAAACTAGAATTATATATTTTCGATTATGCTTTATCCACAGGTCAAAATCATTTAGATTAGGATTCATATGCTTTCTATGAACTCTTATGTGCAGTGTACAATATAAAATCTTTTCATAAAAACCCTATTTAGCAGGTTGTGCTTATTTTTCCAGTTTTATAAGGGAGACCTGTCCACTTTGTCCAGGCCTGTTAACAACCATGGCGTTACCGGACGATGTTTCGATCACGCAACCCTTTGTTACTATGTTTCTTCTAGCGTAGGATCTGTTCGATTTGTTTTCAATAACTCTTATTAGCGTTACTTTGCTGAACTCTTTTTTTAATGGATCAAACAAGTTCCCAGTTTTAACGCGAAGCAATCTTATCTTTTTGTTACCCCCAAGGGTTCTTACAGAACCACGCTTATCATTGTCTCCGACCTGTACGGGTATGGTCGTTGCTATGGTCTCGCTTTTCCTTTTATCCCTTCTCTTTCCCTTGAAACCGCCTCCTAATTTCTTAAGACTCGGCGCTGTACTTTTCGACATATCTGTATCTTATAATTTAGTAAGTATATAAATCTTGTTAATCCCCCATAGAAGGCTTCCAGAGCATTTACACAGGTCTGAAAACATCTTCCTATTCTTTTTCTGGCCGCTGTAGAATTATCATGAAACTCAAACACTCTTCACATAGTCCATTCTCTTGAATCTGTACAAGAAACCTTTTTTATCGTCAATGAGTAGCCGTTAACCCCCAAGGTCGAAAAAGAGTTAAAACTCACTTAAAAGTCCATTATCAAAATCTGGGCAGCATACAAAGGAGTAGAGTCCTCATGGGTCAGCAGCTTTCCTCAAGTAGCTATTTTATTCATCCTTTTTTACTTGGCGGGTTATTAATTTTAAAATATTTAGTATTAATATTACTTCTCCGATGATTTAAGTATCTCAACTTTTAATCTGTCACCTAAAAGTTTCTTAAATTCTTCAGCTTCTTTTGCTGTGCCTATACCAGATCCGTAATGTGCAGGTATAGTAAGTGCTGCGCCTATCGTAATCGCTGCTTCGGCCGCTTCATCATACGTCATAACATATACCCCGCTAACCGGCAAAAGAGCTACGTCCGTCTTTATGTCCTTCATTTCTTTTATGAAGTCAGTGTCTCCAGCTATATAAAAACGGACGCCGTCTACTATAAACACGTATCCTACATTTCCTTTCTGCAGAGGATGAAAGACTTCTTTTCCAGAACGAAATTTGTTTGTATTATATGATGGTACCGTTTTTACTGTAACATCATCCACTATTTTTACCTCAAATGGGACTACTAAGATTTTTCTATTAGAGAACTGCGCTAGCTTTTCTTTGCAGTCCGTAGGCGCTATTATTTCGCTTGACTCTGACAACACCTTTTTCAGACTATCTGGATCCAGATGGTCATAATGGTCATGTGTTATAAGAACTAAATCGGCATCGTTGTAATTACCCGTAATTTTATACGGGTCAGTATAGATTACCTTGGTTTTACCGGTAATCCTGAAGCAATTGTGGTGTAACCACTCTATTTTCACACCTCTATACTCCATATACTTATTAGATTCAGCCAAGTATAAATCTTTTAAGTTTTTGCCGCTATATTTCATTTTTGCGATACTTTGGGATTACTATAGAAAATATTTTATCGACGTGAGCATGAAAGCCCAGACTCTCTATAGATGAGATGAAAGCGGACTGAAAGAATGGAAAACATAAATAGCAGGAGAGGCAGAATAACAATATGCTGACAGCATGCAAATTCAGACTGTATCCAGAGGAGCGGGAACTATACGCTCTGATGAAGCCCATAAATCCACTCATAGAGGATGTAACAATATGATACTCGGAAACGGCGACATAAAAGAGTACCTAGAGCAGGGTAAACTAGGGATAATACCTTTGTCAGAGGATACGATAAGGGAGAACGGCGTAGATTTAAGAATAGGTGATGAGATAATAAGGTTCGCTGATATGGGCAGTACCATAAAAATATCCGATAAGGATGCTGTTGCAGCAATATCCAAGAAGGAAAAAGTGAGCGGCAGTTTCGTTCTTAATGCGAATGAGAAGATATTAGTAAAGATAAAAGAGAGAGTCAAAATGCCAAATGATATTATAGGTTTCTGTAACTTAAGATCTACATTTGCCCGTTTAGGTATCTCTATCCCGCCTACCATTGTCGATGCAGGTTATGGAGGAGATCTCACAATTGGTGTGTCCGGCGGCGCTGTACCTATAGAGATTGAAGTGGGAACAAGATTTTTGCATCTGGTATTTAGTACTACAAGGAGTGAGGTGAAGGGAGCATACTCTGGGAAATACCAGAACAGCGATGGAGCTGTGGGAGCAAAGGTATAAATCCTAAGAGTTAAAGGTAAACATATGAAAAGAAGTTCAAAGAACTGGAAGAAATATCACAAAGATAGGTGGAAGACCAGAAAGAAGAAAATGCTCGAGAGAAAAAGAAGGAGACGATTGATGCGTGAGAGAAGTGCATAAGCCCTCTCTCAACGTTTAATGAAAGTAGTATTGGACAACTATCTCTCGGCTATATATAACTAAAACGCTTTAGATTCCTTAATGCAGGGGTAGCGAAGCCCGGCCCAACGCGCAGGACTTAAGCTTTACGTTATAATAGCACGAATAGGACATCCTGCGGCCTAGCGCCCTCGTGGGTTCAAATCCCACCCCCTGCAAATATGTTTTGTAAATGGAAGGAAAAAGATATTTAAGCTAGAACGGATAATCTTCTTAAATGGAGAGAGATGACATCTTTGTTGGTCTGCCTTTTTCTGTAAAGGCAAAGTACGACGACTTCAAGAGGGAGATTCCTAAGGTTGAAGAGTACTTAGAGCGCATATCAAAAATACACGATGCCAATAAGAAAAAATTAGATGATGTAACTGGGATGCTTTCAAAGATGAACAACGATGTGAAAAAGCTTTTCTTAGATATAAGCGGTAACGTAAAAAATAAATGATTATACAAGTCATAAAGCTCTCTTCATAATTTTATAAACGTGGGGTCCTACTAAATAGTGTGCAGGGATAGCGAAGCCTGGCCAAACGTGACAGACTCAAGAATTTGCGTTTGGGTCATCTGTTCCCTTTGTGGGTTCGGGAGTTCAAATCTCCCTCCCTGCATATTTTTATAAATTTTGTTAGTAAATGTGTGGAAATAGTTTTTGATATGGTGATGCAGCATAACATCTTCTTGCAATCTTGGGAAGAAAGAATCTATCTGTGTGTATCATTTTGATGAGGATATCTTAGATTCACCAGTCACTTTAGAGACACTTATCATGTTATCAGCTATATTCTTCATTGTATCTTCATGTGTTACTATAATTATCTGGTTTATGTCTGTTATTTTGGTTATGCAACTAGAGAGAGCATTTATGTCCTCTTTATCAAGACCGGAAGTCGGTTCATCCATCAGCAGAGACTCATTCTTGTTTACACCGCCAAGCAACGAAGCTATAGATGAGAGAGCCATTCTATAGGCAAGTGCTACTGACGTTTTTTCCCCACCAGATAGTGCTTTAGCATCCAATATATCATTGCTTGCGATAACCTTGACATTGTAGTCGTTATCGATATCTATAGTGTATTCGCTCTCACTTCTTATCTCAGAGAATCTGGATTGGAAAATGGCCTTGAAATCATTAATGAAACGATTCCTAACGTACTCTCTTATATCGCGTATGTCCTTTCTTAGGTTATCTATAAGAGTCAAGAAGTTATCCCTCTTTTCTACCTCTCTTCTTAACTCATCGCGTTTTTTAAGTTTTTCTTTTACTTCATCTAGCTTGTGTAAATTCTCGCTTATTTCTGACTCTCTTGCTTCAACATTGCCTTTAAGCCTAGAAGACTCAGATGTAAGTTTGTGTATGAGTAGAGTGATATCTTTGTATATAGATTCCGATTCATTGAGTTCTTCTTGTTTAAAATCAATTGAATTGATCTTGGATAGTGTAATCTCTAATTCCTCATCTAACTTTTTTGCTTCTGATTCCAATGAGTCCTTTCTAGCCCTGTTTATCTCTAACTCTTTAAGCTCATTTCTTATTTTATTTATAGAATCTAACTCTAAGTTAAGTTCCTTTAATTCGTTCGTAAGAAGTTTTTCTTCAGATAAAAGCACTTCATACATTTTGTTGTCAGTTTCAATAACGGCTCTAATCTCTTCTAAATTTACTTCAGTGGTTTCTTTTATTTTCTCTTCGAGCCTTTTTATTATGTCATCTCTTTTCCCTATAAATACGCTGAAATCCTTTTCTAAGGTTGCTTTTGTCTTTCCTATTTTGTTCAAGTTTATCATTTTTGATAGGTCAGATATTATTCTGTTGTATTCTGATAGTCTTGAATTATATTCTTTCTCTAAGTGAGCTGTGTTTGTTATATTCTCACCGCATATCTGGCACACTTTATTATTTATTGCTTCATTCTTGTCCTTATTTATTCCTTCTATTTCTATTTTGATTTGTTTGATTCTACCGTTCAGCTCATCAGTGGATAACGTTTCGGTAGCATCTTTCAGGTCCTTTTCTACCTTAGACAGCTCAGTCTCTAGTTTTAATCTGTCAGAAGTTAGTCTAGATATCTCTGACTCCAAGTCTTTAAGTTTATCTATTTTTGATTTCTCATGTGCCTTCTTCTCATACAATGACTTGAAAGCAGATCTCTCTTCTTGTGTCTTCTCATCCCGTTTAATCTCTATCTCTCTTATTCTCTTTTTAATAGTGTCTTCTTTTTTTTCGTCTATGTTTAATATATCCGTATTTCTGGTTGCTATCTCACGTTCTAATTTGCTTATGCTCTCTTTTAGTTTTTCTAATCTTGATAGCTTTTCGTATCTTTCTGCTAATAATCTAGTGTGTTCACTTTTCTTTTCATTATAGAACTTTAATTTGCTCTCTGCCTGTTCAAGCCCAGACTTATTGCTCTTAATCTCGTTATCAATATTTGATAACTCTTTTCTGGCGACTTCATTTATAGTTTTAAGCTCGTTAATTCTACTCTCTATTCTTATGAGGTCGTTCTCGTCTACCGTCAATGCCTCTTCGAGTCTTTTTACATCAACTTCCTCTTTTATGAGTGATATAACGTCTTTAAGAGCATTATAAGTGTCTACGTATTTGTTTAGTTGAAGTAGCTGATCTATATATTCCTGTTTTGTCTGTCCGCTGTCGAATATTAATTCCTTCAGTTCATCTTGTTTTATGTATGTGATTGATTCAAACGTTTTCAATGGAGTGTCCGATTCTATTTTTAATGTCTTGAGTATGTAATCGTTTAGGTCTGAAGCCCTATTTTGAAGATTTACCATCTCGTCATCTTTTCTTATCTCATTTTCCGAATCATCATTTCTCACAGCACCTGCAGTGCGTTTAAGACCTCTCTTAATATAATATTCGGACTCACTCTCTCCGAATTTTACGGCAATAGATCCGGTAGATTCGCCTCTACGCAGAAGCATTTTTCCCTCTTCTCTGCCCTCCCCTATTTTTCCAAAAAGGGCGTACTCTAAAGCCATAAGGATCGAGGATTTACCGCTGCCAGTATTACCAGTTATTATGTTTATTCCGTCAGTAAAGTTTATAGTAGTGTGTACATGACTTCGTATGTTATTAAGTTCAATTTCTTTTATTATCATATTTTTCAAACCACTCTTCTGCTTTCTTTTTTATGCCATGTGCGTCCATGCCGTTCTCCATCGCGTCTATAAGAATTTTGGCTAATTGTATCTGTTCAGCATTGTAATTTCTTTGTTTTAAAAAATCAGCTTCTATTCTAGTTAGGTCTACTTCTTGTGTAGCTATAGACACATCGTCATTGTCTGTAAGTTTAGCCGTGTTGATACTACTATACGAATAACCGATTGCGTTAGCAGCACGTCTTATCCCTGCTATATTCAGCTCACTTCTTTTTCCAAGCATCTTTCCAGTTATTTTAACCACTAATATTTTACCGTCGTTTTGTGTTAGTTTTGAGAGTATCTCATCATTTATATCGTCAGCGCTTCTTCCACTGGCTGACAGTTCAAAAATGTCTTTTTGCCTAGTTTTTAATATCTTGTACTCTATGTATCTTATTCCATTATTGTCGTACTCTATCAAGTAAAAGCCCCTATTTGGGTTATCAACAATCTCTTTTTCATCGCAATATTCTGTAGACCCCGGGTATTGTATAATCCCTCTGTCATATTTTATACCGTCTTTATGTCCGTGCCAGTGTCCTGCTGCGTAATAGTCAAAATCCTTAGGTAGACTCTCAGTATCGAGGTCTTTGAACTGCTCTCCGAGTGCTGATATAGTGTGATGGAATATGAATATTTTTATCCATGCGTCCGAGTCTATATCTATAGATAAACGCTTAAAGATATCATTCTCTACTCTGCTTCTCTTACCCTGTACACCGCAGATGAATGCATTTTTGTACGTTTCTCCATATAATTTGAAAGATTCTTCGGAATTCTTTATGTATCTCTTTGAATTCAGGTTTACTAGAAGACCGTTTCGATCGAAAAGCTCTAAAATACTGTCTTTTTCCCCTATCCCAACATCATGTGATCCAGGTACTATAAACATCTTTATCCCAGCAGTTTTTAACTTGTTTAACTGATCTGTTGCAAAGAGGAGCGCATCCAGCGACGGGTTCCCTTCATTGAATAGGTCCCCTGCGTGCACTATAAAATCAACTCCCTCACGTACTGCAGAGTCTACTACCTGTCTAAAGGAATCTTTAACGTCTTCATTCCTAGTCTCGTTTTTATACACCGCTCCTATATGAGTGTCCCCTATGTGAATGAATTTCATAGTTACTCTTTGAAACCAGTAAATTTAACCCTTTATAGGGTGTTACTTGGAAAACCCATATCTTTATAGGTGGGATGAAAGAGGACTCAAAAATAGAAAACATAAATAGCAGAAGTAATAAAATAACAATATGCTGACAGCATGCAAATTCAGACTGTATCCAGAGGAGCGGGAACTATACGCTCTGATGAAGCCCAGGCTTTCAATGGGGGCCGGAAGCCCATGAATTCATTCATGAGAGATGTCACCACATTAAAAATAGTATACACTTAATGGAAGACGCATTCGTTTACGAAGAGACTGTAAGGATATACGATACTGACGCCCAAGGGGTGGTGCATTATGCTGGTTATTATAGGTTCTTTACTGACGCACTGGAGCAGTTTGCTAATCAAAGAACAGGCAGGATTTTTCCCTTGGTAAATGATAAAGTGTGGTTTGTTGTGGTAGAATCAAATGCAAAATATTACAAATCTGCAAGGACTGGGGATAGGCTGAAGATAAATCTGTTACCTTCACAACTATCGGAGAAAGCGCTTCGCTTCGATTTTAGGATAAAAAGGGACGATGACCTTATTTGCGAAGGGTATATCGTACAGGTGGCTATAGACAAGACTAAATGGAAATCCGTCCAAATACCTGGGGAAATAATAGATGCACTGTTTCAGAAGAAGTCTTGAAGTTTCTTGTCATCAAGATTTTTTAAGGTCGCCCATGTTCTTCGTATATATTTCATGTATTTTGGAGTCAATATAAGCCCGTTTGCTTTTATTATCTTAAGGAAGTTTCTCGTTTTAGGATCTGACGGGTAACCGCTTCCGAAGTCGTAATCCCATTCTCTCTTTATAGTGGCCACCTCTCTTTCACGAACCGCTTTTGCCAGTATTGACGCTGCAGATACTTCCACATGGTTTTTATCAGCGTAGTTTTCGACTATCAGTTCCTTTCCAACTATCTTTTTAGCTAGGTAAGACTTTATCTTTTTAGTATTAACACTGGGTGAGTCAACTATAACCACGTCACCAACTAGTGAATTGGCTATTATCGACATTCTATCCAACTCCATCATGTTTAGGTTCGTGCCGTCGTTGTGTCTTTCGTCTATGTCTGAAGGATCTATTTTCTCTATTTTATAGCCAGCGCAGTTTTCAACTATCAGTCTTTCTAGTAAATATATCCGTCTTATGCTAAGTAATTTAGAATCTTTAACACCAGCAACTTTAAATCTAGCAGCAGTTTCCTCATCCATGCTGGCGCCGGCGACTATAAGAGGCCCTATGACCGGACCGCGCCCAGCCTCGTCAACGCCAATCCTGTTCATTTTATCTCCAATGGCTTTTGCGTCTGGTCTGCTCTATATTTAGCGTGACCTAACTGGATGATCATTTTTACGCCTAGTCTCTCTAACCCTAATGGGACATCACAGGCACCATATGTGCTACCACCCCATATAAAGACTTCTGCGCCGGAATTCTCACGTATAAAATCTGATATCTCAAGCGAATGCAGTTTGAAACCATCGGGCAATTGTACTGCGACTTTATTATATCCCTTTGCTTTTATGCTGTCTATTATCGCATCGAAATCTATATCGTAGCTGTCGTACAATCTCTTTAATCCTTCATTAAGCTCATATTTCATATTTTTATCGTACTCGAAATACTATTTATAGCTATCCACAGAAGTAAACCAGTCCCAAAATAGGGACTAAAAAGCATTTCAGGAAGCCGCGTTCTTAACAATAACATAAAATGGCTTGGAAAGCCAAAAAGTTAAAGGAGAGTGGCTTTCCGGACGTCGGAAGAGGACGAAGGAACTTTTGAAAGAAGTCAAAGGCAAGAAGATAAGATTTGTCCCGCTGTGGAAATGGCTCCTCAAACTTTGAATCTGCAAGCTTGAGTCCCCTCAAACAGGAAGCCGTAAGACAAAGTTTAAATCCATCTAAAGCCAAATACCAATTATATGCCCTTGCACATACATACAAACGGCAGACGGAAGGAGCTACTGATCCACAAAAGATCACAGTCTGCATTGGAGTACATGATGACCTATGGCTGGGCCATCCTTATCATAGTCATAGTTGCGGCAGTATTATACTCTTTTGGGATATTCTCCCCATCGTCAAGCATATCGGCGACTATAACCGGCTTCTCAAACTTAGGTAGTGTGACAGCTCAGTGTTATTCAAATGGGGTCCTCAGGATCCAACTCGGTAACAATATAGGGAATACGATAAACATAACTAAGATAACCGCAACAGGGAACAGCAACACGGTTTCTTTCTCTGGAAACTCAACGGTTGATCCCAATCCGGAGATAGTGCCAGGCGGGACTTACACCTTCTCCCTGTCAAATATATGCCCTAGAGCAGGCTCAAAATTTTCAGTATCTGTCAGCGTTAACTACACAGAACCCGGACAGACGTTTTCAGGCCCTTACTTGTCAAGCGGAACAGTTTCAGGTAGAGTATCTTTGACAGTTCAACCTTTGTATGTAGCATTTTTTACAACAAGTTCCATAATAAGTATTATAAAATCCAATCTTAATTTTCCCAACTCAAGCAGCGTTTCTCTGGTTGCATGGGTAAATGTAGGAAAAGAAACTTATGACACACAGAATCCTCAGTTCGATCCGATATCCTTAGGCAACTCATCTGCGTGCGGCTACCATTGCGGAGATCTGCGTTTTAACGGAGGCTACACTACATCCGGCCCGTGGCCCTTAGAATTTGTCCATGGTGGCGCACAGCCTAACTCATTTACACCAAGCATGACCTCTTGGTATCTTGTTGTGGGGGTATATAACGCCTCTGATACGACAGCTTCTCTTTATTTCAACAATGCTGAAAGTGCAGGAGGTGGATATTCCGGTACAAGTGCCGGCTCGGACAGTGTTTTTATAGGAGCTCCCGACGGAGGTCACGTTACGGATGTCATGATGTCAGGGATTCAAGTTTACAAAAGCGCGCTAAATCATACACAAATAATTTCTATATACAACAGTGGCTTAATGTCAAAGCAGGTATCAAACACTTTATTTGGATGGTGGCCTTTGAATGGCACGGCAGAAGATTACAGTGGCAATGGAAATAATGGGCTCCAGGCGAACATAGTGTACACTAGCAATTATCAGGCGCCTTGACCATGGATAAAAAACAACTGTCGAAGGCGATAAAAGCCCTGGCGAAAATTTATAAAGTAAGGGCAGAGACAGGGGATCCGTTCGAGATACTAGTGCACGGTATACTCTCAACAAGGACCAAGGATACGACGACATTCCCAGCGCAAAAAAGACTTCTAGGCAAAGCAGATTCTCCCTATAAAATGATGCATATGAAAACTAGTGATATAGAGAAATTGATATATCCAGTGGGCTTCTACAAGACAAAATCAAAGCTACTTAAAGAAGCGTGCTCTGTGCTTATAGAAAAATTTCATGGAAAGGTGCCTAGAAACAAAAAAGACCTAATATCAATACCTGGCGTGGGCAACAAGGTCGCTGCACTGGTGCTGGTATGGGCTTTCGGGCTGCCCTACATACCTGTAGACACGCACGTTAACAGAATCGCTCAAAGACTGGGCGCAGTTAAGCCAAAGGAAAAACCGGAGAAGACAGAGGAAATTTTGGAGACTATGCTTCCAAAGAATCTCCGCTTGATAACCAATCATATTCTTGTCCAATTTGGCAGAGATACTTGCAAACCGATAGCCCCTAAGTGTTACCGTTGTCCAATATACAGCTACTGTGAATATGATAAGAAGGGATATTATAGAAACAAGCTAATCTCTAAATGATTATAAATTTAGAGCAGTATAATTATCCATGGGCTCAGTAAACATAAAGTCAGATTTGATGAATTCTGTTTATTCAGGTATAGTGCGCAACGGCGTTTTTAGAGCAAATATATTGCCGGTTTTCGTCGCAATGGTAGCCACTCTTTTCTTGATAAGCTATGGAGGTTTGTATTCAGTTCTAAACCTAGTCTCTTCTGCTCCGTTTAGTACTGAATATACAACGATATACCCTTCATATGTGATACCTTCAGCACTGGCTTTAGTTGCGCTGGAATTCTTCTTTTTTTTCTATCTGCTGTCGCTCGGGCTTGAGGTAAAGAGAAGGATGGAAACAAAAGCAAGAATGCGCTGGAAGGAACTTGTTGTGGTTGCTGCTTTAAAGTATCCAAAATTCCTAGTTGCAAGCGTATTCCAGCTGTTCGTTTTTATAGGCGGTGCGGTGTTGTTTATAATACCAGGGTTTTATTTTGGCACAAGAATAGTTTTCTTCTCAGTGCTCAACCACGGCCAGGATTTCACCTTTATGGATGCGCTTAAGGAGTCCACAGAAACCGCAAGAGGCTCATTTGTGAAATGTATGCTCTTATTAGTAATATACTTTGTTATGGCGGCGGTACTACTATACATATCCTTAGCGTTTAACGTATCCTTAGCAATTAGGATACTCCTGCTAAGCATATTTGTACCGTTTATTTCTCTGTCTTTTCTGTTTAGTTCAGATACATTGTATAAGATAATAAAAGCTCAGAGCACATACAGGAGACCGCCGTTTATGGCTAGTATACTAAGCAACCCTGTCTGAAGATAGCAAACTTATTATAGAGTAGTTAAAAGTGTATTTTCTAACCGTTTTTTTGGACTTTTTACGTAAAATAAACGGACCGAAAGCTTTATATAGTCGTAATATCACTTTAACTAATTGAAAATCACTTACGAGGTTTCCCACTTGGATTTAGACGTTTTTAGCAGCCGCCTTTCGCCGAAATATAGAGTGCTTACTCCAGATGAAATATCGGCACTCTTAGAGAAGTTTAAGATTTCAATGAGAGATTTGCCGAAAATAAAACTAACCGATCCGGCGGTGAAGCAGCTTAATGCCAATGAAGGAGACGTGCTGGAGATAACGCGTGATAGCGCTACAGCAGGTGAAGCAGCGTATTATCGCCTTGTGGTGAAGTGATTTATTATGAATAGGGAAACTAATGACAAATTGCTGGAGATGGCCATAAAGTCGAATAATATAGCGGGACACCATATCTCATCATTTGAATATTTCTTAGATCAGGGTATACAGAAAATAGTAGACAGTGAGAACGCCGTAGAACCTGTAATGAAACCGCAGGGCATCACAACTTTCATTATAAAATTGGGTAAGATAACCATAGGCAAACCAGATATATTAGAGGCGGATGGCGTGCTGAGACAGCTGACTCCTATGGAGGCAAGAATAAGGGATCTTACATACGATGCACCGATGGTTCTAAATGTGTCATATATAGCTGATAAGAAGCAGATAGCCGAAGAGGAGGTCTTTATAGGCAGGATACCTGTCGTTGTAAAATCTAAATACTGCAACCTTAACGGCCTATCAAGGGAAGAGCTGGTAAAATTTAATGAAGATCCGGACGATCCCGGGGGCTATTTTATAATAAATGGAACAGAAAGAATAATAATAACTACGGAGGATCTTGCTCCAAATAACATATTGATAAGCAAGGAGAGTCAGGAAGGATTCGTATACTCTGCAAAGATTTTCGCTGATGCAGAGAACATAAAGGTTCCACACACAGTGCAGCTTTCTAGCAGCAATCTTCTTTACATAACTTTTGGCAAATTGAAAAAGATCCCTGTGTTTACACTTCTTAAAGCACTCGGTTTCACCAACGAAAACGAACTGATAAAAAAAGTGGCAAAGGGCGATGAGGACATAGAGAACACTGTAAACATAAATCTTCTTGCTTACAACGCTGATAGCGAGAAAGACGCTTTAGAGACTATAGGTAAATCTTTACACTCTGTTCACCCAATCGATACCGCGTCATCTAACATAGATGCTCTGCTATTTCCTTTCTTAGGCAGAGATGAACAGTCTAGGAGGATGAAAGGAGAGTATCTAATTTATGTTATTTCCACTATGCTTTCGTATTCCATGAACAAGAAAGAGGTTGACAAAGATCACTACTCAAATAAGAGACTTCATGCAGAAAGTTATAATTTAGATATGCTTTTCAGGTTCGTTTTCAAGCAGATACTTAATGACGCAAAGTATAACTTCGAGAGAGGAATAAGAAAGGACAGGATCCCAAACCCAAAGCACATATTTACATCAGACCAGCTAACATCAAGGCTTAGGTCTTCTCTTGCCACCGGTCAATGGGTTGGCGGAAGAGTTGGGATAACACAGCACCTCAACAGACGAAGCTTCCCTGATACCGTTTCACATCTTAGAAAAGTTGAATCTCTATTGACGTCTAATAGGGAAAATTCGAGGGCTAGGGACCTTCACGGTACACACTTTGGTAGATTCTGCGCAACTGAGACCCCTGAAGGTCCCAATATTGGACTGACAAAAAACATAGCGATACTCGCTAGGATATCGGAGGACGGAGCCGATAACACTGAAGTTATTAATAAGATAAAAGAGTATGGAGTGAAATCGTTATGAGTTTCGTATTTTTAAATGGCGTGCTTAGCGGCCAGATAGAAGAACCCCGCAAACTTGTAAAGAATCTCATAACAGACAGAAGAAGCGGTAAACTCCCTAGTAGTCTAAATGTAAGGTACAGGAAAGAGACAGACACAGTCGTGATAAACACTGATGGAGGTCGTCTAGTCAGGGCTCTTATCGTTGTCAAGAACGGGAAACCTATGGTTACCAAAGAAGACGTAAGTCTTTTAAGTGATGGTCATATAACATGGGGGGACCTCGTGAAGGATGGGAAGATAGAGTATCTAGATGCTGATGAAGAAGAGGATGCTTACGTTGCACTCAGCGAAGAAGAACTGACTGCCGAACACACGCACATGGAAATTACGCCTTTATCTATCTTCGGTACGCAAGTGGCTATGCTTCCTTTTGTAAATCACAGTAATGCGCACAGAAATGTTACCGCTGTTAAAAGTGTACAACAGGGTGTAGGAATCTATTCGAACAATTATCTTATAAGAATGGACAACGACTCAATGGTTGCTGTGGATCAACAGGTACCTATAGTCAAGACAAAAATGTACGACGATCCTGCCTTTAACAGCCACGTTTTCGGTCAAAATATAGTCGTAGCAGTAGTATCCTACCTGGGATATAATATGGACGACGCCGTAATAATAAACAAGGCTTCGGTTGATAGAGGGCTCTTCAGGTCGATGTTCTTTAGGCCATATAAAATAGAGGAGACTAGGTATATAGGTGGACAGAGTGATAAGATAATAATACCAGATAAGGATGTAATTGGATATAGATCTGAAGATGCCTACCAATTCCTTGATGAGGATGGGATAGTATTCCCTTCAGTGGAAGTAGATAGTGGCGATGTACTTATAGGTAGGGTTTCTCCTCCTAGATTTATCTCCTCAATAGATAAGTTTAGATTAGGCGTTCAGAAGCAGATAGAAACCTCTGTAGAGTGCAGGACCGGAGAGAGCGGAACGGTTGACAACGTTTTCTTAACTTCAACATTCGATGGTAATAAGTACGTATCAGTTAAGGTAAGACAGGATAGAAGAGTAGAGATTGGTGACAAATTTGGTTCCAGGAGCGGACAGAAAGGAGTCGTCGGTATGCTGCTCAATGAAGAGGATATGCCATTCACATACTCAGGAATAACGCCGGATCTAATATTCTCGCCCTATTCGCTTCCTTCAAGAATGTCAATGTCATACCTTTTAGAACTCATAGCTGGGAAAGTAGGTGCCCTTGGTGGCAGGCATGTTGACGGCACTCCTTTCACAGGAGAGAGCGAAGAAGAGCTAAGAAATGAACTAAAGTCATACGGTTTTAGAGAGAACGGTGTAGAGACAATGTACAATGGAATAACCGGTGAAGAAATGAAAGTTAGGATATTTGTTGGAGATATGATGTATATAAGATTAAAGCACTTCGTAGCGAACAAGATACAGTGGCGCTCGAGGGGCCCTATACAGCTTCTTACAAGACAGCCAACTGAGGGGAAGTCCAAGAGCGGTGGTCTAAGGTTGGGAGAAATGGAGAAAGACTGTTTCGTGGCTTACGGTGCGGCGTTGGCTCTTAAAGAAAGATTCGATTCGGATAAGATATCCATCCCAGTATGCTCGAAGTGCGGTCTGACCGCCGTTTACAACGTACGTAAGAAAACGGGATATTGCCAGATAGACGGAGAGGACGCTCCGATAAAACTCATAGAAGTATCTGCTTCGTTCAAGATACTCCTCGATGAGCTTAAAGCTGTCGGTATATATCCAAAGATATTGTTAGGTAAAAAGGTATGAGACTCGATTCGAACTTTGTTTTCAACAAGATAGATGGAATAGAATTTGGAGTGTTATCTCCGAAGACGATACAGAAGATGAGCACTGTCGCTGTAACCTCATCAGAACTTTATGATATTGATGGTTTCCCTGTAGATGGAGGGCTATCAGACCTTAGGATGGGCGTAACTGATCCAGGACTGATATGTAAGACATGCGGAAATACTATAAGAGACTGTCCAGGTCACTTTGGACACATAGAACTCGCAAGACCTGTCTTTAACATTAAGATGGTCCCATTTATATACAATTTTATAAACTCTACATGCAACGCGTGCGGCAGGATACTTATACCAGAAAATAACCTTAAGAAATTCAGCGAGATGTTAGTAACTGTAGAAGCGCACGAAGGGTTACAGAAGAAGAATAGGACGATAAAAGCTATAGTAAAGCATGCAAAAAACGTCAGCGTGTGTCCTTTCTGCCATGAAAAGCAGCAGAAAATAAAGCTAGAGAAACCTTACACATTCATGTACGCAGGTCAAAAGCTTACTGCTGTCGATATCCTTGAGAGGCTGGAAAAGATAAAAGATTCAGATCTTCAGTTTATGGGTCTTGATCCAGATCACTCCAGACCTGAATGGATGATAATAACGTTATTGTCTGTGCCATCAATAACAATCAGGCCTTCTATAACTCTTGAGAATGGTCAGAGAAGTGAAGATGACCTTACACACAAACTTACAGACATAGTAAGAACCAATCAGAGGCTTGCTGAGAACATAAAATCAGGTGCGCCTGAAATAATAATAGACGAGCTTTGGGATCTTTTACAGTATCATGTTACTACATTTATATCAAATGGAACAGCACAGATACCCGTAGCAAGACACAAATCCGGAAAGAAGCTTAAGACACTTGAGGATAGGGTCAAAGGAAAAGAGGGTCGCTTTAGAAGCTCAGTTTTAGGTAAGAGGGTAAACTACGGGGCCCGCTCGGTCATAGCCCCGGATCCGTTCCTTCGCCTTGACGAAGTTGGAGTACCTATAAAGATAGCAAAGGAAATAACCTTCCCAGAGTATATAACAGAAATCAATCTTGACAGGATGAAAGTACTTGTAAAGAACTACAACTCTTACCCTGGAGCGAATTATATAATAACACCAGACGGTATAAAGAAAAAGATAACTGAGTCTACAGTTCAGAACACCATAGATGAATTGAAGCCTGGATACATCGTTGAAAGGCACATAATAGACGGTGACATCATGCTTTTTAATAGGCAGCCGTCACTTCACAGGCTTTCGATTATGGGACATTACGCAAAGGTCCTCCCATATAACACTCTTGGTATAAACCCTTCAGCGACTCTCCCTTATAATGCAGATTTCGACGGCGACGAGATGAACATACACGTCCTTCAGAATGAAGAGGCTCTCGCCGAAGCTGACATGATAATAAACATAAAGCACAATATCGTCTCGCCTAGGCACGGGTTACCTCTTATAGGAGCGGTACAAGATTATATATCCGGATGCGCCATACTCACCGACAAGAACACCATTGTCGACAAAGCGACGGTAGAATTCCTTCTGTCAGCGATAGGAATACCAGCACCTCTCAAGAAGGAGAAATACTCCGGCAGAGAAGTGTTCAGTATGCTTCTGCCAGACGATCTCAACTTTGAAAGTCAAAGTACGACTTATAAGATAACAAACGATGATGATTCATATGTTAGGATAAAGAATGGGAAGCTTACCACCGGCGTAATAGACAGCGCAACCATCGGTAAAGAAAATGGAAGTCTTCTTCAATTCCTGTTCGTAAGGTACGGACCTGATATAACATCCCGCTTCATAGATCAGTTCTCAAAACTCAGCCTTATAGTACTGCTTAAGAATGGCATGAGTATAAGCATGAGCGATTTTGATCTCCCAGATGCCGCTTACACAAAGATCTCCGAGGTAGTAAAGGATGGCATTGACGCTGCAAATGACATCATTAAGGAACAAGATCCTCTTTTGGAGCCTAAGATGGTCAGTTTGACTAACAAACTTAAAGTGCGCGTTAGAAATGTAATCAGCGCGTTCATAGAGAGTAAAAATAATAACGTCGAAGCAATGATGAACACTGGTGCTAAAGGTAGCATGACAAACTTGATCCCTATGGTGGGCCTTGTAGGACAGCAGCTCCTTAGAGACGTAAGAATAAGCAACGGGTTCGAAGGCAGGCTTACATCGCACTCTAAGAAGGGAGACAACGGGCTTATGGCACGCGGTTTCATAACGTCAAATTATAAGAAAGGTCTTAACCCAGTCGAATACTTCCTGCACGCAGCAAGTAGCCGTGAGGGATTAATGGACAATGTAATACGTACTCCCATCTCTGGTTACATGCAGAGGCGTCTATCATCTGCTCTTCAAGATCTAAAAGTCAAAAATGATCTTTCAGTAAGGCTAGGCAATAAGATAATCCAGTTCAAGTATGGAGAGGATGGCATTGATGTATCTGCCAGCGACAAGGGGGAACTTAAGATTTAATATGGAAATACCAGAAAAATACGTGAAAGCTTACAAGGATAAATATGGCGAAAAGGCCGATATAGAAGAACTTAGGAAACTGTACGAGCATTCTCTTATAACACCAGGAGAAGCTGTGGGGGTTATAGCTGCACAGAGTATAGGAGAGGCAAGTACTCAGCTTACACTTAGAACAAAGCACGCGGCTGGTCTTACCGTTATAAACACAACTTCCGGACTTCCTAGACTAGTTGAGATATTTGATGCCAAAAAAGAGATCTCGACACCTGTCATGGAGATATACTTAAAGCCAGAATACGCAAAATCCAAGCAAAAAGTGTCGGATATCGCATCTCGGATCATAGAGATAAAAATAGGAGATATAATCTCCTCTTATGATATCTCTATAAGAAAGAAGTCAGTTGAACTGGTGATTGACAAAGACACAATAAAACAATATGGTTTAAGCACAAAGGTTATTGAGTCAAAGCTTGGAAAGACGAAGCTTAACGCCCACATAAACGATGATAAAATAATAATCATAGACAAGACAGTAGACAGCGTGAAGAAACTGATAAAACTTCACAATAAAGTGGTCGACATAACACTATCAGGCATACCCCGTGTAAGCAGGGCGATATTAACGAGGGACAAAGATGACACTTTCTGGATAAAAACAATGGGTTCAAACGTAGAAGAGATATTAAAGCTAGACGAAGTCGATCAGACAAGGACAATATCGAACGATGTTGTGGAAGTTTCCAACGTATTAGGTATAGAAGCTGCTAGGAATCTTATTATAGATGAAGTTTATAACACGCTTCAGAACGTAGGTCTTAACGTAGATCTGCGACATATCTTTTTAATTGCCGACGCGATGTGCGTAGACGGTACAGTGCGTGGTATAGGAAGGTATGGTCTTAGCGGTGAAACAGAATCAGTGTTTGCGAGGGCATCCTTTGAGATTCCCCTTAAACACTTAATTGAGGCCAGTCTTTACCATGAAGTTGATGAGTTCAGCTTCGTGGCAAACAATATAATGTCCAATCAGGTTATACCTATAGGGACAGGAGCAATAAAGTTAGTAGTGAATGAAAATGGAAGAGAAAATAAGGAAAAAGATGCAAGAGAAAATAAAGAATAAAGCCGTTTATATAGGTCTTAACTCAGTCGTTAGGGCGACCAAGAACGGTGAGATTGAGTTCGTGATATACGCATCGAACGTTAGCGATAGCATTAAGAATAAATTATCCGAATCAGGAGTACAGCTTTATGAATACGACGGTGACAACGAGGCTCTATCAATCGCTTGCGGTAAGTCATTCAACATATCAGTTCTAGGAATTAAAAAATAGAGTATGGGTATAAAATTAGATAGTGATACCATCTCTGCAATGAACGTTTTTTCGGATGTTACGTCCATACCAGCGAGGGATTCCCTCACAGAGGACGATAAGATAATATTCGTTGTAAGTCAGGGTCAGGCTGGCATCTCTATAGGAAAGAACGGTACAAAGATAAAGATGCTCCAGGAGATGCTTAAAAAGGAAGTAATAGTCGTTGAGTACTCCGATGATCCAGTTAAGCTCTTTGAAAATATGATAAGACCAAACAAATTGCTTTCTGGCTATGTGGCAAAGGATCAGGATAATTCCAAGAAACTTGAGGTGACCGTCGAGACAAAACTTTCATATTCAAAGATAAAACTGATAAAATCGCTAATGCAAAGGTATTTTAATATAACTAATGTAAATATCAGATAATATTATGGGAAATAAAACAAGAGGTTTGTTTAATGGAAGGATGCTGCTGAAGCGTAAGAAAAGAGTGAGGTTCAGTAAGAACAGAAGCAGGTCCTATTTCTTTAAGGACTGGGAGAGATACGACCCACTAGAGGGAGCACCACAAGCAAAAGGAATAGTCCTAGAAAAGGTTGAAGTAACGCCTAAGAAACCTTCATCTGGAAAGAGGAAGTCCTGTAAAGTGCAACTTACAAAGAATGGTAAAGTAGTCACTGCGTACATCCCCCTGAATAAGGGAATCTCTTTTGTGGATGAGCACAATGATGTCGTCGTAGAGAGGATAGGCGGTGCGCAGAAAGGAGCGAGGGGAGACCTCCCAGGTGTAAAGTTTAAGATAGTAAGCGTAAACGGTATAGCACTTAAGGAGCTAGTAAAGGGAAGAAAACAAAAACCAATGAGATAAAATTATGGAAGAAACTGAACATGTTATGAAAGAGAGAAAACACGAGAAAGAAGAGAAGCAAGAAGAAAAAGAGATCTCTGAAATAAAGCTTTTCGGTAAGTACGATTTCAATGTAGAAGTCAAGGACCCTGGGCTGGCGAAAGTGATTGCGCTTAAGCCTATGCTCATGCCAAAAAGCAGTGGTAGAACCTCTCAGCAGAGACTTGCGCGAAGCAGGGTAAACATCGTAGAGAGACTCATAACACACCTTATGGTGCCGGGTCATAAAGGTAAAAAGCATCTTAGGACGTCAAAGATTGCATCAGGAAGATTCTATACAACCTTCCTTATAGTTGACAGCGCATTTGATAGGATACAAAAGGAAGGGAAGAACCCTATACAGGTTCTTGTCAAAGCTATAGAAAATTCAGCGCCTAAAGAGGAGGTAATGTCTCTTCTGATAGCAGGTCAGAGGATAGCGAAACAGGTTGATACTGCTCCTATACGAAGACTCGACATGGCTCTCAGGTGGATAGCACAAGGGACGTTTCAGTCATCTTTTTCGGGTAAAAAAGCCGATGATGCTCTGCATGATATATTAGTAGGAGCAGCAAACAATCAGGATTCCGTTTTCCCAATCTCTAAGAGAATAGACACAGAAAGACAGGCAGAATCGAGCAGATAAAGCTCTATCTTTTGAGCGCTCTCTCCAGACTTATTATGTACTTGCTGTAATCTCCGCTGAACTGTGTAGGCACTTTTCCCTTCTTAATCAAAAATAGTATAGCGTTTACGGTTTCGTCGATATTTTTGGTGTTGTCAATATGGATTATATTTCTATGCAACTTAGACGCTTCTAGATAGGTGCCGTCTATCGCTTCGAACATCACATTGTCATAAACCTTCAAGTTATTGTATCCTCTTCTCCTAAGTCTTTTTATTAACACAGGGGGCTCACATCTAAGCACAAAGAAATATTTTATCCTTTTGTCGTGTAGGAAATGCGCTAGGTGTGATACAATCACGACATTATCACTAAGATTGTGCTCGACCGTCTTCTCAAGCTTACTTATTGAAACTTCCACTTCTTTTCCATGCGGTATACCCAAAAGCCTGTTCACCTCGATAACTCTATATCCTAGTTTCCTAGCTAAGAGTTCAGCCACTTTGCTCTTGCCTACACCGGGCGTACCGCTTATCGCTATTATCATATTCTATTACTTCCAAGTCGGTTTATATATTCGTTGCAAGTATATACTTATGTTATGGATGTAGATGAGATAGCTGCCTCTCTAAATAAAAATGAGAAGACTATACTTATCGAAATCGAAAATTCACCGAAATTCCTGTCAGATATATCAAAGGCTACTGGGATAGATAAAACAGCGCTTCTAAACTCGGCAAGAAAACTCTTAGATCAAGGTCTTGTTCGCATCGTTACTGAAGCCAGCGTAGCGTATTCTCTCACAGACAATGGTAAAACTTACCTTAAAACAGGGCTGCCAGAGCATGTGATAATTAGAGAGATGCTAAAAAACAAATCCACAAACTATTCTGCACTTAATAGAGTGCTGAAACCGGACGAGCTAAGTGCTGGCGTCGGTCAGCTTAAGAAAGCAGGAGTTGTATTCGAGCCCAATGGCAGATTTGATATAGATGAAAAAAAGATAGAAGCGATAGCGTCAAAAAATGATATCCTTGAAAAAATAAGCAGTGGGAAGGAAATTATAGAGGATGATAACTTGAGAGATCTTATAAAAAGGAAGATAATAGAAAAGACACTTTCGCAGAGCGAGAAAGTGGAGATAGACAACGACGGAAAGCGCGTAATAAAGTCACAAAAGTTCTCAAAGGAGCTAATAGACAAACTTACAACAGGAATAATACTTGATTGGAGAGATAAAGAGTTCAGGCGGTATTCTCTCGATACAAGACCACCGGTGCCGCCTTTCGGCAAAAAACATATAACAAAGCAGTTTATATCGCATATCAAAAATGTCCTTGTGTCGATGGGTTTTGAGGAGATGCAGAGCAATTACGTCGAATCTGCTTTCTGGAACTTCGATGTTATGATGTTCAAACAAAATCATCCTGATAGAGATATTCAAGACACTGTTTACGTAAACAGCGGATCTGCAAAGATACCTACGGGATTATTAGATAACGTGAAAGATGTATATGAGAGCGGTTTTTATCGCGGAAAGAATGACAAGTCAATAGGTTATGATAGGAAGTTTGACACTGAAAAAAGCAAAGTCCTCATAATGCGCGGTCACACCACAGCTACGACTTTTAGATACATTTACGACAAAATATCAAAGAATAAAGAAGTTCCCGCGAAATATTTCTCTGTAAGTAAGGTGTTTCGGAATGAGACATCGGACCCAACACATCTGCCTGAATTTTACCAGATAGAAGGAATAGTCTATGATGACGGCATAACCGTTGCTAATTTGGTAAGCTTCATAAAAGAATTCTACGCAAGGATAGGTATTTCTGGCATACGACTTAAGCCAACATATAATCCTTACACGGAACCGAGTTTAGAGATACAAGCATTCAGTAAGAGCAGAAAAGAGTGGGTAGAAGTTGGGAATTCAGGAGTATTTAGACCTGAAACCCTATATCCATTCGGCATAAAGAAAAATATAATAGCTTGGGGATTTGGTCTTGAGAGAGCGTTGGCTATGAGACTCGGGATAAATGATATAAGGTCGCTATACGGTGCACTGACGGACCTGGATCTTCTTAGAAATATGGAAGGCAGGAGGCTGTTGGAGGATTTTGATTGATATGGTGATGGTTAACACTACTCTAAAAGAAATGAATGCAATACTGAGAAAGAGTCTTAGCAGAAAGGATTATGAGGAGCTGTGTCTGCGCTACGGGATAGACCTAGAAGGCGGCGGTGAATACCTGAATTTTGATATGTCTTCCGATAGAGTAGAACTAAGTTCAAAATACTCGGTCGCTTTCTTGTTAGGGCAGTTACTTGGAATAAAAGTCCATAGATCAGAAACCGTTTCTTCAAAAAGCGCTGACATAACCATCAATAGTACGTATAGGCCGTTCGTGAATGTTCTTTATGTGAAACTTGACGGTAGATTGGGTGAGAGGATGGCCGATCTGCTTATGATTCAGGAAAAGTTGGATAAAGTGGCAGGTAGGGATAGGAAACTGGCGGCAATAGGAATGTTCGATTATTCAATGATAAAATTCCCAATAAAATATTTAGAAGTTAAAACGGAAGATGTCTCTTTTGCACCGCTGGGTTCGGATGAAGAGAAGACCTATAAACAGATACTCGAGGACACGGAGAAAGGAAGACAGTACGGACACCTCCTAGACGATAAACCTATAGTGTGGAGACAGGAGGACGGTAAGATTTTCGCCCTCCCACCCGTTATAAACGCTGGCTTTGCATCCCTTACTGAAGATACAAAATCCATACTAGTCGACATAACGGGGACAGATCACGACAGTGTGAATTCGCTTACGAAGGCCCTTATGTTTAATCTTCAGTTCTTCGGTGCTGTGAGTGTGATGAAACCGAAATACTCAAATGCTAATATAACTACAAACCTGAAATTCAAGGCAACAAGCTTTGTATTGAGTGAAAATGAGGCTTCCAGGCTACTTGGGGTAGAACTGTCACTAAAGGACATAAAATCGATTCTTTCCAGTCTAGATTACGCAGTAGAATCTGCAGCAGATGGTCTTGCCGTGACTCCACCCTATTATCGACAGGATATAACACACCAGGTGGATATTGTCGACGATATTATGAGAGTATACGGCGTTGACAAGATAAAGGCAGATGACAATAGGGTTTACACCTCTGGAAAGTTTCTTCAGAACGCACAGGCTATAGAGCTAATGCGTGACGTTCTTATTGGTTTCGGTTATCAGGAACTGGATCTAAATATATTCACGAATGAAATGTATCAGTTTAAGAAAACGGGGATAGACCCAAGCAACTACGCGTCTTTCTTGGGAACAAAGAGCGCGGAATCGACGATGGCACGATTGAACATAACGCCAGAGGCATTGCGCTTCGTCTCAAATAACTTACATAAAAGATTTCCACAGAAGCTATTTGATATAGGTTTTGTTGTTTCAAAAGCGGATACCGATGTTGATTTTGCCAATAAGCTTAGGCTCTGTATACTTTCGTGCGGCGCAGACACCAATATAAGTGAGATAGTAGTTATGCTTGAGAAAATCATAAATGAGGCTGTAGGCGCAGGGAAGGTAAGGTTATCCGACGAAAAAGACCTGGATGGGCTGTCAAAAATGGTTATAAAAGGCAGAGGTGGAGTAGTATATTACGGAGATGTTAATATCGGAGCTCTTGGCGAAGTCCATCCCAGAGTACTGAATGAATTCGGGATTGAACTTCCAGTTGCTTTTGCCGAAATACATCTAGATGGACTTGGATTATGAACTGTGAGCTGTGTGGTTACACCGATGGTAAATTTTATAGAGCTGAGATAGAAGGTTCTATGCTTGTAGTGTGTTCTGGATGTGCTCTTTTTGGAAAAATAATATGCGAAGTAGAAGACACGCATAAAGTGGATAGAAAGCCACAGAAATCCTACGGATTTATAGAAAGAAGTCTAAAACTGGATTACCCGAAGACGATTAAGCAGGCCGTGGCCGAAAAGCAGCTGACCATAGAAAAGCTCGCAGAGACGATAAAAGAGTCCCCGTACGAGCTTAAAAAGATATTTAATGGAAAAATAATACCAGCGGATGAGATCGTAAGAAAACTGGAAAGTGCCCTGGGCATTTCGCTGTATGAGGATGTGATTGGAACGTTCGAGCCGAGTAGTACCGACAATGAAATTTCTTTTGAAGATATCGCACAGATAAAACGAAAAAAGCAGGGGTAACGAAGCCCGGTCCAACGTGTTAGGCTTAGGACCTAATGGCTTAGGCCCTCGAGGGTTCAAATCCCTCCCCCTGCAAAGTTCTAAAGTGTGGATACAATGTTTTTATTCGATTTAATATTAGGACCACTAAACATTCGTAGGATGGTGTCATTAGCTTCAGGAGGCATACTCGATTTTTTCTGAAAACAGTAAAAAGCATTTAAATATAACTAGAGCCATAAAGTAGTATTATTAAAAAATAAAAAATGTGAGGTGCTATGGTAAATTTGCCGTTCGATAAGTTTTTGGACCTTTTTAAGAAGAAGGTGAATCTTGAAGAGTCAAATGAATACGTTGAGTTAGAAGTCGATCAGAAAGACAGACCTATAGCAAAAATGTATGTCAAATATTTCTCATTGATAAAGTTTGAGGACTCTGGATCGGTTCTTAACGATATAAGATCTGGTTCTACACTCCTTTTCATAAAAATAAAGGAGATAAGGGAGAAGGGTGGCATAGAGGAGCTTAAGAGAACTATATCCAAGATAAAGAGGAGCGCGGATGCAGCTGAAGCTCAGGTAGTCGGGATAGACGAGGACTATATACTTGTAGTGCCTAATTTCGTTAAAGTTGAAAAGGGTGAGATACTCTCCCAGATTCCACAGGCTTAATCAGAGCTTTTTTCAGTCAGGGCTAGGCTTGCTGCTACTATGGCAGGTTTGTCTTGGTCTTTGATTATGTTAAGCATGGTAAGGCTGTTGCACAGGGAATCCATCTCGTTCTTTTGTAGTCGCCTGACCTTAACCGTATTGAACTGAAACTTTACATCCTCATAAATTTCTGCTGTGCTTTCATCCATCCCCACAATGTCAGGTTTGGCTGTGTCAAGTATCTCCTTAGCCTCGTTTACATTCTTAACTCTGTGTATCTGCACTGTGGAATTTATCAACACCGTGACTATCATTCGCCCGTCAATTACCGCTATCCCTGCGCTCTTCATAAATTTTTACCAATAACAATTCTTCAAAGAAGAATTTCTTCGTATTTAGAACCTCAAACTCAAAGTTAATAGATTTTATCGCCTTATAAACGTTGCGGACATCATAAACAGAAGAAATTATTAGATAAATCTCACCATCACTTCTAAGGTGGTCTCTAGACTGGTGCAGGGCTTCTAGCGTTATCTCATAACCCTCCTCACCACCGACAAGGGCATTTTCCACTGAATTTTTCCCCCTGCCGACATCGGGAAGATAAGGGGGGTTCATATAGATAACGTCAAAAACCTTGCCATTAAGACCGCTAAAAAGATCGGATTTAACCGCCTTGCAGTTCGCCAGGCCCTTCTCCTCTATCCGTTTGTTAATCATGTGTATAGCGTCCTCATTTATATCGGCAAGTATCACGTTTTTAGCCTTCTCGGCAGCGGCAAGACCGACAACACCGCTGCCCGCGAAAAGTTCAAGCACATCCCCTCTAGCATACTTAACAGCTTCCATAAGTAATAGAGAATCATCCGCAGGTTCGTATACAAAACCTTCATCAACATGACTATCTTTGTTAGAATCTAGCATACTAATAAATCACGTGAAAGATTTATTAACGTTGATATCTATATATCAAAATAAGATAAGGTGCATACCTTATAGATATACTATATATATGGAGAGCAATAGCATACAGGACAGGACACTAGCTACGGTAAACAAAGAAACCGATTCTAAAATAAGAGTGGTCGGTAGCATAGAATCAGTCGATGAGAGCATAGGGACCTTCGTCATAACGGACAGTGGCATCAATGTGACATGTCTACCGCCCGTATCCTCCGAATCGAAGCCAAGGAAGGGGCAGCTCGTGACCGTCGTCGGTAGGGTAGTTCCTGCAGGAAATGATGATATAGAGATAAGGACTGATTATATAGAGGATATAACGGACGAAGATTACAAAACATACAATAGCTATTTAAAGCAAAGGGGAGACTTATTAAGTAATGGAAGCTGAACTGAAAGACTCTGAACTATTTAAAAGGATAATGGATACGGTCGGCAGCCTGATGGCGGACGTATCCATCGACTTTACACCGCAGGGAATATCAATAAAAGCAATGGAT
This sequence comes from Nanobdellota archaeon, assembly GCA_021802105.1. Taxonomy (GTDB): domain Archaea; phylum Nanobdellota; class Nanobdellia; order Parvarchaeales; family Parvarchaeaceae; genus Parvarchaeum. The sequence goes on along the minus strand of JAKAAW010000003.1, from coordinate 11,195 downwards.
CCTGCTAACATAGCGATGATCCTTTTTGAAAGCGGAAAGGAAATGTTCACCTCTTTTAAGGTGGATAAAGATACAAAACTGTCCGTATCGCTCGATGATCTGAATGGTATACTTAGACTTCTGAAGAAAGGCGACAAGTTAAAAATAAACGATAATGGTTCCAAGATGAATCTTGATATAAGTGGCAAGACTAAGCTGCACTTTGGCATTCCTCTTATAGACGAGAACTACACTGCGCAGAAAGTGCCGCAGTTGAAGTTCACTGCAGAGGTCACTCTCCTAAGTTCAGTCATCAAGGATGCCATAAAAGCCGGTTTCTTGGTTGATGACTCACTTTACTTAACCGTCGATAACCAAAAGTTTATACTCAGCGCGAGAAGCGAGGAGAAAGAATTCTCCGAGGATCTATACATAAACGATAATAAGGAACTCTTCAATGTCACATCTGAAGGGCTCACAAGGTCAAAGTATTCAATAGAATACCTAACGAAGTTTTTGAACGCCCTAGATCCAGAAAAACCTGTCAAGATGTCCTTCTCAAATAATTATCCATTGAGGCTAGATTATGACCTTGATGAGACAGTAAAACTTTCCTTTGTTCTAGCCAACAGAATCGAATAGTTATTCAGAAAGAAAACAGGTCATCCTCATATAAAGGCAGGTTAATAAGAAGTTCTCTCAACCCGCTCATATCGACACCAAAGATGTTGCCAGTACTCTCAGAGTGCTGCAGAAGAGAGTTGGTCCTGTTTCTCGTAACTAAAAGCACTATCTTCTTTTTATAAGTTAGATCCGGTCGAATTTTTATGAGATTTTCAGCCCTTATCCTCTGTTTTTGCAGGAACTCGTCCTCCTCTGAAGGCGGTATATATGCATGGTCCTTGCAGTCCACAAAGAAGCATCTTTTCTCATCGTATGCGACAACGTCTATCTGGAACCGCCTCGTTGTTTTGAATCTTACATCAGCCTCGGCCGTGTAGCCGAAGCTTTCAAAAACGTCATTTACCTGCTTTTCAAAGGCTTTCCAGTCTGTTTTCTCGTTTTTTAGCTCCACGTCGAAATACATAGTGATTGCATCGGCCGGGATTCGGACCCGGGCCTCCACCGGACTGCTGTTAGATTGGCAGGGTGGTGTCTTACCGCTTGACTACCGATGCTTGATAGAATGATACTACTACATAAAGATTTATAAGGTTTACCAGTGCCTACGTTGACTTTATTCGGCTTTTGTACATCGTGATTAGGCTGCCTTGTCTTGCTTTCGCTGCTGCCTTTGTTTGGTGCTCTTCATCTTTCTGGACAAGTACATCCAATTTATGAAGTTCTCTATTGATCTGCTCACATTTCTGAAACCGAATATGTCAAGAATAAATAGTGCGAGCGACAGAGCAAGTGGTACATAAATGTAAGGTATAAACATTCCTATCCCATAAAAAAAAGTTGACAATATCATAGTAGTCAACAAGCCTATCTTTAGATTCTCAAAATACGTAACCGCCACTGCGAGCATTATCGCCGCCATAAAAACGTAGAACACGGCAGGGTTTGCATAATATATCGTGTTTAACATCAGCTGCAAGGGGTTTGCACTCGAATACTGCAAAGCGCTCATAAAAGTGGCAGATCACCTGTGATTTTGTCGAGCTCTGTCTCATAATAAGGGCCTATTCCTATAGCCGTTTCTGTGCCAGGTGGGACCTGTGTCTGACCTGCATCTTTTACCGCTTTGAACGGGATGCCTGCCTCCCTAAGCTTCTTTTTTATAGAAGCAGCTTCAGTCTGGTCCTTCACTTTGAGGACTATCTTAGTCTGTCCCTCTTCAAGCCATTTGCTCGCTATATTCTGGTCGGTTTTCATAGTTTCTAAATAGCTCTCAAGGCTGGCGTGAGACGCTTGAGCGGCTATCTTGCCTGTTCCCATATCGAGATTCTTTATTATCAATATAACCTGCTTTATCTTTCCCGTGTGAATGAGAGGCGATTTAGCGTTTCTTCCGAACATAAAGAAATAATAATCTCTACGGTTAAATATATGCCAGACACAATAGAAAGTTATAAATAGAGTAGTGTGATACATTAAGCAATGGAAAGCGATAGTGTTAAAGAGAACGTCGGAAAGCACTTCTGCACATCGTGTGGAAAGGACATCTCAATAATAGAGGATTCAGTGATGTTTAAGTGCCCTAGCTGTGGGAATGACATAGCAAGATGCGGTAAATGCAGGATAAGAAGTGTGGAATTCGTGTGCGGATCATGCGGTTTCATTGGGCCGTAATATGGGAAAGGTAGTACTTAAGATAAAGGCTCTTCCGAAGGATGTGTCTGCCGACATCAATGAGCTTGCACCAAGGGTAAAGGAGTTCCTTGCATCAAAGGGCAGCGTTTACAAGTTGGAAATCGAGCCGTTAGCGTTTGGGCTCAACGTCATAATGGTAACGCTGATAATAGATGAGTCCGAAGGTAGCTCAAAGCTCGAATCAGAATTTCCAGAGTTTAAGGACGCAGAGATGTCAATAGTTGACGTGTCAAGGATGCCGGACTTTTAGTTCTTGCTTATATTTTTCTTACTCTCTTCGAGGAACAGTCTCTTGAATTTTTCTGTGTCAGTTGGTCTTATCGCCGCAGCAGCCGCCATATTGTGCCCTCCTCCGTTTCCGTTGATCTCCTTAAATATCTCCTTTAAAACCTCGGGTAGTTTTATATTGACTCCGTTTGCGCGTATATTTACTCTGGTTGTCTTTGAGTTAATTCTGGTCATAAAGACGATCACCTTTCCATAATATTCCTTTTCAAGGCTGAGAGGAGTTATAAGTGATGATGAATACCTCTTCTTTAAAGGGTTTGCCTCAAAGAAGTAGACAAGATCGTCATAGAGCTCTTTTTTCTGTTCGAAATGCTCTCTCAGCGAGAGTAGCTCCTTTTTCGCACTTGCGCTGGCAGAGACTAGCCTCTGGTTCTCAATCAGATCTTTCAGCGAAGGAGTTGATTTGATTATGCCTACTGCTTCTTCCGCTCCTATCCTACCATATTGCAGTGTCATAGAACCTATCATAATTGATGCAAGGCCGAAATCATTATCAAACAGATATTCATCGTTCTTTAGTTGTACAACGTTCCTTTTAGCCACTTTTCTAACAAAATCACCGTTTTCTTTCCCACCAGAGTCTCCGGCCACGCCTATAGCAGCCACCCAATCTAGCTCAGGGATAAAATCTTCGAATAGTCTGTACGTTAACAGTGAGCAAGGCGTGTACGTCATGTCTCCCCACATCTTAGGATTAATATACACTATATTATCATTGTCTATTAGTTCATGATGGTCTATAACGCATAGCTTTCTGTTATTGAATCTGTCCATAAAGCTTTTCGAAGGCTGCATATCACAGAGAATAATGTTGTCGCTGAAATAGCTGAGGTCAATGCCTTTCTCGAAGTCTTCATAGTTCGTAACCCTAAATGAGTAGACTCTCTTCCCCATCTTCTCCAGAGCTGTTGATAATATCACTGCTGAAGTTATACCATCGCTGTCGAGATGGTAAAATATGGAAAAATTGTCATTCTTCTTGATGAAATCCATTACTCTCGTGACTGCTGCCCTCTTATCAAAATCTTTCATAGTGAACTACTCCATAATAAGTTGGATTGCCCCCAGTTCGATGAACCATTACTCATATATACTACTGAAAACTTGTATGCTTTCGACATATCAGTTATAATGCATTGATTTATTTATTTCTTTTATGTTAATGATATTATAAAGTGTGAGAGGGGAAACCCACGATTTAAATCGTGAGATGAAAGCAAAAGCCAAAGTGAAAAACATAATAATATCAATAATGAAGTCTACCTTAAAAAAGAAAAGACCGGCGAGGGGATATCACAAGTGCATCAGCATGTCCCCACCTACTTTTTTTATATCTCTGAGTAAAGGGTGAAATTAAGAAAGAGATACACTATAACCTTTTATAATATGGGCCCAAAGGGATTCGAACCCCTGATCTTTCGCACGTCAAGCGAACGTCGTAGCCACTGGACCATGGACCCTTTTAGTTTATAACATAGATAGACTAGACGAATATTTATACTCATTTCGCTTCAAGGGTGTCAGAATCCAAAATTTCCAAATTACTGCCCTGAAAAGTAAAAATTGTAAGATTTAGATTGCAAAAAGAGAGTAATACTATGGTAATACACAAAATTATTTTATAAAGAAAGGAAGCAATACTTTAATAGAGTAGTGGTACTAAACAGTCTGTGGAGGATATGTTATGATGAAAGAAAACTTAGAGGAGTTGCTTTTAAACAGCGAAATAAGTTCGGAGTACAACCTTGATTCCGAACCCAAAGCAAACGTTCTTGTTCTCTCCAATATAGCTCTAAGCACAAAGCTAAGCGATCCGGATGTTCTTTACAATGTCGGCCAGTTCATAAAAAGTTCCCCGTATAAGATAGACGCGATAATAATGTTAGGAGGTGCGTACAGATATCCTCTAAATGCGCTTAACAGCAACAGCAGAAGCGACAAAAGTTCCCTAGCCATGCTAGAGGATGATATAAAGGGGAGGTATGGAGCAAGGGTACACAAGGCGATAAAAGGAAAGAACAGTGGGAGCAACTCGGTGGATACGCTAGAGGATGCCACACTGCTTGCTAAGTATGAGATGCGACCTATAATAGAAGCGGCTGCAGAGAAAAACATCCCCATCTCGATGATATATGGTCCAAAAGACTATGCGAATGTCGGCGACAGAATAAAACAACTGTTAAAATCCCATAAGAGATCTTCTAATATAAACAAGCAGTCTCATGAGAATAAAGACGACGATGATCTTGACACTGTACTTAGAGATTTAGACCCAGAAATTATACAGCACTTGAAATCCCAGAACATAGATGCGTCTGCATGGAGAAACCTTGATGAGGACGGGATAGTGGATATAGCCAACAAGATATACAAGGAAGAAGTGCTTGATACGTTCCTGTCTTACAAGAAAAAAGACGAAACGGTGTACAGTGCCAATATAATAAAAACCATAGAAGACGTTAGACTAAAAGTAAATGGGGTGGAATTCTCAGTATCCCCTGCTATAAACGCCACTGCAAACATAGATATTTATGGCGGAATAAAGGAGCCGGAGCCCCTATTGAATGGTGAGAGACGGGCTATAGAAAAGGCCAATAGGGACTGGCGTGAAGGAAGGCTGGCGGATGTCTATATATGGGGACATGAAGCAAGAACGTATTACACTGCCATAAAATATAACACTGACACTGAGTCAGAGACACCGAGCAAAGTTGCGCATTTTTTGCATGTATCTCCTCTGCACGACGACTCTGTCCTTAGAAAGAAGAAGTCCTCCGGAAATGTCACGAAAGACGTCAAAAGAAGTGACCTTTACAGCGGTATAACAATGTTCACGGTAATGAAGGACGGTAGAACACAGACAAGAGTGATAAATTACAGGACCCTTAAAGAAGGGGTAAACCCGAAGGAACTCGAAAAAGATATGATAAAGATATACGGGATAAGCGACACCCACATAGGCGCGTCAAGTTACAATCCTGAAGGAGGTTACACTGAATACGAACTTCTCGAAGCCCTGCTAGAAGACATAAAACATGATGGGATAAACAAAGACAAGAGGTATACCATATTAGGGGGAGACATGCTGCAGGGGGCAGTAGACAAGATTATGAGAGGAGATATACAAGACCCCCAAAAAATGCAGTATGGGGATGTTATACGTGATCTATACAAGACGGAAAGGGATATCTCCTATGATAGAATGGTGAGAAGAGTAAGGGAGATGGTGTATGGAGAGCCTATAATAAATCTTGGGGATCAGTTGAACAAGAGCGCTATATTCCTTAAAGAGCTCACCGATATCGGTTTCAAAGCGTTCTATAATCTTAACGGAAACCACGTAGAGAAAGCAGCAAACAACCTTCACGAAGCAGAAGCTCTTGGAGCTATCTTAGAGGCGAACGGTGCGAATGTCATATATCCAGAAAGGATGATGTTAAGGCGCGAAACCGTGCATATAGGACCTTACCCTGCCGGTATGCAACACAGTATTTTTATAAGAGGAATGGATGGAGGCAGGGCACTGTCAGAGCGGCCCACGCGAACAACCAGCCCAGCGGTGATACAATACAAAGGAGATGAGCACAGGCCACATCTATCTCTAACTAATAAGATGTGCAATGGGAAAATGAATGCACTTGTAGGGATAGGATCACAGGCGTTCCAGGACTACACTACTTTTGAGAGCAACAAGATAGGGAAAGAGCCTTCACCACAAGGTTACATATCTCTCAAAGTACCCTCAAACCCTGAAATAGGAACAGGATACATAGTATTCGAGATGGTTCCCAACGAAGCCCTAGAAAACAGACTCAGGCACTCTGGAGGTTCCAGTGTTGAGAGATTGGCAGGGGTGCAGTACCTTGAAAGAAAGCTTGCTTACGCCAAAAACGATGAGGAGAGGTCAATGTACATGAAAAAACTAGAGCGTACTAAGGATCTCCTAAACCGGTATAAAGTCTTGTTTTGAGCCGGTACAAAATGGAAAATAAAAGAAGTTAGGAAAAGAGGACAACAGACGCGGGATTTGGAGCGGATGCTGGCAGAGAAAACGGCAGAGATGGGTGCTCTGCCCAATAACATGGAAGTTAGAAAATTTCTTGTAGCCAGTGGAAATTCAACCGCACTTGTACAAAATTGTCCGGTTTCGGATAGAAAAGAAATCTCAAAGATGTTCCTAAAAGACGTAGAACAGGTTGGTTTCATTTCCACAACTTCGGCTCTTCCAACAATGACTATGATGGGAGGTGAACTCTGCGTCAATGCAACACTTGCATTTGCCTCAATGCTGGAAAAAGACGGAAAACTAAAAACAAGCTGCCTGAAAGATTCCGTGCCTTACTCGAATAAAAATGGAACTACCACAATTCGGATACCTATAAGTTTCAAGAAATACGGGAATATAATCTTATTGGACGGAATAGGATTTGTTCTCTACAGTGCAAAAGAGAACTCTAAAATAGAAAAAAGGAAGCTTTCGACCTTTTCAAAAAAGTATGGACTTCCTGCTTTTGGAGGGATAATCTACGACGGAAACAGGATAACCCCATACGTTTACGTGAAAGAGGTTGATTCCTTTGTGAAGGAGACCGCATGCGGTTCCGGTAGCATAGCTTTCAGTATTTTCTCTGGATTGGGGGAGATAGTCCAGCCAACTGGAGAAAAACTCCGCATTAAGAATAAAAGGAGGTTTTTCGAGTTATCCGCTAAGGTCACTGATATGGATAAGAGTGTGAAAATTCAGTGAACAGTTCCTTTCTTCATATGTTAAAATAATCTAGATATCCGGTCATCTGCGTGAAATAGACAACCCGACGGTGCTTTAAACTATAGTTTGGCGTCATAACCGCCGCAGGGGCCATCAGCAGACGCCTGCTTGATCCTCTTTAATATCTTGTCAAGATCAGCATCATTATTTTGCTCTCCATTAAAATTCACCAATTGGTATGTCTTACACTTCGATCGGCGCACTTTACCTTTAAGGTGACTGTCTAAACTTGGTTTTCTTGGTCTGTCGTTAGATAGTATCGAATCCTGTGTATTTGACAAGTACTTCAGGGACCTTTATGCTGCCATCCTTCTGCTGATAAGCCTCAAGAATCGCCACGAGCGGCCTTTGTGATATCGCAGTGCTGTTGAGGGTGTGCAAGAATTTTTTATCTCCGCTCCTGTCCACATATTTTATGTTAAGTCTGCGACTCTGCCAGTCAGTGCAGTTTGAGCAGGATACAAGCTCTTTATACTTGTCCTGAGAATACATATACCCTTCTATATCGTATTTTTTAGTCGCTATTATCCCTATGTCCCCTGTGCATATGTTGACAACTCTGTAAGGAAGTCCCAGCTCCTGGTAGATTTCTTCCGCGTTTTTAAGGAGTTCTTCGTGCATGCTTGCCGAGTCTTCAGGCTTACAGAACATAAATTGTTCAACCTTGTTGAACTGGTGGACTCTGAATATCCCTTTAGTATCCTTTCCGTGAGAGCCTGCTTCTCTTCTGAAGCACTGGCTTATACCTATATACTTAAGAGGTAGTTTCTCTTCAGGTATATCTTCATTCATATACATAGCTGCCAAAGGGTGTTCAGATGTGGCTATCATATACTTCTCAGTGTCACCAGTGTCCTCTTTTCCGCTGACTTTATATAGCACTTCTTCAAAGTCCTGCAGGGATGTGACACCTTCATACGCGTTTCTATTCATCATGAAAGGTGGTACAATAGGAGTATATCCTTTTGGCATGAGTTTGTCCATAACATATCTCTGTAGTGCCATATCTAGAATCACGAGTTTACCTTTGAGGTAATAAAATCTGCTGCCAGTTATCTTTGCGGCCCTCTCCATATCAATAAGGTCTTTGTTCTCTGCCAGTTCTTCGTGTCCTTTTGGTATAAAGTCAAGTTTTCTTATCTCTCCATGCTTCTTTATGCTTATGTTCTCACTGTCGTCCTTACCTATAGGTACGGTATCATCAAGTATGTTTGGCATCCTCTGAAACAGCGAGTAAGCCTCCTTTATCAGAGATTCTATCTCTTTTTCCTTCTCTTCTATACCTTTCTTAAGGGTTTTTACCAGTTTTCTGTCCTCATCGGTCTGCTTTCTAAAGTCTTCGCTTATCTCATTCCTCCTATGCCTATCCTCATCTACCTGTCTTCTCAGTTCTTTTACTTTTTCGTAAACGTCTATTATCTTGTCCACAGGGTAGTCTATGCCCCGTTTTTGCATGCTTTTCACCAGCGCTTCCCTGTTTTCCTTTACATAGTTAAGATCGTAGTGCATAAGCTATCTACTCTTTAAATAATTTAAGCTTTCCTACCTTTTAGCGGTCGGTTCTTTATCAAGAGATACATCAGCAATGACATAAAGACTAGCGTTGTAGTAAGCGCTATAACTATCGCATACACTTGATCTCTGAGAGTGAAAGCCGCACTAAGCAGGGTGCATGTTGTTGAATATTTGTAATTGGGGAGTTATTATCTCCAATGAAATCTGTAGAGTTGAAGAATAGGGATGCCCCTATCAGTCCGTTTGATCCGCACAGCAAACAGGAAGCCTGGAAGCAAAGTTTAAATCCGTCCAAAGCCAAATACCAATTATATGCCCTTGCACATACATACAAACGGCAGACGGAAGGAGCCACTGATCCACAAAAGATCACAGTCTGCTATCAAACAAATACATTCTACATCTCGCTAGCTCTAACTCTCAATATCAGGTATTTCATTGTTTGGGCTTCCAGTCTTCAGTGCCGGATTTTGAACAGTGAGACATTATTTTTGGGAAAGTTTCATTGGCAGCTTTTGTACCATTTCTTGTTCTTCTTTATATCCTACAAGGCTTAAGAATTTATTTAAATTACGTCATTATAATGGAATAAAAACGTTAATTATATCACTATAATGAAGTATTTAAATATAGGAATCGGTTATAATTATTATGGAAGTAGAAGCATTAAAGCTTATAATCAAAACGCAGAAGGAAGCTATACTTAGGCGGGAAGAGGGCGTAAAAAGAGATTTACTAAACGACATAGAAGAACACGTAAAATTTAAGGAAGCGATAATTCTGACAGGGGTGAGAAGGTGCGGAAAATCTACTCTTCTTTTTCAAACAATGCGGTTTTTATTGGAAAACAATGTCAACCAAGACAATATACTTTACGTAAATTTTGAGGATGAAAGATTAATTTCGTTTGAAGTCAGTGATTTCGAGCGTTTGTATCAGGCTTACCTACAGTTATATATGCCGAAAGGAAGAATATATGTTTTTTTAGACGAGATACAAAACGTGGAGAACTGGGAAAAATGGGTAAATCGAATGTTGGAATTCGAAGACATAAGGATATCTGTCACCGGGAGCAACAGCAGCTTAATAAAATCGGACGTTTCTGCCGCGCTTACTGGAAGAAATGTTTTGTTTGAAGAATTTCCCATGTCCTTTAGAGAATTCGCTGGAGATGTGGAACCTTACACAAGCTGGGGTTTGGCAGCCATACGAACTAAATTTGAAAAATATATTGAATATGGAGGGTTTCCAGAGGTCATACTTAGAGACAGGAAAGACTTGATATATGCGTATCTGAGGGACATTATAAACAGGGACATCCTGCGTAGGTATGAAATAAGAAACACAAAAAGATTTGAAGAGTTTGCCATGTACGCTGTCGGATTATATGGAAAGAACGCGTCGTTTTCTAAATTACAAAAGGTTTTTAATCTGGGCAGCCCAAACACGGCGAAATTGTTTTTATCCTATTTAGAAAACGCCTATCTCCTGTTTACCGTAGATAATTATTCAAGTTCTAAAGCAGAAATTATAAGATCGCCAAAGAAAATTTACGCGGTAGATCACGCTTTGGCGGCCGCTGCTTCTAATAATCCTTTAAACGAAAAAAGCAATATAATGGAAAATATAGCGTTTATTGAGCTGATTAGGCGGCTGGGCAAAACTAGTAAAATTTATTATTGGAGGGACTATAAACAAAGAGAAATCGACTTTGTCGTAAAACAAGGATCTAAGATAACTGAACTTATACAAGTGACTTATACCTCGAGCGGAAATAAAATCGCTGACAGAGAAATCGACAATCTTTTAGTCGCTTCTGAAGAACTTCGCTGCAACAATCTTTTGGTGATAACCTGGGACTACGAAGCCGAGGAGAAAGTCAAAGGCAAGAAGATAAGGTTCATCCCGCTGTGGAAATGGCTCCTCAAACTTTGAACCTAGCAAGCCGGAGTCCAAGCAAACAGGAAGCCGTAAGACAAGGTTTAAATTCATCTAAAGCCAAATATAAATCATGCCTTTGCATCTCCCTATATATAACAGACAGACAGACAGACAGACAGAAAAATTCTAGCTAACAAAAGATCCCAGTCTGCACTGGAGTACATGATGACGTATGGCTGGGCCATCCTTATCATAGTCATAGTTGCGGCAGTATTATACTCTTTTGGGATATTCTCCCCATCGTCAAGCATATCGGCGACTATAACCGGCTTCAGCGGGTTAGGGAGCGTGCAGGCTGAATGCCTAGGCAACACCAGCTTCACAGTATCAATAGGAGATTCCACAGGTTACTCTATAAACATAACTAAAATCAATCTTACCTCATCGT
>JAKAAW010000018.1 GCA_021802105.1 Nanobdellota archaeon | reverse complement strand
CACTGGAAAACTTATTTGGAAACTTGATACGGGAAGTTCGGTAGCCAATGTCAACTTTTTTGGAAAGTATATTGTGCTATTAAATAATTCTGGATATTTGTTTGTAATAAACGAGAATGGCAGCATTGAGATAAAGGAAAATGTAAACATAAGTTCCGGACCGCAGGATTTAGCCGCTATAGCCAAAAATATAATTATCGATGGAAAATCGAACAGGGTAGTCAGCTGTCCTTTCTCTTATGTACTTAGTAATAAAACGGCAGATTGTTAACGGTTAATCACACTGCCTGCAAACCTGTAAATGCAGGCAGTGTGACACCAGAGGAAAAAGTATTTGAACATGCCCCTCCAGAACCAGAATTTACAGTGATATTATAAATCTGGTCAGATAAAGACACACCTTTATATCCATACTCTTGACAGAGTGAAAGAAAATCTGTACCATAAGAGTAGTAGTCATTCCCACTTGCATTGTATAAAGTAAGCTCTGCAAAACCTGGAGTTCCACCACTACCGTAGGTATTGGCACTACCACCACTCCACATAAATTCGTATGAAGCCTGCTGGTTATTACCAGAAACGCTCGCAAATGCACCAACTAGCGTTGTGGGACCAAAGGTCACTGAAGGCATCACTCCATTTGGAGGATAATCTCTCGCGAACATCCAGTTAAAATAGGTCTTATAAGCGTATTGTCCACCTGCCAAATTAGAGTATTGGCCACTACCTACCTCAGATAGTAGACTCAAATAAAGACTGCTCCCTGAAAAAGCAAAGTTAGTGTTAACGCTGCTTGAGTATCCGGTGTTACTATCTACAGAATACGGCAGACCGCCGACATACGATGTGTACGTAGAAGATCCTGTGTACGTAAGCTCTGCGTAATTCCAACTACGGTTCGCAACTCCTTGTCTATTGTTTCCAGGACTGTATATCCCCTCTTGGGTTCCAAGACAGGTTAAAACCGTGGAAGAAGCAGGATAGAAACAGTAACTCTGCGTGTAAACTCCTGCTGCATAATCTTGATACTCCATATAACATGTAGTGCTACTACACTGAGCAACATTTACGCCTCCAGATTGAGTCCCTATCGCCCATAAAGGTGGTGTTGAATCACAAGTGGAACCTATTGGACAACTTAAATTTTGAATCGGGATTGAACTATAATTTGTCAGACCGGCAACGCCGTTATCGGATCCGAGTGCATTCGATATATTAAAATTGCTTTCGATTACTACTGCCCCTTTTGGTAAAGATTTTCCATCATATGTTACGACAACATCACCATCAGGTGAGTAAACAAGACATCCGCCTTGTGTGTAAAGCGCAGTAACAGTTCCGGACCCAGATCCTTGATAAGGTATACCTGTGCTAGTCTTGACAGGGCAGTTTACGGCAGAACCGCCAGTTGAAGAAACGTAAGATATTGTGCTAAATGAATTTGGATTTGTATTGCCGTTTATGTATACATTGAAAACCTTGCCTCCGTTATCGTATTGAGCATATGACGATGAAAGCTGAGGTGCTTCCCCCACCGTGTTTCCGTTGAAAAAATTAATGTTGTGTGCGGTTATCCCAGCGTATATCGTTTCGCTTGACCCTGCGTTTATATTAGGTATACTGACCCAGTACACTGCATTATGATTGTTTACATTCGAAAGCTCCAGCCATGAATTTAGTATATTTCCGCTAGCAGTAAAAAATTCAACGTTTTGGAGATTTGTATCAAAATAGGGATTATTTATCAGTATCCTCTGCTGAAAATTTGAACCAGTAGCCACGCCCTGATTATTCGTGATTGTGACCGGCACATACATTATGATATTTGATGGAGGAGTCACCCCATTGGTTGAAAATTCTATAGTAGGAACGGACGTACCCGCCAGTGCAAAAGTCGGCGAGTTACTCTGCGTATATTGAGCCCTGCTTGAAGTGTACAGACTACCTGGGATATTTACGGCGTAGCTAGCTGGCGTGTTTTGAAATGATATCGACGATGCAGACACTGCTTGATTCCCGTTGTATATAACTCCCCAATTTGTACTGCCTGGAAGACCATTCTCACTAAAGGTAGTAGTGCATGTCCAATAATTATCACTGAATACGTTGTTTGTAGAGCCTTCGAGATAAGTTTCTCCCGTTGAAGTGTAGCTGCATGCAAGGCCATTGATAGTACCTTGAGTGACCTGCTGGGATGATACGGTGGTGATCCCCGAGGTTGTCACGGAAACCGAGCTGGTAACCGGGTTAGATGAAGATTGGGTGCCCGTGTAAGTTACTTCCCATGTATATGAATCATATGCAGAGGGGACACCGTTATTAAATGTCGTTGTACATGTCCACGTACCCAAGTTCGCGGCGCTGGAACCCTGTAATATGCTCTGGCCATTTGAATTGCAAGCGAGCTGGTCGCTATATGCTGCAGCGGAATACGGCGAGATCGCGGATATATAAGGTTGCATCAACGAAATTGGAGAACCTGTGCTTGCACTAACAGTATCGGAGCCGCCATAATTTGTGTGCCAAGTCTGACTGGATGGAAGACCATTCTCGTTAAATGTAGTCGTGCAATTCCATGACTTAAAGGAAGCGGACGAACCGCTGCCAACCTGAAGAGAGTTTGATGAGATGCACGCGAGCCCGGCTACGGACGAATTTGCCGGATAAGAGTACGGACTTAATGGTACAGATATCGATACGCCATTGCCAGCTGTCGCGGAACCTGTCTTGTTCTCGTACGTGACACCCCATGAATAACCCGAAGGAACGCCAGTTTCAGAGAAGGTAGTAGTGCACGATGCAGTAAAGTATACTAATAAAGTCGATCCTGTGGTTACGCTGCCGCTTGAAGGGCTGCCGTGTACGCCGCTGCATCCAGATACGGAAGGAACGCCAATAGTATAGCTGTACGTACCGAACGGCAGAGTGAAAGAGAGCAATTGTTTGCCTGAAGAAGGCACTGTCGTTTGGTTTGTGGTGGATCCTACAGTTACAGACCAGATAGTCCCGACCGGCAGGCTATTCTCATTGAAAAATATCTTCTCATCATTAAGAGGGATGCTGTTTACTCCAGACGTACCTGATACTGTGCCATTGGAACCAAAAATTTCGTTTGAGTTTACAGGCCTGTATTTTATGCTCATCGATAGCGTATATCCTCCGGATGGTATGCTTATAGACAGCCTGCATAATGATGCTGCACCAGCCTCCAGTTGGACGGACTGGCAGTCGAGCCCTGAATAATTGTGCCCGTTTACGCTAGCGGTTATACCGTTCAACGTGACGGCGCTGCCAAAATTATTTGATACTTTTACGACCAGCAGGGTGTTATTAGCGGATGCCTCGCTCACTTTCACGCCGCTGAAACCGCTTATTATTGTTTGAGAAGTCGGTATCGAGAATATCCCCAGCTCAAAAAGCACTCCAACGACTATGATTATTATAGCGATTACCCACCCCCAGCTGAAAAGAAAATCTAGCGCAGCCTGGCCATTCCTGCCGAGGCAACTAGTTTGAGGGTCTCTTTTATGTTTTGGCATATTTAACTATAGACTGCGTGAAATTTAAAGCATTCTGTAGGCAGATTGACATAGGAAATATTAAAATTTACTGCTTTATAATGATAAAAAAAAAGCTTATATATGGGTATTTTTCATAGTATCTAATATGGAAACCTACGAAATGAAGAAGGGTTGCTTGGACGGAATAATAAGCGGTGGTGAACCAAATGTTCTTTCAGGTGTTTACAAAGGCGCTGACAAATTTGTAAAAAAAGCGGAAGTTTCTGGTTTTAAGTATTCCAATATAATAAGCGATGCAAGCGGTGTCAGCCTGATTTTGGGCGACCACGACGGCGAGAATGGGTTATATCATCACATAAGGATGGAGCAGATAAAATACTGCGATAAAAAACTAACGGCAAAGGTATACGTCGGTAGCATAAACTCTTCCGATGACGCCGATCTCGAAAAGATAATAAAAAGCAAGGCTTACACGAAAGGAATCGGCGCTACAGTGACAATAAACCCAAAGAAAACACTTGGATTCCTTGTCGACACTTATAATTCAGCTATTAGGGCGGAAAATGATAGCTTACCAAAAATAAAGGCACACGATATGAGTACATTAGCGGCTTACGCGTTCGCCGGAGGTTACGGCGCGACAGTAATGTCTTGGCTGGATAACTCTCCAGTAGCTTCAACGCACAGTTATGGCATATGGAGATTTGGTGTATTGGCTGTAGGGGCGCTTATACCGATGGCAATGAACAAGAGACTGCGCTCGGTCCAGTCACTCGCAGGACTTGGGCTGATAGCATGGGCGGCTAACAGCTTCTTCTATTATCCGATAGGAATGCTTATGGGCCACACATCGACTAATCCTGCCGATATCATTAACTTTTACAAGTTCCAAGTCGGCATGGGACAGGGTTACTACTTTGACCACTATGGTCCAGCGGCTGTAAAAGTCACTTCAAAAGTAAAGGCAGTGTCCTACGCGGGAAAAGTAGGCCTTGCTGGTGTATTCGCAAAATGGAACTCGATGGCAATGAAAAGAAAATCAAAAAGGGATTCAAGTTAGCCAGGCTTTATTGTTTGTTCCTCAAAAAAGGCGAATCACATGTTTTTTATCCGGGTCAAGATTATCATCTTCACTGAGCATCCTGTAATACGCATCTAATAAGATGTCCGTGCTCTCCGTTACGGAGTATTTCCTCGCAACGCTTGCCGGGGAATATCTGTTCCTGTTATTCACTATTTTCACCGCCTTGTCGATAAGGTCTTTAGTGCTTTTTACGTTGAAGGTTTCACCGCAATTACCACGGAGAGTAAACTCCTCCTGCGCTGAATGCTTCGGCACAAGCACAGGTACTCCCTCAGCCATGGCCTCTATAGTCGTCTGACCAAGTGTTTCAAACATTGACGGATTGCAGAATACGTCTGCGGATGAATAGTAACTGCACAGTTGTTTTTTCGGGATGAACCCTACAAACATCACGTTTGAGGCGCCTTTGGCCGCCGCCATCTCCTTTAGAGATTTTTCGGCAGGACCGCTACCGGCTATCACTATATCAAAACCATTCTTATCCAGGGCTTTGGCTGCTCGTATGATTACTTCGATGTTCTTCTCGTGGCTCACCCTCCCTAGATAAAGCATTATATGTTTTGATTTTGACTGCCCAAGTTTTTCCCTTGAAGCGTTCATGGACAGTTTCTTGTGAATTCTGTTTATAGTGCCCGTGTGGAGAGTCTGGATCCTCTTGATGCCTATCTTCTCAAGTTCTCTGCGCGTATAATCGGAGGGGGTCAGCACAAGGTCACACTTAGAGTAAGTGTACCGAAGATATCTTATTATTATTGACTTAGCCACTCTTCTCACGAACTTGTTTTTCGAAAGATAATGAGATAGGACTTCATCAGAGAAAACCATGGTGTGAAAAGTGCCTATAAGGGGGGCGCCTGTAACTTTCTTTGCCATAGTTGCAAACACCCCCATCACGAATGGCGTGTGCATATGGATTATGTCTGGATTTATCCTTTTGATCGTACTTGCAAATTGTGGTTGCGCGGCTATGGTGTATTGTGGGTATTTTGTAAATGATATCCCTTTAAAGACGATGACTCTCCTGTCTTTTTTAGTGATTTTCTGCGTCTCCCTGTTACCAGCGGTGAAAATGTAAACCCTATGCCCTCTTCTCTCCAATTCCTTTCGTGCAGAAACTATATAATTGACAGTGCCATCGACAGCCGGCAGGTAGTCGTCCGTGTAAAAGACTATCTTTAATTTTTTTCTTTTTTCCACAATGGCGTCTTGGTGATTTGACACGATATGCGGGATTATTTCTTCTGCTTCTTCTCGCTCTTCTCCTCTCCTGAGGATATCTTTGGAAGAGGCAGTATCGAAGGCAGCTGCAACATCTTTGCTATAGACATCGCCTCAAGTATGCTTATGTTTAGGCTCGCCTGCAGGATCTCTTCCGTTATGGATTCATCCAATTTTTTCTCAGACTCCCACTTCTCGTATATTTTGTCCATGTTATCGCCTGTGTAAGCTATAAACCCCTCTATGGAGATCTTCCCTATCTCCTCAGATCCATTACCTGTGAAGGCTGCCTCAAACTTGAATATGAATTTAAGTATCTTGAACCTATCGTCCTTTTCTATGTCCGTTACGGCTATGTTATTGGATATGCCTATCTGCGTTTCAGGGGAAATCTCCTTTTCCCTGCTGGCTTTTATGCTGGTCATGAGGTAATTTATTATCATATCATCTTTTAATGAAAGTATACTATTTAAGCGTTTAAGTGATGTCAAAAAGAATATTAGACAATACGCCGTGATACATACTATGGTCGAGAAGGTACACGTGCTTTCAAACAACGGCACATTTGTCTTTAGGTTCAACAACGGTGAATTTGGGTCAAAATGGTGCGGGATGTGGAAGAAGGACATCAAATACTTCGACTACTTTGCATTCAAATTAAACGGTGAATTTATATCCTCTGCAAACTCAAAAGGATTTGATTTTTATAATTCGCAGTACGCAGTATCTCACTTCAGAATGCCTGCAGGAGATGTGACAGAGGAGACAGTTTGTGCGGATGGATTTATAATAGTGACCGTAAAGCCTTCGTTCGACGCGGAGATAGAGGCAGAGATAGGCGTCAACATAAGAGACAGGTCTGAAGGTTACTCCCCCGACAAAAGATATGAGATTAAGGTAGCCGGTAAGAAGACAGAAGTGACCCTCAGCGGCAGGTCTACGTATATAATCCAGAGCTCTGGTGACTTTATGGTGAAGGAGTCTTATGGTGTGCATTCCCCAGGGATGTACTCACGGAGCATGGGATTCAGTGGATACTTTGATGATGCGGCCCCACAGAACAAGTACGTACCTGGCTTAGCCAGGACTTCTGTGAAGGCGGGCGAGGAGTTCAGCATAATACTTTCTGTAAAGGATATGGATAATGAGAGCTCTTACAAAATCTTTAAGAACAGGCTATATCAGGTGAAAGAATACAACAGCCTGATAAAAAGTGTGTATTCGCACATGTGGCCGAATAACGTGTTCTCTAGCGAGCTGTTGAATGCTTCAATAGACGCCCTCTACTCGTTTTCAAACTTCCCAGAAAAGGAACTTTACGCTGGCTTCCCAATTTTTAACCAGTTCTGGCTTCGGGATGCTCTCATTGTTTTACCGTCATTCCTGTCTATCAACAACCCTATCTTCGTTAAATCAGTTCTCTCAAAAGTAGCGTCTATGATTAAGCCAGCAGGGCTGCCGAATTTCGCCGGCGGGGATATATTTCCAATGGATGTACCGCCGCTTTTTGTGATAGCTGTCTACGAGTACTATAGATGGACTGGCGACGCAGATTTCGTGAAGGGCATAAGCAGTGGCATAAAGAGTCTACTGAAAGTCGGCGTATCAAGGATTGAGAACGGACTGGTGCATGACTACGGGCTCCTCACTTGGATGGATACTATAAAGAGAGAGTACTCAATAGAGATACAGGCTCTGTGGGCGAAAGCTCTGGACTGTGCGGGAGAACTCCTTAAATTCAGCGAGAGCGATTCGTCATGGACCCTATCCAGTCTGGCGAGCATACTAAGAAGCATCTCTAGATTTGACAGGACAAGTTATATATCCGATCAGTTAAATTCCGATATAAATTCTGTGAACCAGGTATTCCTCCCTTTTTATGGGGTCTCTGACAGTGATATGACGGCTGTGATAATGAAAAACGCAGAGATGGAACTATTTGGAGACAACGGGGTTACAAGCGTGGCAAAAAGCGACAAGACTTTCGACCCTAAAGGATACCACAACGGTGCGATCTGGCCTTTTACGACAGCAATGCTGTGCGGTGCGGCTTATTCAAACGGCATGACCGATCTAGGAAGGAAATGTGCTGCCGTACTCGAGAAGAACCTGGATGCGCAGTGTTCCTCCAGAATAAATGAGATATACCAGCCGGATGGGAAACCGGAAGGCTGTCCTTCCCAAGCCTGGTCGATAGGGACCCTGCCATATATCCTGGACAGACACGTGCTTGGGATAGAAGTAAACGCACCACTCAACAAGATAACCGTAAGGAAACCTGAACCCTTGCTTATAGCAGAGAGAACCCTGCTTATAAACAAAAATGCGGTGAAGATTAGTTTCTCAAAAGGGATGGTCGCTTCAAACAAGAAGATCGAAGACAAAGGAGAATTCTTTGAGATCACTTTTTAGACGGCAAGTCCCTTATTATCTTCAGAGCGTCCTTCTTCAGTCGCCTGACGGTGGAATTGTTCAATATGTAGTAATCCGCTGATGCGATAACCTCTGCAACGCCGAACTTCAGCTCCTGCGCTTCTCTCCAATCAAATTCCCTGAATGTCTTAAGGTCGCTGGATAGACCTCTATTGACTATGCGTATGTATCTAGTCATCCTATCTGCAACCAGCGCTATAATGACAGTCCTGTATGATTCCCTGCGCAGTACGTTTATCTCGGAAAGATTCCTCGCACCGTCCAGCAGAACCATATCCTCTGTCTTGAGGATGTCTTTTACATCCTTGTTCACGAGGCTCAGGACGTAAGAATTGCCGAATTTTTTCCGTATGTGCAGGGCGTATTTTCTGAGGGAGACGTTCGTTATCTCCATACCCTTGCTTCTCATCTCCTTTCTCACTGCATCTCCCATCCCTACGCGTTTTATGCCGTTCTTCTGCAGGATCTCCCCTAGCTTGGACTTGCCGCTTCCAGGCATCCCTGTTATCGCTATGACAGTCTTCATATCAATCTTCCAAGAGCGTATAGCGCATACCTAGGGTACCCGAGATAAGGTATTATAGTCTGAACTTTTCCGACCACGGATGAATAGGGAATGTTTATTTCAAAGGGATATGAGACTGGATTCGCGTCTCCTTTTGTTGTGTAGTAGTAGGTGCCGTTGATTACTGTTTCATTAATGACCCTGTGTATAACGTCCTCTCTTACACCTTCATAATCTATCCTGTATATTATTACATCTCCGACGGCTATCTGTGATGGAGCTACTTTGTCCGCTATAACGAAAGAGCCTATGTTTATCCCTCCTGAGAAAGGCCACTTAGAGACCTCGGACATGTTGAAACCGTGCTGCGACAGCCAGTCATAATAGGTCAGCTGGATGGTCGCCGGGTCGTGTATCATGCTACCTGATACCACTGCGCTTACGTAAGAAATTGGGGTAAAAGCGTAAACTGAAGGCAGTATCGCGTACTCAGCTACCAGATAGAAAATCACTATATAGAGGACTATCGACAGAGAATTCTTTCCCTTAAAGGTGTCTATCAGCAATTTCCTATATTCAGACATAAAGCGACTGCACTATCAAAACATGTCGAGTATCTGCTTCTTTGCGCTCTTCAAGTCATCTTCCGTCTTGTCAAGGACCTTCTTGAATGCTTTATCAGCGTCCTTACCGTCAGTCTTCATCATAAAGACGGATGACCTTTCGAGGGGGTGTTCCATAACGAAACCGGCAAAAGTTATCCCCGGTACGGAGTCTGCCTCCTCCTTGAGCAGGTTAAGTATAGACTGAGAACCTCCTTTTACCCTGAACTTGATCGAATCGTCCGTTTTTTCTATAACTTCAATTTCCATCTATTTTAATGCCTCTTTCCATTTTAATAGCTTTTTTTGATATAAAAACGCGTCAGTGTGCTCACTCGCATTTCGTATACCCACAACTCTTGCACACATAGCAGCCATTCTCAAAGATGAGAGTATGCTGCCCGCACGAAGGACAGGTGTTTGATTTGATTTCAGCATCTTTATTTATAATGGCGTGGAGTGTTGCGCTAGGGGCGTTGAAGTCCTTCTTGTTCATGACTATTTCCATGCTCTTTGCAACCGCGTCCGGTATGGAAAACAGCTGAATGCCATTGAACCACGTTGAACTTCCTCCCTTTATTCCCTTCAGCGTCTGTATTATTTTTGAGGCGTTGCCTCCGGCTTGTAGGTACACGCTTATCAGCCTTCCTATGGCCTCGGCATAACTCTTCTCGGTCTCTCCCGACTTGCCCATGCTCAGGAAGACTTCCTTTATCTCACCTGTTTCATCTCTATTTATCGTAACGTAAAGGTTGCCCTGCTGAGTATTCAGCTTGACTGTCGTGCCTGTAAGAATATATGGTCTCTCCTGTTCGATGAGCTTCTCCTCTACAGGCTTCTTCTCGGCGGTTTCACTCTCGTCATTAGCCTTGAGTATATCCTGCTTTGATCCTTCCCTGTAGACTGTTATCGACTTGCAGCCAAGCTTCCACGCGTACATGTATATCTTCTCGACAACGTTTCTGTCCGCACTGGGAGGCAGGTTGACCGTGGATGATATTGATGAATCTATGTGCTGCTGTACTGCCGCCTGCATCTTTACCCTGAAGAACGGATCTATCTTGTGGGCAGTAACGAATGTGCTCGGCAGATCCTTCTTGTCGGTCATGTTGAACTCAGTCATGTAAGTTTTAACAATAGGATCTAACACCTCAAAGTATTCGGCAGATAAGGACTCTGATCTCCTGGTGTAACTGAGGGCGAATATAGGCTCTATCCCTCCGCTCACGCCGGCCATCGACGATATTGAGCCGGTAGGAGCGACCGTAAGTATACATGCGTTCCTAAGACCCTGCTTGCGTATCTTCTCCTTTAGATCCTCATTTAGCCTGCTTGCGAAATCTCTGGCAAGGTGCTTGTCGGCCTTAAACGCGGGGAAAGATCCCTTCTCCACAGCTATATTAGAGCTCTCATCATATGCAATCTCCTTTATCCTTCTCAAAAGGTCATCTGTGAATTTTATAGCCTCGTCTGTATCATACTTTAGACCTATTTCTATAAACATCGTGGCCATCCCCATGATGCCTAGGCCGATCCTTCTTGCATAGGTTGTCTCTTCGGCCTGCGCCTTAAGCGCGTGCTTTGTGTAGCTGTAATCCAAAACGTTGTCAAGGAACCTTACCCCATACCTGACAGTCCTCTCCAGGTCCTTCCAATTAACGGACGCCCTGTCCGTGAAAGGTGCGGAAACGAAACTGGCAAGGTTTATCGCACCGAGGTCGCATGCGCCGTAATCCTCAAGAGGCTGTTCGCTACATGGATTAGTCCCCTTAACGGCCATCCTATCATCATATTCTGTAGGAGACTCCCTCTTGATCCTATCCCAGAACATTATGCCCGGGTCACCTGTGTTAAGTGCGGTGTCTGTTATCTTTTCCCAGATAGCAGCTGCGTTAACTTCCTTATTGAATCCTACCTTTTCGTTCTTGAAATGCAGTTCGAACATTCTTTTTTCCTCTACTGCTTTCATAAAATCATCATACACCTTGACGCTTATGTTTGCGAACCTTACCTTTGATTTGTCGCTCTTTATGGTTATGAACTTCTCGATATCAGGGTGGGTTATATCCATAGTTATCATAAGGGCGCCACGCCTGCCGGTCTGCCCTATCGTCCCCGTAGTGACCGAATAGAGCTCCATAAATGATACTGATCCAGTCGAGAACCTAGCCGCGTTGTGGACAATGGCTCCCTCCGGCCTGAGTATCGATATGTCTATGCCCACCCCTCCTCCGTATGAATACGTTTTAGCCATCTCTTTTGCAGTATCAAATATCCCCTCTATCGAATCTGATTTTATGGGGAGGTAGTAGCAGTTAAGCAGTGTGACGTTCCTGTCGGCGCCGGCACCGAAAAGTATCCTTCCACCAGGCACGAACCTGAAATCCTCCATGAGCCAATAGAACTTTTCCTCAGACTCTTTCGCTTTCTCTTTTGTTGGTTCTACGCTCGCCAGCTCTTTTGCGATCCTTTTCCACATCTGCACTGGCGTCGCTTCCATGTGTTTCTCTCCATCTTTAGAAACAAGCGAATACTTCTCGTAGAATATCCTT
The DNA here is from genome assembly GCA_021802105.1 of Nanobdellota archaeon. Lineage (GTDB taxonomy): Archaea > Nanobdellota > Nanobdellia > Parvarchaeales > Parvarchaeaceae > Parvarchaeum. The sequence goes on along the minus strand of JAKAAW010000018.1, from coordinate 3,237 downwards.
GCGCGAAGTTCATCGTTGCTAAAAAAATCGAGTGTTTCTTTTGGTATATTTATCATAAAATTTTTGCTGTTTTTCGACCTCCTCTGAGAATACCTAATTTTGCCATTAATAAATTTATCCTTTCCTGTTCTTGATGTGTTGAGAAATTTGATATCATATCTGCCTTAGTTATTTTGGTGTATTTATGCTCTACCTGACAATTACGTTATTATTTCATAGTGATAACTAGCGCTGCCTGTGGAAAAAAAGTTTATAAATGCGACTGGTTCATAACTGTCTATATGGTGTGCAAGAAGATAAAATGACCAAGCCAGTGGCGTATCTAGAGAATTTTGCGCCGCATAGACCACAATTCTTTGTATTTGACTAGTATGAGAATAGCCGTTATAAAAGAAGAGGAGTGCCAGGCACCTGATAGCTGCGATTACATCTGCAGAGACGTGTGTCCGCCGGTTAGACAGGGTTTCAAGGACACTGTTTTTGTCCGTGAAAACGGTAAAGCGGGGATAACTGAGGACCTTTGCATATCATGCGGGATATGCGTAAAAAGATGTCCTTTCGATGCCATAAGGATAATAAACCTTCCAGATGAGCTCAAGCGTGAGATGACTTTTCAGTATGGTATAAACACCTTCAGGACTTACAATATAGCCACCCCAATAAGCGGGAGCATTGTCGGTCTTGTAGGCAGAAACGGAATAGGTAAAACAACCAACATAAAACTTATATCGAACACACTTACTCCTAACTTTGGAGAGTATTCCTCATCGCACACTCCAGAGGATATAATAAAGAGGTTCAGGGGAAAAGATATACAGCCTTATCTTACGAAGCTTTACAAGAACGGATTGGAGGTGGCAGTGAAACCGCAGGAGGTAGAACTGTTAGGGAAGGTGTCTGAAAACCTGGAGAACAACAGGTTCGGGCTGATAAAGAGCACCCTTATGAACAGGGATACAAAGACACTTTCCGGCGGTGAAGCGCAGCTCGTAGCCATAGCAAAAGTCATGGATAAAGATGCGGATGTCTACATATTCGACGAGCCAATGAATTACTTAGATGTAACGCAGAGACTTGCCGTTGCTGCGTCCATAAGGAATAATCTGAAAGACAAGATGGTTATGGTAGTGGAACATGACTTGATAATGCTGGATTATCTTACGGATTTTGTACAGATACTATATGGTTCGGATGCTAACTACGGAATCGTCTCTCACGTTATGCCCACGAGGAACGGCATAAACAATTACATAAAAGGATACCTCCCTGACGAGAATATGAGATTTAGGAACTGGGAGATAACGATAAAGAAAACACTGAGCGTGGCTTCTGACCGGACAATCGTTTCGTGGCCTGAGTTCTCCGTGAAGATGGGAGAATTCAGTCTAGAAACAAAAGCAGGTAGTCTTTATGAGGGAGACGTCGTCGGAGTCATAGGAGAAAATGGCATAGGAAAGACTACTTTTATGCGTGCCCTCGCTGGCGAGCTGGAAACAAGCGAAGGAAAGCTTGACCTTGGCATAAAGATAGGATACAAGCCACAGTTTATACAAAGATTCGACAGTACCGTCAGTGACGCTTTCCTTTCGATAAATCCTAACTATGAGAGGGACACGGAATTCCTAAGTATAATAAACAAGCTAGAGATAAACAAGCTCCTCAACAAGAACATTAAGACGTTATCCGGAGGCGAGCTTCAAAAAGTTGCAGTCGTGGCTGCACTCATGAAGGATGCAGACATATTCCTTCTGGACGAGCCTTCAGCAAATCTTGATATAGAGGATAGACTTGAACTGATGGGTATAATCTCTTCGTTCATGAACACAAGGAAGAAGTGTGCCATAATAGTAGACCATGATGTGCTTTTCTTAGATTCTGTCTGCTCAAAGAGCATACTCTTTGGTGGAGAGAGAGGGGTAAACGGCATGACTGATGAGATAAAATCAACTTCTTCAGCAATAAACGACTTCTTAACAAGAGTAGACGTTACCATGCGCAGGGATCCGGATACTTTGAGACCTAGGATAAACACGAAGGGGAGCAGGCTTGACCTTGAACAAAAAGAGAGAAACGAATTCTTTGCCGAATCTGCATCCCACAAATAATGTACTGCGACACTCCTATAAAGGGATTGATGGGCTTCCTTTTCCTGCTTCACAGACACGACTTGCATGCGATTTTCAGCAAGTGTGCGAGTCGGATTCTCAGCGGACTTGACTTCTCTGCTCCATAAGCAGTTCCATCTTGTACCTAAAAACCGTACCATATCTAAGAACATATAAGTAAGCAGTCATGAAAAAAGTCACAGATATGTCCGCGTGTGTTATATATCCTTCATGGAAAACGCCTACTAACATCAGTGACACTGACGCAAGGAGAGATATCGCCGCTGCCGTGCAATGCACAACATTTCTGCGCGAAGCTAATAAATAGATTGAATACATAAAGAAAAAACACTGTGATTATCAACTCGGAATTGAAAATATAAGGGAAATTTATGTTTGGCCAACCAAGACCACTAAACGCAGCGTGCAAATCAAGGGATCCGAACCACTGATTTGAGTATGCTGGTAAAAATATGAAACTCAAAGCAGCCGCTAACACTAGTAACCTTAAGTACCTAAGAGGCTTTAACTTTTTTATCTTTCTGAATATTTTTCTCTCCCATATTCAACTAATATTTCTCCAGCATATACGTTATACGGAAAATCAGAAGACAAAGTTTAAATCCATCTAAAGCCAAATACCAATTATGCGTTTGCGTTTCCCTATATACAACAGACAGAAAAATTCACTGATTAACAAAAGATCACAGTCTGCATTGGAGTACATGATGACGTATGGCTGGGCCATACTGATCATAGTCATAGTTGCGGCAGTATTATACTCCTTCGGGATATTCTCCCCATCGTCAAGCATATCGGCGACTATAACCGGCTTCAGCGGATTGGGAGTTACCCAGGCAGCCTGCGTGAATTCCGTAAACAACCAGATACTTGAATTATACGTCTCGAATACGCTTGGCTATCCAGTCAATGTGACGAAGATAAACGTCACCGGCAGCAGCAACGGGGTATCACTATCGCAGAACGTGAATTCTCTTTTAGATGCGGGACAGTCCGGTATCTTCTATGTCAACGGCGCATGCAACAAGTCATCATCCTCCTATTCTGGCTCGGCGACTATAACCTACACGGAACCTGGACAAGTATTTCCTGGGCCTTATTTATCTACTGG
>JAKAAW010000017.1 GCA_021802105.1 Nanobdellota archaeon | reverse complement strand
AAAGAAAACAGTGACAAAACAGTTCGGCCTGCTTCCGCGTTCTCTCTTAAAGAAGAGACATTTTATACCCCACTATTACGTAGCCGAAAGTAAGTGTCTTGAAGACTTCCCCACAGTTCCTGCATTTTATCATCTTCACTATTTAACTCATTCCACTATTTTTCTTCCAGTCTTCACCAAAAATATAATCGCTTTATGCTAAAAAAAGTGTATCCACGACCTTACAGATCTCTTCGGGTGTTCCGCGTATCTTGTAAAATGGCACATTATTTACTAGTTCATCAACAAATTTTGATCGCCTCATTCCAAGTTTCTTGTTGTCTATAGATCTTAACGGATAAAAATAACCATTAATATTCTTGTAAATTCCTCTTATAAACTTGCTGAATTCACTGTATAAATCATAGTGCGCCTTTTCTGTACTAGTGTAGTTAAACACTCCAGAAAAACTGGAAATTTGTGGATATACTATCGCAATTAGTTTAGGTGTAGCTTTGCTCACCGTACATATATTCTCGAATTTTACGAAATCACTGTCGAGATTATATTTAGATTTTACAAACCCCTTTCTGTCTTTATACTATTCAATCCTACCGACTACATCAAATTTTTCGTTCACGGAAGTCATGTGATCTGACACTAGATTACAGCCATATTCTCTAGCCAACTTTATTGCCGTATTTGTTTTTCCAGTATCTAATCCCTCTATTTACAGTTGCATTAAAGCCGTATTTTTAAAAAATAACAACACTTGATCTGCCAAGCGGTCTACCAAAATAATCAAGGAACTCTGTAAATAGCACTGTTTTATCCCATGAAGAAAACGCGTGACTAAAGTTAGGGGTGTATGCATGCCACCAGATATTACTCTTTATTTCAGGATGTTTCAGTTCAATCAACTTTTCACTTTTTCCATACTTCATTGCTTTTTTAAAATGGGAATAAACCGAATGAGGGTGTTCATGCCGCACTACCATATATGGATCAAAAACAATATGCACTCCCTTCTCTAGTAAAGTCCACTGCATATCTATATCTTCACCTCCTATCGAATCGAATAAAGCATCAAATTTATAGGATTTCAAAGCGTTACGTCTTATAGCCATATTTTGTCCGGAAACTAGATACATACTATTTGCGTTAGTTTTGTTGAAAACTCTTATTCTATATTCAGAGAATTTACCAGAACGTACTCGGTACTTAATTTCGCGATGATTTAATAATGGCGGGTTACTTGCTATTCTTTTACCATACACCATACCAATCTGTGGTTTGCTCATTTTTCTATTTATCTCCTCAAGCCACCTTTTTTCTGGTATACAATCTCCATCCAAAAATGCAATTATTTCACCTTTTGTTAGACGAATTCCCAAATTTCTAGTGTTGGATATTAATAAACTATGCCTTGAATATATCTTCTTGCATTTCAATTTCCTTATTTTTGCTTTCGTCTCAGTATTATAATTGTCGGCTACAACTATGCATTCTAATGGCTTCTGTCTTAAAACTTCATTGACTACCCTATCTATAACGTGAGAAGTATGTACCGAGATTACACGGATATTTCCTTGTTGTTAGCCATACAACTCTTAATAATTAGTGAGACTATATTATATTTAAGCCCTTGAATTGTTAGTAGGCATATGAAGGCTGTCCACAACCAAATTACGCAACAGCTTCATTATGTAGGTACTTAAAACGACTTACAAAACATAACACTTTTAAACATGTATGTACAGTCTACTAAGATGAGTAACATAAGAATAAGCAAGTACACAGGCAAAGACATAGAAAAAACAAGCACTGAGATCGTTGAACGCAAGGGACTAGGCCATCCAGACTATATCGCTGACTCTATAGCAGAAACATTTTCAGTGGACATCTCAAAGTACTACATAGAGAAGTTCGGGAGGATACTTCACCATAACGTAGACAAGCTAGAGATCATCGGTGGGAGTGCAAAGCCTGCATTTGGCGGTGGAAACGTGCTAAAGCAGCCGACAATACTGTTTTCTGGAAGAGCAACTTCTAATTTCAACGGAGAGCTTATACCCGTAAGAGAAATAGCAGAGAATTCTGCCAAACGCTGGGTAAAAAACAATATAAGATTTTTAGATGGAGATAAACTTAGATACCTATTCGAAACGTCGCAGGGATCAGGAGACCTTGCTAGTGGCTTTTACAACGATAACAGGAGGAACTCCAATGACACTTCATTTGCAGTTGGCTACTACCCTCTTAGCAGTCTTGAAGAGCTTGTGCTCAAAACCGAACGATACCTTAATTCACAAGAAATTAAAAAGGCATTCCCATTTTCAGGAGAAGACATAAAGGTAATGGGTCTAAGGACCAGTAACACCATAAACCTGACAATAGCAATGGCATTCATAGACCGGTTTGTCTACTCAGAATCGGATTACTTCAAAAAGAAGAGAGAAATACTTGCAGAAACGGAAAGACACACAAAAGAACAGATTGAATCTATAAACAAGAGCAAAGACGTAAACAGGAAAGTACGTGTCGAACTAAATGAGATGGATAGAAAAGGAGAAGGAGTAAACGGATGCTACTTGACTGTGACTGGCTTAAGCGCAGAAAATGGGGACGACGGTGCAGTTGGGCGTGGAAACAGAGTAAATGGGCTTATAACCCCTGGCAGGCCTATGACTCTGGAAGCAGCTGCAGGCAAAAATCCAGTTACACACATAGGAAAAATATACAGCCTATTTTCTTTTGATTTATCAAAAAGAATATATGACAAGTTTGGGCTCAAGAATCAGCTAACAATGCTCGGCAGGATTGGGGATGATATAAGAGATCCACTTTCTTTATCTGTATGGACAGACAAAAAAGTCTATGGCAATGAAAAAACTGAACTTTTAGAATTTATAAATGATAATCTAGCGTCATTGCCAGAAATAACAGATAGGATTCTAAAAGAGGAATTAAACGTCTGCTGATTCCTTTATAACTGCTTTTTAAGTATTAGGAAATAAGAAAATAATTTTATCTAAAGAGAGTATCCTCTTGCTTATTGAAGTTTTTATATGAGCTTACAAATTTGTGTTACACATCCACCTTTCAAGATTTTATCCTTTACCACCTAGAATGGTATAGTGTGTATCATCCTTGTCTCTAGAAAGAATAAATCTTACGCCAATAATCAGCTCAGACGAATAAATGGGAACAAGCACCAGAAAATACCGCTCTAAGGATTATTAAGCTTTGCACGATAAATAATACCATAACTATGATCGAAGATATCTTTCGCATAAAGAGGGCAGTTGGTCGGATAAAAAGCGGCCAGATCGGCTTAAAAGGGCCGCTCAGAATAGAGAGCATACGCGCTATAAAATCCGGGGAGACCCATTACAATTATCTTTTGACCATAAACGGCAGGAGCTTCCTGCTAAGACTGACCTCAGTAAGAAAAGATAATAAAGGCAAAAACAGTTGGGGCGCCGCCCGCATAGACAGGGAATTCAGAGGGATAAAGAGCATAAATAAACTTGGAATCGCCCCAAAGATGTACTACAAAGACACTTCATGCAGGACCCTCAGCAAGCCATTTGTCATATCAGACTACATTTCTGGCAGGCAGATCTCCAGGATGTCTGCAAAAGACCTGAGATCCCTCGCTTTGATCCTTGCAGGACTGCACAAAATACACGATGTAAAGAGACTCAGGAAGGAAACTGCCCTAAACTACAACAGAGAATACATTAAAAGAAGGGTTGATACGATATCTGATCCAGGCTTTGCCTACGTAAACAAGCGCTTCAAAGCAGATTTAATGGAAGCATACAGAAAGGTGAGTGGCATAAAGCTGAGGAGGCAGAATGTTTCAATTATTCACGGAGATGTAAGTAGGGATAATATTTTGCGCACAGAAAAAGGCTTAAAACTGATAGACTGGGAAAGTGTGAGGCTTTCAGAACCACAGTTCGAGATTGCCACGGTGTTGGAAAGACTTAATCTTAATGGTCAAAAAAGAAGTATTTTCCTTTTCGAATACTTAAAACATTCCGATAAAGAAAATTTAGGAGCGCTGGAAGAATATGAAAAGATCAGGTGTTTTGACAGATTGCTTTGGTCTATTTCCGAATTTGTAAAACTAAAGGAAGGGATAACGGAAAGAGAGAAGATAAGACAGAAGTCTCCGTTAACATATGTTGCAAACGCGCATCGGGAGTTTTTGAGGTGTAAAGCTTTAAAATTGTTTCCAAAAGAATCGGTACTGATTATATACAAACAAAACTAGACTTTAGATATAGATTTCGTGGGTTTTTCTGAAACTGTAATCCATGAAAATACCATAAGTAAATAAATTGGTGCCATTTCTCAGAGATAGCATTATCCCCCAAAAAGTATGGGCCCGGGGGGATTTGAACCCCCAATAAGGCTGGTCTCTCTAAATGATTACATTTAAGAGCCAGCTGCTCTGACCTGGTTAAGCGACGAGCCCATTAAACAATTGATAACATGATATGACATCTACCATCTCTAAAGAGTATGTGCTTCCGCAGTAATTAGCTGAGGGGGTGGTCCCTGTTCCCTTGGACTGTGGACAGTGGACCCTGCTCTGATTTTCATCTGGATACAACCTGGATTTGTATGCTGTCAACATATCGTTATTTTACCTCTTCTGCTATTTATGTTTTCAACTTTGACGTTTGCTTCCATCCAACTATTTTAATAGTGGGTTTTCACTCTCACATTGATAAAGTTTATATATAAAAGCTACGATGTCTGGTTAAGAGCCCATGGTCTAGCGGCTATGACACGTCCCTTACACGGATGAGATGGGAGTTCAACTCTCTCTGGGCTCATCTGTTTTTATAACATTGATAGAAATTAGGGCAAGTTATGCTTAGAATACACTTTTAATCCGTACATCTCCCAAAGAGGTAATTCTCGACGGACTTGTTTAAAAGATCGTGGAGCAGTGTTGCATTCATTCCGCCGACATTACAGGCATGATAATAGGGTCTGTGACGCATGCAGTACATCTTATAATCTTTATTATGATAGAATAGTAAAATATTTATATATCCTCAATCAGTAATACCGTATGAATAAGAGACTTGATGAACATCTTTCGGATGTATTTGTAAAACCTGAGGCTGGTTTAGATACTGAACTGTTTGTGATAGGCGAACTAGATTTAGGTAGGAATGCTGAAAAGCGTTTGAAAGCAAAATACACTCCAAACGAGAAGTTCAAGTTGATGAGGAGAGAGTATAATATTGCTCCGGAAAATATCGTAAAACCTATTGCATTAAGAAAAGTAAACGGGAAAGATTCATATATATTAGAGAGGGTAAACGGTGATATGTTTATAGACTCCCTCTACAGAGTAAGAAAAAACGAACAGCTTTTATGCAGCATAAGGCAACAGCTTAAAGAAACCGTTGAAAAACTGCATAGTAATGGCTATGTTCACGGCGATTTGAGAGGCGCAAATAATATTATGCTTACAAAAGAGGGGAAAATCAAACTTATAGACCCACTTTATATACCTAAAAATTTCGAATACAAAGAAGCTTTCATTGAACTTGATAACAACGCAGTAAAATCGGTTATAAACCTTATGTATACAAAATTTATGAGCAGGTGAAAATGGAAGGATTGGAAAGTCTGTTGAATGGGATTGTTGCCTCTAAAGATTATTATATACTGCCCGCTGCCAACGTCCAGGCTGAAGTTAACAGGATAACCTATCAAGCAGATATCCTTTTTTGGGGCTTGGCTGCGATAGTGTCCTTGGCAGCAGGCTACTCCGTTTACAGGCACTTGAAATTCCTTAAGAGAAGGTACTAACCACGCATTTTTTGATGTATCAGAAGCATTTCTTTTCTTCAGTTCATTATAGCCCTCCACAGAAGTAAACCGACATCAGAATATGGGATCGAAAGGTATTTCGAGAAGTAGCGTTCTTAATAATAGCATAGACGAGTGGAGGGAAGCCAAAAAGTTGAAGAGAAAGGGGCTTTCCAGAGATTGCGGCTGTGTCCAATTGGCTGTCTTTTTAGGACAAATTTGAATTTTCTGCTCGCAATTTATAAGAATAATGGGGGCGATTAGAAGCCCCCATTAGAGTGGAGGAAATTGTTGTTGAAGAGCGTGATGAATAATAAAGCCGGGCCATTTTACAGGCCCGGCAAATCAAATCCTTTCACCTCAGTATCTCTATACCGAGTTCCTGGCTTATAGCGCCGGTGGTCTTCGAAAGAGTTGTTAACTCCTCCTTGCCCAGCAAGTATGGAGAGCTGACGCCTGTTATTATCGTCATTACTCTCAGCTTGCCTGAAAGACCATCGTCGACTCTGGCACCCCATATGACCACTGCATCAGGGTCAAGGGACTGAGTCGCGAGCTCGCCTATCTGGTTTACCTCAGACAGAGTAAGGTCAGGTCCGCCTGTTATGTGTATAAGCGCACCTCTTGCTCCTTTGTAACTTACGTCCAGAAGAGGGTTATTTAGAGCCCTCCTCACGACTTCGTTCACCCTTGAGTCAGAAGCATCCGTCTCACCTATACCGATGACGGATACACCGCCTTGATTCATTATCGCCTTTATGTCTGCGAAATCAAGGTGCACTAGTGCATTGGCGTCGGATATTGTCTCCACAATACCTTTTATCATCGTAGCGACTACCTCGTTTGCGACGTTGAACGCCTGGTCTATAGGCAGGTTACCCGCCATTCCAACAAGCCTGTTATTGTCTATAACAATGACTGTGTCCGAAGACGATCTGAGTTCTTGGAGACCGGTCTCTGCGTTCTCTACGCGCTTCCTCTCAGTCTTAAAAGGCATAGTTACAGTGCTTATGACTATTGCGCCGAGCTCCTTGGCTATCTTAGCCACGACCGGAGCCGCACCTGTTCCTGTTCCTCCTCCTAAACCAGCGCATACGAACACTAAGTCTGCGCCCCTTATAGAATCCTTAAGTTCCCTTGCGGACTCCTCTGCTGCTGCTTTTCCCTTCGCGGGAAATCCTCCAGCTCCAAGTCCTCTTGTAAGGTCTTTCCCTATAAGGATCTTCTTGTCCGCGTGTCTCGCGTTAAGCTGTACCTGATCGGTGTTTGCGATTATGACCTCGGCACCCTTTACTCCTTTCTTGTAAAGCCAGCTGGCCATGTTGTTTCCGCCACCGCCGACTCCGACTACCTTTATGAGGGCCTGATTGAATAAGGGCTCCTCAGATGAATTCTCCTGGCTCGCTTTCAATGCGCTTTCCACCAACAAATCCATTACCATTTTTCCCTCCGTTTGTAAGTGAGAATATAAAACCGAAAGCTTTATATTCTAACTTCACCTTATATTTTTATAAGAACAAGTAAGTGTTTCCCCAAATACTTACACACTAGCGATTAAAAATTTGGATGCTTCCCCAAGCATCTAAATTTTATTAATTAAATTTTATAATAATTGTAGTCGCTCTCTATTTAAAAAGCTTGTTGAACTTTAGTTCATACTCGCAAAATTCATATTTAGCTTTCTACGAGCTCTGGCTTGATGTTTATTGGCTTTTTGAATTTTGTGCGTCCCTGAAAATAAAATAATCTTCTGTGCTTTGCTATTTTTATCAGTGGTGCGAAAGCAAAGCGTTAAAACATAGCGGAGATTAAAAATAATCATGAAAGGCTCTTTGGGTTTTGCGGCGTTTAATTTTGGAGATTTGATAGAAATAATTTTCAAGGACAAAAAAATAAATGGAGAGTTCATAAAGTTTGACAGTGACAAGAAACTGGTTATAATAAAGCTTAAGTCTGGTTACGACATCGCACTGCCGTCTGGAGAGGTATCCTCTGCAAGGCTTTTAAAGAAGGGAGCCGGTGAGATGGCCATGACCGGCAAATCCGAGCATATAAACCAGAGTAACCCGGATCTTTCACTCATAACCACGGGTGGCACTATATCATCCAAGATAGACTATAAGACCGGCGGCGTGTCGCCTTCCGTACCGTCTGAGTACTACTTCCAGATAACACCTGGGCTGAAAGACTTCGGGAAGATAGAGGTAAACCCCGTAATGAACGTACTTTCCGAGAATATGAAGCCTTCCGACTGGGTCAAGATAGCCAGAGCTGCCTACACCTCTATAAACAACGGCGCAAAGGGTGTGATAGTAACAATGGGAACTGATACAATGCACTATGCAGCTGCGGCGATGTCTTTCCTGCTTAACCCTCTATCTGTACCTATCGTTTTTACAGGTGCGCAGAGAAGTACTGACCGAGGGTCCACTGATGCATCCACGAACTTGTTGCTTTCAGCCATGACGGCTTCTAGATGGGGGGGCGGAGAGTCAGTCATATGCATGCACGCGACGCCCAACGACGACTACAACTTTATACTTAGAGGGAACCGCGCCAGAAAGATGCACTCTGAAAGAAGGGACGCATTCAGGCCAATAAACACTAAGCCATTGGGTAGAGTCTTTTTAGATGGGAGGATAGAGGCTGCTCCATGGTTTATAGAAAAAGCGAAAGAGACTGTCCTGAACCCAAAGATCGATGATAAAGTTAGAATGATAGTGAGCTACCCTGGCATGAAAGGTGAGCAGATAACCGATGCAATAAGAGAGGGAGTCCACGGACTGATTCTTGTAGGTACTGGTTTCGGCAACCTGCCTCTAGACGATCCCAGTGTCAGAAAGGCTCTTTCAAAGGCCGATTCAGAAGGGATACCTCTAGCTGTCACATCTCAGACAATATACGGACCTACCAACAGGTTCGTTTACTCAACTATGAGAGAGATATCTGCACGCAAGAATATAGTCTATCTGGGCAACATGATTACGGAGACTGCTCTTGTAAAGATGATGTTCGTGCTCGGACAGACAAAAAAAGTAGAGGAGGTGAAGAGGTTGATGGAGAAGCCTCTAGCAGGAGAATCTAGCGACAGAAACGAGGTAGACGACTTTTTAGTATGAAGATAAGATGCGGATTTGAATGGCATGTACAGATAGACAGCGGCAAGTTGTTCTGTGGGTGCAGACCTATCATACATGAGGAAGAGAGGAGCGATTCCAAGATAAGTCGGGTTCTTACCCCTTCATTCGGTGAGAGCGGGAGAATAGATATAAGCGCGGCCTTCGAGGGAAAAACGCCAAAAAATGTTCTTTATGAAGTCTTCAACGACACAGACTGCCTTGTTGACCTAGATGAGGAGCCGCCTCATGATATAGACAGCGGTGCTCTTGAGGTGGCTCTGCAGATGTGCAGTGCAATGGGTTGTACGGTGTTTGACCCCCTTATTTTCATGAGAAAGGTAATAGTAGATGGGTCAAACACTAGCGGTTTCCAAAGGACTGCGCTGGTCGGGATAGAGGGTGGCTTCTCTGCCAACGACAAGAAAGTCAGCATAGAGTCCATATCACTTGAGGAGGATTCTGCAAGAATAGCTGCACCAAAGGATGGGAAGACTACCTATAGGATCGACAGGCTAGGAATACCACTAGTTGAGATAGCCACAGGCATAATCGAAACTGACGAAAAAGAGGCCAAGGAGATAGCTATGGCTTTTGGCCGGCTTACCAGACTTTTCAATGTAAGAAGAGGGATAGGGACAATAAGACAGGATGTTAATCTATCAATAGAAGGTGGAAGCAGGGTGGAGCTTAAGGGCTTCCAGAATATAAGGGAGATGGATAAGGTTATAACGAACGAAGCCGTGAGACAGTCATCTCTGCTTAAGCTGTCATCCGATAAAAAGTACCTTTTAGAAAGCCTTGACCGCATCGAAGGGAAGGACCTGACAGGGCTGTTCAACGTCACCGATTCTGATATAATAAAAAGAGCTGTCTCGAGCGGAAAGATACTTCTTGGGTTCAGGCTTGACGGTTTCAGCGGAGTTTTTGGAACTGAGCTGTCTGAGAACAAGCGCTTTGGCACTGAGGTCAGCGATTATCTTAGGGTAAATGATATGAGCGGAATCATACACTCAGATGAACTTCCTGCGTATGGTATATCAGACAAAGAGAAGAAAGCGGTATATGATGCGCTAGGCTGCTCTGAAGAAGATGCTTTCCTGTTTTCGATATGCCTGCCAGAACAGGAGGGGAGCATAGCTGAGAGCTTGAAAACCAGAGTAAGGGACCTTCTCAAAGGAGTCCCTTCAGAGGTAAGAACCGTTGAAAAGGATAATAGCACCCGCTTCCTTCGGCCTATAGGGGGGAGAGACAGGATGTACGTCGAAACAGACCTTCCTGTGATAGCAATAGACAAGAAGGTAATGGAACGCTCAAAGGCATATTCTGGTTTCAGTGCGGAGAGCCTAATGAAAGAGTATAACATAAACGAGAACACCCTGGACCTGCTGATAAGCACAAAGAAGCTCGGCAGAGCCCTTGAACTCAACAGGGAAAATAAAGTTCATTTCAACGTTTTGACAGGCGTAATGGTCGACGACTACAGGTATATCAAAAGAAAGTTTGGCTTCGACCTTAAGGACGAACAGATAGAATCAGTCCTTATAAAGATAGCGTCTGGCGAGATCGCAAAGGATGCGTCAAGATTCATATTTGAGAAGCTCGCCACTGGCGGCGGAAACAGCGTAGATGGGATAATTTCCGCATATTCTCTTAGGAAGAAAACGAAAAAGGAGCTTACTTCCGAGATAAAGAAGCTGGTAAGCTCAATCAATTTCTCTAGATATGACACACTTATAACGAACCTGAGGGACCGCCTTGGTTTCTCGTTCGATGCGGGGGAGGCCTACGCCATAGCAATGGGGCTTCTTGAGAAGAAATGAACAGGATAGAGCTTTCGGCCAAACTCAGCGCGCTAGAGGTGCCTAAAAGGTTCAGCATAAGGATGGAACAGTACCCGACAGACGTGCGTACTGCCATAGAACTTCTTTCGTTCGCAGATTCTCTCGGGAGGATAAGCGGCAGGGACCTCGCAGATTTTGGCTGCGGCAATGGCATACTCGGTATAGGTGCTGCTCTTCTTGGGGCCAGAAGCGTCGACATGTATGACATAGACGGAAGCATGACAGCCGTGTGCGAGACAAACATAAAAAGAACAGGAGTCAGTGGCTGCTCGGCTTACCTAGAGGACTTCTTCGATGTGGACAAGAAGTACGACACCGTGATAGCCAATCCTCCATTCGGTATACAAAGCAGCTTTAACATAAGGGCGCTGATAATAAAGCTGGAGAAAGTCGCAGACACCTTCTTTTTCATATACAAGTCAAATTCACAATCAAAGAGCATAGCCGACGAATGCGGCCTTAGCGTCAGGGAGATCGGAGATATACCAATACCAAACTTAAGCAAGTTCCACAGGAAAAGAAAAGTCGATATACCCGTATGCGTGATTTACAAAGCAGAAGTCAAGTGACATCCACCTATGAATGAATTCCTGGGCTTCCAGCCTCTGATAACTGGGGTATAGTATATCTCTTTCTTAATTTCACTACCTTGCTTATATATAAAAAAAGTATATACTTTGAATAATCATGGGAACACCCCTAATAATAAATAACGAAAAAGCCTCAAGACAGTGAGTTCTATAGGAAAATAGTCAAATTTATCAATTTTTGTAGGTTTCGATTATCCCTCATCAGGGTTATTAGATTCTGTTTGTTTTAGTTCAACAAAATGTTTATATATTCATTCTATAGTAATAAATATGGAAGAGAAAGAAAAAATTAGTGCTAAAATTATATTTGATAAGTATATTACTAAGTACCTGGCTAATAAATCAATGTCGGCTGTTTCTTGTTTTCCACTTTATAAAAGAGCGATAGTCGTCCTTAGTGGGCCTAACCAGGACAAAAGACTGGAGAAGGGACTTTCAGAGTATAAAAAAGATCCCTCTGCAGTGTTAGTGATATCTGGATTCGGCAAAAACTCCGATGAAAGGAATGAATATGTAGCAAAGGGGAGGGGCCTTGATAGCATACTAATTGAGAACGGATCCACAAATACTGAAGAGAACGCTATAAATTCTATCTATGAAATAAAGCGAAGCTTTCCAAATGTTGAGAGGATTACCGTAGTTAGCGATTATGTGCATCAGCCCAGATCTGAGACATTATTCAAGAGATATTCAAGTTACAATTATGACATAGACTTTTCTGGGGTGAAGACAGAAGATAAGTTACATAGGGTAATATACGAACTTTGTGCATTTCCTCTTTCTATGATGCCTTATGATGTGCATAAGAAACTAACAAGCAAAATAAGGAACGCACTTTACAGAGATAAAGAATGAATTAAAATCTGTCGTTGTAGGCTTTACTTCTGAAGTTCTAGATAGTTAAACGGGTACTTAGTGAATATCGTTTTGGTCATTTGGGGCGGCTGGGATTTGAACCCAGGACCACCGGTACCCTAAACCGGCATCATACCAGGCTAGACTACTGCCCCATCTGTTTTCCCTAAGGAATGGTCACGTTCTGATTTGTGACGTTAGTCAAATGACTTATAGGGCCTATTATTCCGCTTCTTATAAGAAACAATATGACTACAAGCAGTGCGATCGCGATGACTATCAATATCATTACCTCAAGACCAAGAGATATCGCTCCCCTTCTGCCGTAGGTTTTAATGGATGTTGCCATGATAGGAATTGTACCGCCTATAATTTATACCTTTTTCAAGGGCAATAATTTTGGGAATAATATATGACGTTGGCTTCCCCGGCAACGGTCGAACCGGAATGAAAGCTAAGATTTGAGCACAGGAGCAGGTTGCCGGTGGTTATGTTGTATACCACGAACGAATAATTCCCCTGGACAGATGTAAAATATATAGCGGACGGCAGGGTCGTAGACAGGTTCTGGCCGTTGAAGTAAACGTACCAGAAAGACGAGTTATAAGGTGTTACGTTTTGGAATTTGGAACAACCGGACAACGTGCACTGGTACGCGACGAAAGCGGTTTTCTCCGTCCCGACAGATCCGGTCTGACCGCCTATTTTTCCTATAATAGAACCAAAAAAGTTCAGGCCACCTATTACATAGCTTCTCATCGCACTGGAGAGTATTATCATAACGACTATGGCGATGACTATGAATATCAGGAACGTAAGCCCGAGCCCTATGGCTCCTTTCCTGTTGCCTCCGGATTCCATGAACTGCGTCCCTATCATTATAACCTTACACCAGACCGTGCTAAATACCTTTGCAGGGCGAATGGATTGAGGCTAAAAGATCAAGATCCGCTACAACGATCTCTTATTTTTTGGCTTTGCGCGTAAAAACACTGCACAGACTCAGGATGGACGTAGCGGTCGTTGAGAGCAACAACAGACTGAATGCCAAGGACGTCCCATACAAAGAGTGGGTTCCCGCAGACCCAAATCCAAACAGGTAGTTAAAGCCGTAGGACAGAGAGCCTGAGACTGAGGTCAAAGGCAAACCCAATATGGCATCAAGGAACATCGCAAGCACGAACAACGCGGACAACATCCCCAGGATAAGTTCAGCCTTCTTCTGCATAGCCTTATTCATATATATCAAGTAAGCCAATACTATCGTCAGAATAAAGAAACCTATAAGTATATCATAATGCAGCATCCCTGATGTTCTTAGCAGTGTATCATATGCCAAAAGATAAGCCGCCGATGCCAGGCTAAGCACTATGGAGCCAAGCATTACATATTTACGCGTCTTTACGAACTTTTCCCTCATTAAAAATTCCAGACCCAGTAAGATGGCTACGACTGCAACGAATATGCCCCCTATGTATCCAAAATAATTTGAGGACTTAGAAACCAAGACGGGCCCTCCTGGATTAATAAACGAACTGTTCGTAGAATTAAGGACATTAACAACTAATTGTACCGGAGAAGCGGAAGGGTCGTCGCCAATGGCGGATACGTTGAATACATATCTTCCGACAGGGGTATTCGCTGCCGCACTTACGGTCAAAGTACCGCTGTAAGTCGGATCTGAATTGCTTTTGCTCGTTGAAAAGCTTATGTAACTGCTAACTGGGTTTACAGACAAAGAGGTCCCCCATGGCGTACCATTGACAAGCGAAATAGTGAAACCAATATTTGATGGAGAAGCACTTGTGACATTGACAGAATATTGGGTCAGGGTCACATTCGACGTGCCTATGCCAGAGGCGTACACGGAGCTAAAAGCAAAAACGACTAAAATAAAAAGAATGAGAGCCGAGATTATAACACCGTTAAATTTCATAATATTTAAATGATGTAATACTATTAAAGCGTTTAGGCGCCTGAAAGGCGAGAAGACTTACGCGGACTAAATTTTGTTACAGTTTCTCAGAAAAAACTACAGTTCATTATATAGACGAACTGAAGAAGATCGTGGGAAATAGCGTGATAGAATACAGTATTAACCTAAAACGGCACCTGGAGGTAGTGCAGTTACGACGTTGGTATTGGATGGTGCTGTGTTTATCGCTGAGATGGTATCTTCCATAACTACAGAACCGTTCACTTGTAGCTTGACGTGGAGTGGAAGCCCGTTTGCCGAGGAAATACAATAATTAATTGACACTCCTGCCGAACCCGTCTCATTCGGCGGGGGAAGTAGTTCTTCTACGGAGCAGCTCTGTCCTAAATACGTTCTATACCCCAAGAAATGTACACTTCCATTACTAGATTTTAGAGAAGTAAAATTCTCAGGGGTTAAGTGGAACGTTTCAAATGGGACCATAGTAAACGAACTTGCGACATAAAAGGAAGGAACAGCTAGAGCAGTCGAATTACAGCCAATCGGCTTTGAATTCACGGAGGATATTACAGTCTCAATGCTGGCGTCTACCGGGCTTTCATTGATAAACATTTCTTTCTCACAGAGAATAAGATGTGAGCTATTGTAGATAGATACTGCTTCATCATGCATTAAGACGGATGCATTGAGCAGTTTGTATGGATATAGCGAGGAAAACGTCGAATACGTTCTAAAGGAGCTTCCATATTTAGCTATCCGAAAAGTGCCATTGACGCTGCTATTTGGTGAAAATGCACTGTTTATTGAGGTAGCGGAAAAAAATGGGGCGCCCATGTAAAAGGTATACGAGATGTTAAAGGGACCTGAAGAATTATACAGGCTCTGCGCGGCTGTAAACATGGAAGGGAGGTTGTTGACATTTAAAAGTGCAGCCTTTGGGCTGGACTGGTTCAAGATGCGCGGGAAGAGTAAAACCGCCACTATTATAACGATTGCAACGACCACAATGGCTAGTAGCCCAGATCTCGGCATCATTGATATATAACTTTCCGCCTATTTATATAGGTTAAAATGGTTAGGATGCGTTTCCTCCCGACTTATGGAATTTAGCTTGACAAGGACAGTCTCATAGAATAAAAAGATATTTAAGCCATATCAATCTCATATCTAGATGATAAAAGTCATATACGGTCCTATGTTCTCCGGCAAGACAAGCGAACTACTAAGGCATATAAGAGACGATTCTAACTCGGATAAGAAAACCAAGCTATTCAAGCCGCTTATAGACAAAAGATACTCAAAAGTCGCTGTCGTCACACACGACGGAAAGGTCCAGAGAGCCCACAGGATAGATGTAACCAAGGAGGGCCTCGAAAAGATGAGAAATATAATCTACAACGACGAACCTGACATCGTTGGAATAGACGAGGCGCAGTTCTTTCCTCCGGAGATGGCGGATATGCTGCGCGAATTCTCCCCTTATACTGACATAATAGCTGCCGGTCTGGATATGGATTTCGCTGGCAATAAGTTCGAAACGACGGATAACCTGATAAAAATAGCAGATGAGACAAAACAGCTGAAATCCGTATGCGCCGTCTGTGGAAAAGAAGCCACCATGACCCAAAGGATAGCAAACGTGAGCGCTTTCAACAAGGACGAAC
>JAKAAW010000016.1 GCA_021802105.1 Nanobdellota archaeon | reverse complement strand
TTGTTTTCTAGCTCACTCACATCAAAGAATACAGCCTTCATTTGAAATATTACGAATCCAAAGAATTAATCCGTTTCGCTAGTTTCTTTTAATCCTTCTAAGTGCTATCCCCTCCCTCGGGTTAAAGCGATAAACAAATATCTTTTCAGGATGCTCTAATGAGGACACGCCTTTCTTCGCCGAAGCAACGTCAGCAAATACACCGTATATTTTATCGAATATATAAATTGATTTATCCATGAGGTATACATTCACCCACGCATGCGAGTTATATTCTCCTGCGTCCTTCTTCACACCACTTATTTTATCGTAAATATACAGGTCTCTTAAACCCAATCTGAACTTGATCCCTTCTTTTCTCAGTTCTTCATCCATAGACAGAACTAAAGTTATTATAGTAGAAATTTTAAAACATTCAATTGCTCCTCTTCTGAAAAAGAACTCTAGACTATATATAAACCCATCTCGCTCTGGCTTCGCGTCTCCACGGAGAACGTATGAGGTGAGGATGTCGTAGGCTCTATCACCTATTGAGCGCACTCTGTCTGTACCTTTAAGTCCCTCCGCTGCTTCTTGGCCTTTTCCCAATATATATGAAAGAAGTTTGTCTTTTTCATATTCTACCGGAATCATGACCCCGAACACATCTCCACTCACTTCTTTTGCTTCTTTACGATCAAGTAGCCTTTTCTTTGAGGACTTTATGCGATTTAATATAAACTCAGCGCTTTCCTCGTCTAGCTTCTTAAAATTAAGGAGCACAGCTCCATAAGCAAGAAGATTTTTCTTTGTTCTTCTATTAGGATTAAACATCAGCTCGACGGTATCCTCATCTACTCCATCCAAATCTAGGAGTAGGTCCCCTCCTTTGATTTGCGTATTCCCTCTTACTGCTTTATAATCATCGACCAGATCAAGGAAGTTTAATCTTGTTGGTTTTTGAATCTTGTAACTAGATAGTATTTCTTCTAATTCTGCATTATGCATACAATAGTTATGATATCAGACAATGAATATAAAACGTAAAAACGTATGATGAGAGTATTACTTGCGTTTCGCCGGCAGCAATCTTTTTTTATCAAATCCAAGGGTTTAAAGATTATACAGTACCTCCGAAAGTTCCATACAAAAGCATATTGGATTCTGTCAGCCCGCCAATCCCATCAACAGATTCAACGAAGTCCTCCATGATAGATATAGAAACCGTCAAATTTAAAGACTTTAATTTTAGGATAAAGGCGCCTCAGAAAGTTTGGCGTGGCTGCACGTATAGATTATTCTCTGCCGAGCCTTTTGTTTATGGTCCTCTTCAGAAGAAGCGAATTCAGCACGACGCTGACCGAACTCATCCCCATCGCTGCCGCTGCAAGTATTGGCAGGAACGAATATATGCCTAAGCCGAAAAGCGGAACGACGGCCCCGCCGGCTATCGGCATCAGGGCTGCATTATACCCTATCGCCCAACCTATGTTCTGCTTTACCTTTGAGATAGTCGCACGCCCTATCACATAAATATCATACAACAGCATCATGTCATCCTTTAGCAGCACCGCGTCACCGCTCTCTTTTGCTATGTCGCTTCCGCCCCCAAGCGCAACGCCGAAGTCCGCCGTCTCTATCGCAGCAGCGTCGTTTATGCCGTCTCCCGCGTACATGACATATAATCCATTCTGCTGGTACGCTTTTATTATGTCCGCCTTCTTCTCCGGCGTTATCTCTGCGTGGATATCGGTTATCCCTAAAATATTCCCGACGCGTCTTGCTTCTTCAAGCTTGTCGCCGGTCACCATTGCGGTCTTTATGCCGGATTCCTCAAATTTCCTTATAACTGCTTTTGAACTCTCCTTTATCCGGTAAGAAAGGGTTACATCACCGAGCCGTCGGCCGTTCACAAAAATGCTCACCCGGTTCTTGTCGGAGCCTCCCCTCACTTCGACGCGCTCTCCCTTTATCACCCCGGACACGCCTACGCCGGGCTTTTCCTCCTCGCCAGTCACGTCCAGCAGGCTTATGTGTTTTCCTTTCGCGAATTCTGTTATCGCCTTCGCTATGGGGTGGTTTGAATACTGCTCTATGGAAGCCGCATAACTGAGTATAAAGTTCGCATTGTAGACTTTGCTGGCGGGCAAGACTTCATTCACGTCCGGTTTCGCCTCGGTAAGCGTGCCTGTCTTGTCGAACACCACTATATTCACCTTAGATAGTCGGTCCATTGCGCTCATGTTTTTCATGAGGATGAACCGACTGGAAGATATATTGGACGATACCAGGAGCGTTATCGGCGTGGCCAGGCCTATTGCGCACGGGCACGCTATGACTATGACGGAAACAAAGGCCAGCACCGTTATCTTGGCCACGAGACCACTGCCGGCAGAGCTTAGCGATACGTACCAGATTGAGGCGGCCACTATCGCGGCGATTATAACGATCGGAACGAAATAGGAGGAAAATGTGTCCGCAAGTCTCTGTATCTTGAGCTTTCCCGTAGCGGCCTGTTTTATGAGAGTATAGAGCTTGCTGAGCGTAGAGTCCTTCCCCGCCCCCTCCACTTCGACCTTTATCGCGCCGTTTATGTTTACCGTACCTGATATCACTTTGCTGCCCTTTATCTTCAGAACAGGCTCCGCTTCGCCGGTAAGCATGGATTCATCCACTTCCGTTTTGCCTTCAAGCACGTTCCCGTCTACCGGTACGTTTTCCCCGGGTTTTATGAGTATCACGTCGCCTTTCTCGACCGCGTCTATCTCGATGTCTTTTATCTCGCCTTTATCATCTATAATGTGTATGTGTGACGGGATCCTGCTGAGGAGCTTGTTCGCGGCGTCGTTCGCCCTCAGCTCCATAACCCCCTGTATGTAATTTCCCGTCAGGATAAGCGATATTATGAACGTCGAAGTATCGAAATAAACGCCGGAAGCGGAAAAGTAGCCCGGGAACAGCGTTACAAAAGCCGAGAAGAAAAAAGCGGTGAGCGTACCTATGCTGATGAGAAGGTCCATGTTTCCCGAGCGCATCCTGAGCGCCTGGTATGCTCCCCTATAGAAGAGCAGGCCGGAATAGAACTGTACCGGGAGCGCGAGAGCCAGCATTATATAGTCCTTTGACGGCACCGCAAGCAGATAATTTATAAGCAGCACTGGGAGCGAGAACGCCCACGCGACCATAAGGGTAGTTCGTTCTTTTTTGTTCTCCTCCTCCGGCGCCTGAAATTTTATCTTACATCCGGTCGAGCAGAAAAAATACTTCTGGCCGTCCTGTTCAAGCGTTATATCTGAGCTTTGCGGAACGTGCATCCCGCATATTGGATCGGTTGGCATCAACGTGCGTACTTTATTGGGTTGGCATCGAACTTAGCCTTGCATTCGGTCGAGCAGAAAAAAAAAGTCTTGTCTTTGACCGCACTTTTGTATTCGGAGGTCTTAGCGACTTCCATCCCGCAAACAACATCTTTTTCCATTTTAATTGGTATACTCCCGGATATAAAAACCTAACGCCATTGGAAACATTTTCATGCTGAGCAAGAGCTCCCTCCACTAGAAGCTGAACGGGATGGTATAAGGCCGTACTTCTGGATGTAATTGCCAACATTCTGTGCTCCGGCGGCGCTGAAAAGAGAGTAACTTACAGTGGTATTCGCAGGCACCGAGGAAAAGTTTATCCCTTGCGAAGCGAATACGACCGCCTCATCGAACATGTTTTGCGGATAATACATCGATAAAAAGTTCCTAAGAACCTGAAAAATCGTGCTTTCGTTATAACCCTGTGCCGACATCATCTCTATAAGAGCCAGCTCGGCTGCGCCGTGGTTGCAATCCGGAAACATCGCTGGATTATTGCAGCAAGGCCGGAAAGTCTTTTCTGATACGTCAATGGCTTCTTGTTCTTGGGAAGCCGTTAGATTTAGTATGTATAATGCACCTAACTGTAGTCTGCCGAGCGGTAGATAGCCGCCCGTGCTAGCGTACTGGTCCGGGTTTCCGAATTTGGATATCGGCCCATCATTTATTATATAATTATTATTGTTGACGCCTAAACTCCATAAGACATAAAGAAGAAAGGCACTGTCGCTGCTGTTCACATTAATGTACCCGTTAAACACTCCGTTCATGATTTCTGTCTCATACGGAGTAACATTCTGTTTGCTGGCCTCGATTGCAGAAACTAGGGCAGTCATATTCAATGCGCCGCTTTCGAGTAAGATCTTTACCGAATTGCCCCACTTAATTGGCAGTACAAAACCGCTGGCGGGGTAGACAGTCTGCACAAGCGCTTGGAAATCTATGCTGTTTGAGCCATAAAGCGGAGGCGTCTGAAGAAGAGCACTGCCGTTGTTAGTCCTCCCGCTAGTAAACATAGAAAAAAGTATCAGAGCAGACACGGAAACTACGGCGACTATCGCAACTAACATTACTAAAGTCTTCCTTGACTGCTTTTGTGCACTGTCTGTATAAGCTTTCTGCTCGTTTTTTACAGCCGTGTCATTCTCTTCCTTGCAAGCAGGTGTATCAACACAGTTCTCCGTGTGTTCGGTGTCTTTATCCTTGCGCTCTCCGCCGCAACAGTCTCCCATATAAGTCTACGTTTATGCACCCCCTCCGTTCCAATATGTCCTCGTCACTTCGGCCACGCCATCGGCGCCTATGACTATATTCACGATATCGCCGTTAGAAAGGCATGGCTTCATCATCATATTATGTTCATAATTGAAGTATATAGTACCATACTGCGTTTCTATCTCGGCAGTGCAGTTCGACAATCCCGTATTTGGGTCTGTCTTGCAACCGTTGTCGGACAGAACGCGTGCGCCAGTTATTGTCTGCGCGCCGAGCTGATTGTACAGCAGCCCCCCATCAAATACGGTCTGTCCGCCGTTCTGTGGGACCCCGGAAGACGTGGTGATCAGGTAATACACGCCGACGACGATTCCTGCCAATACGATCAGCGCAACGAGCAAATGCTTCAATTTCGTAATTACATCACTCCTTACAACAGTCTAGGGCTTTCTTTATGAAACCCACCCAGCTGTTTCTTGTTTTTAATTTATCCCCCGATTCGTCCGAGATTTTCCTTTTTGATAAGTTCCCCAGGTTTATCTCCCAAAACAGAGAATAAAGCCTGAATGCCGTTGCGAACTTTGTTTCAGCGGCTTTTCTGTCTATTTTGAATTCCTTTGTTCCCACTTCTGTCAGGCGCATTGTCGCTGCGAGCAGGTGTTTTGACACGCACCATTCTTCGCCATCACCCTTTTTAACCAGCTCGGCCATAAGGGATTTCCTCATGTCTCGCACCGAATCCAAAAGCAGGAAATACTCTTCATTTCCCGTTTTGGCACCGCTGAAGTAAAGATGCTCCTCTATGGAGATGAGGTTCATAATTGCTATGCTCAGGTCCTCACCTGAAGACAAATCGAGTTTGTTTGAGCGTTCGAGCTCTTTTACTCTCTTGAAGGCATCTGTCATCGTTTCAGATATTCTATTGTCTTTTTTAAGTTCCATTTTTCCCTACACGCCACCATACCAAAACAAAAATGAAAACAATGCCAATAAACTCAGCGTTAAAAGTATGGTTTGATACGGAAAGGACTTCCCTACCGTCTTTTTTATCTTGTTGCTTACCGGGGCGCCCATATAAGTGATAACGCTGCCCAAAACTAGGCCGAAAAGTAATTTATTAATGCCGAATACGGCATCGCTCATGCCCGGCATACCATTGAAGAAACCGGCTAAATAAAACGGTATTACTGTTGATGCAAATACGAGCGAAAAAACGATTGGCGTCTGGGCGGGTATCCTTTTGCCTAGTTTTCTTCTCGTCAGTCTAGCTAGCCACACCCCTGTGGAAACGGCCAGTGCGCCGAGCCACAGTCCAACTATTATATCACTTAGGCCGTAATATCTTGCAAGAGACAGCCCGACCGCAGCCCCTGCGATGCAGAGAGGGCACATTCCATAACTAATCTGCATTGTCGACAAAAGCAATAGCGGCACTAGCACTGCTAATACAATCGAGCATACGATCTTCTTAAGTTTCTCTACCATCTTTTTCCCAAACTTTTCTTATTTTTACCCTGAACAACCTAGGACCGCCGAACCGTTGGCAGACATCGCCGAATGAGTCATCATACCGCCATATGATCCCATCATTCCGTAATTTCCGGTCGGGTCAGATCTGTATGCGTTTACACCGCTACCTAAAACCACAAGTGCAGTTATCGCTACGGCGCCCAAAACCACTATCACGGCGACGATAATCCAGGTTTGTGTTTTGTCCTGTTTTTCCATTTTTGCCTCCAAATCGATGCATCGACGAATCGATTTAGATTGGGAACTGTCCTCAGAAACTGCCTTTAAAGGTAATTTGTAACTAGTTTCACGTATAAAAACGTCACTTTCTGACTATCACGTTAGACATGCCGATGCGCCTTCTTTCAATAAGGCCACGCGCTTCGAGTTTGTCCAGCGTTCTTGTCGTTTTTACCTTAGAAAACCCGCTTTCTGCTATCAATTTGCTTTGCAGAATGGTGCCCTTGTTCTTATTTATCAAATCCCATATTACTTTTTCGTCGGCCGTAAGATTCTGGCGCAGCGGCTTTTGAACTCCACTCGCTGACTTGCTTATGCGATTTTGCCCCGGCTTAATCGCTTTAAAGGTAAGATGCCCCGCAACTGACCATACGTTTACTATTATCAGCAGTACTGCACCCACTATAAATCCGCCGCCGCTAAGAAAACTTATAATGGCTATACTTAGAAGCACCAAAGAAAAGTTTATGCTCTGTTTTCGTTTTTGCACAAGATAAACGAGTGTCAAAGCGATTACCACCGCGCCCATTGCCACGCTGAGAATGCTCAGAAACAAGTGTATTGAATCAATCGCAAGGAATGGAAATGCCATCGCATATACTTGCATCGGCATGTTTATTGGCAGACTGAACGCGCCATCTAATAAAATAAATAAGCCGCCGATAAAATCAAATATGAAGGACGTAGTGCGCATGTTTGATTCTTCCATACAAAACTAATATCTTATCAGCCTTTAACGATTTTTATACTTTTGTTAGATGATTGACCGACCGCTTTTAATTCCTAAAGTTTCTCTAGGATCTTTTTGCCTAGTTTTATCAACCAGTGTCTCATTATGAAGAGTAAGACTAGTGTCGCTGCTATCCCTATATAGAGGCTGAAATTTTCCAGGAAGCTGACAACGGACTGCCAGTTGCCTGCAAGAACATAGCCGATATACATCAGCGCAGAAGACCATATGACGAATCCTGCGAACGTGAGGATAACGAACTTTTTGAAGTCCATCTTGAACGCACCGCAGACTATAGATGTAACTGAGCGCACTACTGGAAGCAGCTCGGTTATGAAGGCGAAGGGTACGCCGTATTTCTTGATCCATTTTTCTCCTTGCATATAGCCTTCCATCTTGAACCCTAGCTTCCTTCCATACTTCAAGACTACATCTATACTGACGAAATATGCCACAAGATAACCGAATATGTTACCCAACAGGTTCCCTAGCCATACATCGGTCACTAGAAAAACCGGTTTCAATAGATTAAGCGCGATCATCGCGCCTGCGAATGGCAGGACTACCTCGCTAGGTATCGGTGCCAGCGTAGTTTCAAGAAACGCCAGGATAAAAAAAGCTATGTACCTATACTGTTGGATGAACGATACCAGCACGTCTATTCCGAAAAACATGGTTTATTCATCACCATTAAATGGCTGCCGACATAAGTTTTCGTCGTTTTATATGATATTCCATGCTTGGGTAGATTTGGGTCTTTAACAACATAGTTTAGCCACATTCTAATAATGTTGCCGTCTTCCGGCGAATTCACTAGTATGTTTATGCAATAAATATCACGCCTGGAAAATGCCGCTTTTTATTAAGCGCCTTACTTTTTTCTTAAGTTTGTCTGGATAGGTTTTGACTTCTGATGTTATATTCAGCCACTTGTTAAGGGTTTTTAGATTTATCCCTGGCTAATCGCCTAGCTTGCTGCTTAACTGCCAACGGATACATATTGAATTCTCTGCCGTCTTTGCTCTTGCCAAGCCAGCGGTTTAGGGCACGCATTCCCACCCCTAGCCTTATTGATATCTTCAATCTGGACATGCCTGACTTGTATAGGCTAATTGCCTCTTGTCTAGTCCTCTCAGGGTATTCCACATTCTTGAAAGTGGAAGGGGGCAAATTCCAGCGCCAGATGGTGCTTGGGGCTATGTTTAGGATCTCGGCTGCCTTGCGCTTGCTCAGCCCGTACTGGACCATCGCCCTGACCTTTGCTTTTTCCTGCCCTGTGTAATGCTGTCCTGTCATACCTATTATAGGAAGGAGGTCACTTAAACCACCTTCCATCATTTGACAAAATGGCTTGATTTCTGAGCGCGGTTTTGAAAGAAGCCATGTGCGTAAACACCGACTGGTAGGCTACTAGCAGCGTTCCGTGAGGCAGATTTGCCAAAATCTACCTTCGGAGGTACTGTATAAGGTGAGCGCGGGAGTCGGACCCGCATACCTCGTTTTCGGTTATGCCCTGATGATGCTATGACAGCATCTGTCATTTGCAGACGAGTACATAACCGCTCTGTCAGCTCACCATCTGACATAGCAATGAGATTAGATAGGACCTTATATAATTTATTATTTCTCTAGTTTTGCTTTACCCTCTACATCGCGTATTTCCTTCTCTTTACTATTATATAACCGCCGTCTTCTAGATCCACTATACTATAACCCTTATTTGATATGTCTCTTCTTATCTCGTCTGCATCGCCCCACTTTGACTTCCTCCTCAGTTCCTTTCTTTTCTCTGCTAAATCGATTATATCCTGGCTTATGCTCTCCTTGTCAATTATATTCAAGACTTCATCCATCCCCCTCAATTTATCGATTATGTTTTTCTTCTCATGTTTCCCTATTTTCCCGTCCTTGATTCTTGAGTTAGCTACCTCTATCAGCTTGAAAAACTGAGCCAAAGCAGCATGCGTATTAAAATCATTCATCAACGCCTCATCGAATGCAGAGTATATAGCATCTATCTCTTTATCTATACCTGCGCCGTTTGACTCGTTAAGTTTTTCAAGCAGTTTGAATGAGGTGTTTACATCATTCAGAGTTTTTTCATACCTTTTCAGATTTTCCATTGTAAAGTCTAGCTTGTCCCTGTGATTCGCATCAAGGCACATCAACCTAAACGACAGTGAATCAAAGCCCATCCCCTCCAAGTCCCTCAGAGTGTAGAAGTTATGCAAGCTTTTTGACATCTTCCTTCCGTCCACCAACAGATGCTCTGCATGCACCCAGTAGTTCACAAACTTCTTCCCTGTGTATGCCTCGCTCTGCGCTATCTCGTTCTCATGATGCGGGAAAATCAGATCAACTCCTCCAGAATGAATGTCTAATGTGTCGCCTAAGAACCTGTTACTCATCGCGGAACACTCTATATGCCAACCAGGTCTGCCCTTACCTATTCTTGTCTCCCAGAAGATATCTCCGTCCTTCTCATCCCAAAACTTCCAAAGTGCGAAATCCGACACAGATATCTTATCATATTCATCAGCTTTTATCCTTGATAACCCTTTGTCTACCTTTATGCCTGAAAGCTTCCCGTAGTCCTTGAACTTTCCTATGCTGTAATATATTCCGTCCTCTGCTTTGTACGCAAACCCCTTCTGGATTAACACCTCTATTATATCTACCATCTTGTCTATGTTCTCGGTCGCCTTGGGATATATTGTCGCAGGCTCTACTCTAATCTTTTTTATATCCTCAAAGAAAAATTTTGAGTATTCCCCCGTGTATTCCTCTCTGCTGATGCGTCTCTCCCTAGAGTTCTTTATTATCTTGTCGTCAACGTCAGTGAGGTTTATAACCTGTTTAACCTCATACCCGAGGTGCTCAAACACCCTCTTCAGTGTATCATAGAATATGAAGGTCCTCAAGTTGCCTATATGGACGTAGTCGTACACTGTCGGGCCGCAACAGTACATCCTCACCTTGCCTTTTTCAATCGGCTTGAACGTCTCCTCTTTTCTCGTCAGTGTATTGTAAATCCTCATATCTTAATTAATCGGCTACCTAATTTATAAATAACAAGGTTTTCTTATTAAGGTATGGGTGTATTGTCGGGGATAGGTAGATACTTAGGGGGTCTTCTGCTCTTCATCTTTCTCTCTTCATTCATATTTCTGTTCGCTATAAATTCATCAGGAATCCTAACGCCACAGTACACAAACAAGATAATAGCAAGCGTATACAACAGCAGCTTGTCGTCAACCACCTCAAGCTTAAACTCTAGCTCTCTGTCTGCCTTGGAGAGCAAGCTGAATCTAAGCTCTGCCGGCGTGCTCGGCCTTCTAGCTGGTTCCTCCAACTCAGGAGGGTCAAATTTCTTAGTCTCGCTCCTTAGCAGTTCTAAATTATATGAGGAGGAATACTTCTCGCTGTTATTTGTGGCCGTTGGGTTTCTGTTGATTCTTTTCTCGTCGCATGGAGGGAGCAAATTTAAGAACACGGGAAAGACAATGCTCTCAGTGTCAATATTGACCGCTGCTACAGTCTTCGGGATATTCTACGTTTTCCTCCCTATGTTCAGCAATATAAACATAAGCGGAATGTTGATAAAGTTGCCGCTTAGTTTGTTCTCGCCTTTCACCAACCAAGTATTCTTCATCAGTATCGCAGTCGCAGTGCTAAGTGTGATTCTGGTGGTGATAGGGTACATTGTTGACAAGAGAGCCGCCGTCCCCACGGTGGGTAACCGACCTTACAAACGTGCATAAATATAAGTGAATTTCAATGTATCTGCATGAGAACCAGTGTTTCAACGTATAAAGAGGATGCAGATTTGAGTAGAGTTCTAAGCGTACTGGATGAGCTCCCCTTTAGTCTCAAATACACTGATGGTAAGAGAGAGTACATAATACACCACCATTCTGGTGTGACACAGATCGAAGAATTCGAGGGGCACACTCATTCTCTTTACACGCATTCCATACACGATGAGGGCGGTTATACTGGTTTAGAAAAGCACCTAATGCTGGTAGACCCACGCTATATTGTCAGGAACAGCGCAATCAAATACAAAGATACAAATAACGAAGGTGCTATCGTATATATTTTGTCGATGAAACTTGATGGGGCTGAAGTAATAAATGAACTTTTCATAGAGGACGGCTTGCTTACAAAAATAATAGGCGAGAAGAATTTAAATGAAATTGATTTATTCTACGAACACAGAGCTTCAAAGGATTAACTCTTGACAGATTAAGCACTTGGGTTCTGACTCTTGAAATTGCTTATCAGATCCCTAAGCTCTTTTATGCTGTCGCTCATCGCCGGCACTAACTTGTCTATAACCTTATTGAACGCTTCCAACTCGACATTAACATCCATCAACGCTTTGTTGTACTCCTCTGTCTTTCCGATCATCATGTTCTGGATAGTGTCCACCCTCTGTGATAGCTTGTCAAGCTGCTCCGAGATGCTATGCGAAAAATCATCAACCTTCTTCACGCTGTTCTTCAAGAATTCTACCTCCGAAGAGGATGCTTTCCATTTCTCCTCTATTATCTGCTCGAGTATCGCTTGGATTGTATCGAGTGACTCTTCGCTCATCGCGGCCTTTGACTGATCCTGTTTTGCTGGTTGCTGGACTGTCTGGTCTATTGACTGTTGCTGTACCTGTTGAATGGGCTGCATTACCTGCGGTGTCTGGGTTTGCTGAGCCTGCTGCTGTTGCGTGCCTTTTGCCATCAGTGCCTGCCTTATGACTGAATTATCGTAGCCCTGCTGCTTTAGGCTATCGATTATGTCCTGATCGCTCATGCCTGCGCTCACCATGCCAGATATATCCGGCACTGCAGTTTCGCCTTTTTTCTTGAAAGCATCCAGCAAACTCATATCTATGCCCACTTCTTACTATTTAAGTAATTATCCACTATTTTTATTACGTCATCTCGGCTTAAAAACCTTGACGGATCGATGAGGGATACGTACTTCTCCATTACCTTAAGATCCCGCTCCTTCGCAAAATCCTCGGTCTGCTTTGACAACCTCAAAAGCCTGTCGTTAAGCTCCAGGATCCTGTTCTTTTCCTCGTTTACTTCCGCGAATATGTTCTGAAGGACTGCCTTTATATCTGAGTACTTGTCCATATTGTTCTTGTCGACCATCGCTATCGTATCCTTCATCTGGGCTAGTCTCTGCTCAAATATCTTTAGTGACTCTCTTAGCTCTATCACACTTTTAATTAGGTTTTCCTGGCTCTGCTCCATTCAAACTCTAAGAAACTGCACGCATTTATTCTTTTCTCTATGGCTCGTTGTGGTTACCCCCACTGCGGTTTTACCTGTAATTCCCTAATGATAATCTTTTTTCGCCTATCTCTCTGTTCATCTTTTCTATATTTTTGACAGAAACGCCGCCCATCAGCCTATCCGCTTCCCTGCGCCATGGTCCGCCGACATAACTCCCGACCTGATAGCGTAACTTATTTGTGAGTTTGTCGAATTTGTACACTACATCAAGTACCTTTTCATTTCTGTAGACAATTGTCAGCTCGTTTACCTCACATCCATAATCCTTGTCCGGCGCACGGTACAGTCTAACATCAAAATTCGGTAAATGCATAGCGTACTCATTATCTGCTATTTTCTCCCCATTTGACAAAGTGGAACCTTCAAAGAATTTGATCGTATCTATCAGCTTTCTCTCACTTTTTTGAAGAGCAGACAGTTCGTTCATCGCCCTGTCTTCTACAGCCAGTATATCATCCAATTCGTCTCCCATGTATACCATATGACGGCGAAGGTATTTAAGCTTTTAATTTATTGTGTAGTAGTTAAAATACTAAGACAACCGCTTCAAGGAGAACAACCCTAATATTAAGAGCAGCGCGCCAGCCATATCCAGTATTGGAATGATAAACAGGACCGCCCCTAGCTTTATCGCTCTAGATTTATGTTTAATGCCGATTCTCCAGAGACCCAATGCCATACCGATTGATATGCTGAATAATGAAGCGAAAGCAAGGGACAGCATGGCAAAGGCGATTACCCCACCAGTTGAGAGGAAGAAAGCATCAAAAAAGGAGACGTTTGAGTAAACCGTATTGGAACTTGATGCCAAGAGAAAGAAAGCTATGAAGAAAGCTATTGATGCTATAAAGGAGAGCATCGTTACCCTGTAAGATGTTTTAAATTCACGTTCTTTCTTGCTCAACCTCCAGAGAGGT
The DNA here is from genome assembly GCA_021802105.1 of Nanobdellota archaeon. GTDB lineage: Archaea > Nanobdellota > Nanobdellia > Parvarchaeales > Parvarchaeaceae > Parvarchaeum. The sequence continues at coordinate 3,111 of JAKAAW010000016.1, read as the reverse complement.
ATTAAAGCTGTTATGAAAACCGGCAAACCTACCCCTACAAACAGGATCGTCAAGGGTATCGTTGAAAGATAAAGCGCCAGAAATAGTATCAATGATAAAATCGAGAAAGCCCTCAACGTATGCAATGCCCACCTACCGCCTCGCTTCTCCATATAGTATCTCGTAGATGCTCGTTTATAAATGTTATGTCTCGTTGATATTGAAAAAGCATAAATAACAGTGGCACAAATGTATAAAAGGACTTGGCGTCTGAGGTATACCATATGAGCAAGAACATAAGAAGGGGAAGAATAGGAACAGTACTCTGTGCATCATGCGGACAGAAGATAAGAAGGGATAGGGCGGTTTATATGTACAAAGACGGAATAAAGGTGTATTACTGCCCAGACTGCGCAAAAAAGATACATAACTCTAAGTTATTCAAAGGTATACCTAAATTTGCCAGGGGCAGAGCCAAGCCGACTATTAGAAGGAAATTCAGCGTGCTGCACCTTACGGAAACGGAAGAAGATACAGGCATAGTTGAGAATGTCGTGGAGGAGAGCCAAACACCAGCAACAGTCACCCAGGACGAGCAGAACACTGAAAAGAAAGAAGAAGAGAAGAAAACAGAGTAAGCTCCTATGAGAATAAGAATAAACTTGAGACTACTTTATATCATAATAGCAGTTGTCGTTATCGCCGTCCTCGCTTACTATCTGAAAGGATATCTACAGGTCAGTCATCCACAGTCTACTCTCCCGGCGCCGATCATGTATGCTGTCGAATATTTCAACGAGCAATACTCTAACCAGACACTCCTCGTGCCGTCTCAGTATTACAATGAAACAATCGGGCTGATGCGTAATAACAACGTATTGGTAGAGAATGACACTGAGTATGCGAAATTGATGTTTGGCGGTGCAAAGTCCAATAAAACTGAATTTGCTCTGGCGGATCTAGGCGAATTAGACAACCTCTCTTATTTCTACAACCTCATCCGAGAGCCTGCGCCTTCTTTGACGGAGTTCTCTGGGAACTACTCGGTTGAAAACTACTCTGGTGCCTACCAGCAATGCCTCTCATTCATCAGCAAAGTTGATGCATTCTACTTATGCGGGGTATACTATGGAAACACAAAGGTCGGTAATGCGACATTGGTGAATTTTCCAAACAACTCCACGGTGTATATAGCTAATGGAACCTACTTCCTGCTGCCTTCATCTACTACAACTTACACGCAATTTATCCCGACTACAGTTAATGCAGCGAATAGGGTGCATGGCATAGTCTTCTCCTACATCGGCCTTGCATCGTTTTATATCCCACCTTCATTACTCGGAACCATATTCGGGCGTAATGAATTCATGAAATCGAACGATACAGTGTCAAATTTCTGGGGCGCCGAAATTATAAAAGTCAACTAAATTTGTAAAGATTACAATTAAGCTTTAAATACTGGCATAATATTAGGATAGACATTTATAAATTATACAAATATGGCCAAAATAAAGACAGTTGACATCGAGATCTTAAGGCAATTAAAGGACAATCTAGACATTACTGCCGTAGCGAAGAAGCTAGGTTTGCGTAGCTCCACGATGTACTACCATTTCAAGAAACTGAAGGAGAAGGGCTTCATAAAGGGATACAGGACCTCCTTTAAAGCGGAACAGATAGACGGCGAGTATATGTTCATATTGCTATCACTAACTTCTTTGAATAAGAAGAACTCTGAAGAGCTGCTCACTCTTCTCAAGAGCTATTCAGATATTGTTTTAGACGTGTTTAGCATAAGCGGCGGTTGGGATTATTTAATATCTGTCGCCGGCCAAAAAGAAAAGATTACTGATTTTATCACGAATGGATTGCATGCTTTAAAAAACATAAAGAGGACCTATTCAATACTTGTGATAAGAGAGAATGAACTTTGATTGAGGGGCAACGGATGCTCTACCGAGTTGAGCTACGGGCGCTTGCGCTCGAGGGGATTTGAACCCCCAACCAACCGGTTAAAAGCTTCATCTGCTCCTCTAGTGATAATAAGTTAAGCTAGTATATTAAATTGATTATTAACTTATGGGATAGATAAACTATAAAATAGAGGAGACACATGACTGTTTATGAGGAGAATATTTAACCTAAACAATGTAACCCTGCTGATTGGATTAGCCCTTTTGATATGGCTTATAAGCCAATATAACTTTTCTGCAGCGATAAGACAGATAGAAAACGCCAAACCAATATTCTTAATTTACGCGTTCATTGCATTTTTAGTATTTCCGCTCCTTAAGTTTATTCCATGGTACTATGTCCTTCACAAACTCGGAATAAAACTTAGGAGAACGATAAATCTATTGACGATGTACGCTTTCTTTGGATTGGCGATAATCCCTGCCGCAGCCGGCCAATTTGTTATATTAAAAGACCTGGAGAGATTCAAAAAGAAATATAAATATTTTTCAGGCAACATTATCTTATCCCTTACACTCAGTAATTTTCTGTCCGTTTCGGTGATGGCTCTGATAACAGCTGTGATTGTATCAAAGTATGTTGTTTATGCAATCGCCGTGGTAGCGGTAGCCTATGCAATAGCTTCAATACTAGGTTTAAGAAAAACGAACGACCTAATGTTGGAAATCTCTAAAAAGTTTAGATTCTTGAGAAGATTAGTTAAATATCTAGAAAAAATGAAAAGCAACTCTGCACTATCTCAAAAAGATATACTTTATGAGGTCTTGGCTTTCTTTCCTACAATTGTTGTCGAAGGCTCGTTGATATTTTTCATACTCTTAGCATTTAATCAAAACATAAGCTTCGCGATGTCACTTTTCATATTTAGCTTTTCTGCGGTGATTGGCTTTATTTCTATGATCCCGTTTGGGATCGGATCCATGGATGCAGTGGCGATTACGTTGCTCCTTGCCAACGGGGTACCTGGGGTTATCTCCATCTCTACAGTTGTTATTTTCAGGATCTTGAACACTATACTGCCCACCAGCGCGGGTTATGGTATTTTTGCATTTCTCAAGGATAGGAAATGAAGTAGTTCACTGGTTTAACTCGCTTAATAGTATCTGCTCGATTCTTACCAATAAAGAGGAAGGAAAAGCTATGCTTAATTCCCTGGTT
>JAKAAW010000015.1 GCA_021802105.1 Nanobdellota archaeon | reverse complement strand
CGGCAGACCGGATTCCGTGAATGTCGTAGTACATGTGGTAGAGCTACTGAATGATATGGACTGTGTCGAGCCTGCTGTCAATGTTCCTGAAGAAGGAGATGGAGTGTATGTCGTAGTACACGCTCCAGTCGAGTTAGAAAGCGTATTCACAGTGTAAGAGTAGGTACCAGGAGCATCTGAGAATGCAATAGATGACGTTGTAGAACTCTGCTGTACGCCGTTATATGTGACATACCATTTATATCCTCCCGGCAGACCGGATTCCGTGAATGTAGTAGTACATGTAGTAGAGCTACTGAATGATATGGACTGTGTCGAGCCTGCTGTCAATGTTCCTGAAGAAGGAGATGGAATATATGTCGTAGTACACGCTCCAGTCGAGTTAGAAAGCGTATTCACAGTGTAAGAGTAACTCGGCTGCGTTCCTGTATATGTAGTAGAGTAGGTTATGGTGCTGGAAGTGGAGCTCTTCAGCACGCTGTTATATGTCACATTCCATTTGTATCCGCTTGGAAGACCGGATTCCGTGAATGTCGTAGTACATGTGGTAGAGCTACTGAATGATATGGACTGTGTCGAGCCTGCTGTCAATGTTCCTGAAGAAGGAGAAGGAGTGTATGTCGTAGTACACGCTCCAGTCGAGTTACTCAGCGTGTTTATGCTGTACGCATAGTTTGGTTTTGTCCCTGAGTATGTGGTAGAGTAAGTTATCGTGGTTGACGTCGAGCTCTTCAGCACGCTGTTATATGTCACATTCCATTTGTATCCGCTTGGAAGACCGGATTCCGTGAATGTAGTAGTACATGTGGTAGATATAGAGAATCCTACTGAGGCAGTTATGCCTGCTGCGATTGGGCTGGCAGGCGAGGAAGAAGGGGTGTAAGTGGTCGTACAGCCGCTGGACGAATTGGCGAGGGTGTTTATAGAGTAAGCGTACGTACCTTCACCAGTCGTGAATGTTATGGTATTCGTCGATGAGCTGTGTTGCACGGAGTTGTAGGTCGCCAGCCACGTATACGACGGTGGAAGTCCAGACTCGGTGAACGTAGTCACACAGTACGTGACATGTGAAAAGCTAACACCCGTCGTAATGCCGGATGCTGCCGTTCCAGAAGCCGGACTAGGTGTGTATGTTGTCGTACAGCCGCCTGTGCTGTTAGAGAGTATGCTGACCGTATACTGGAAGTATCCAGCGGAACTCACAGGTGGGAACGTTATCTCATTCGTAGAGGAACTTTCGCTAGCACCATTATAAGTAACAGTCCACGCGTATCCTGACGGAAGACCCGTCTCTACAAAAGATGTAGAGCCTATCGAAGGCAGCGGAGCAGACGTTGTTGAAGTCTGTACAGTGCCTGTAGAGACATCCTGCTCTGTGAAAGCTCCGTTATAGAAACTGTAGTTTATGTAAACGCGCGCAGTTACAGACTGCGGATAAGTACCATATATAGTACAGAAGACACTTCCCCCTGGTTGCACCTCCCCATTATGTGAGCACACAAAATTCGTAAAGTTATGACCATTTACCAGCACGGATATTCCACTTATGTTTACCTTGCTGATCTTTGCATTGCCAACCGCAATCTCAAACTGGGAGGAACTCACCGCGACGCTATTCACCGGTGTGGCTACAAAACCGGTTATGACTGTCTGAGGGAGATTGCTGGAAGGGTTGAAAAACCCCATCGCAAAAAGAAGCGCTATGACGACGACTACTACAATGACTGCCCAGCTATAAGTCATCATATACTCTAGAGCGGACTGGCTTTTCGACTTATGCCTCATAATGACATGCAATTTACCGCCTAAACCTGTAGGCATCTTAAAATTGCGACTTCCCCCATTTCTTTTCTTGGTACAGTCTGAAGTTGTATGCTGTCCGCATATTGTTATTTTATTCTTCTGCTATTTATGTTTTCATTTTTCAGGATCCTCTTTTATCCAGCGACTTGGATCATCGGTCTCGCCCACAAATATTTAAAAGACTGGAAAGCAAAAGGTAATATTCTTAAACCTACGCTGTGTTGTAAGATTATGTCCCTCGATAGCGAAAATAATGGTGCCAAGGTGATACTGCCCAGATCCAGGGTCATGCAATTAGTGATGGTGGCAATCGCGGTAATAGTGGTCATAGCGATCGTGGTTTTCTTTATCATGAGAAATGCCCCTTCTAATACCCAGACGCAGAGTGTGTTCGCATACGTAGCCAATTCTAACAGTAACAGCGTGTCAGTGATAAACACCGCGGATAATCAGGTAGTAGCCACTGTTCAGGTCGGTGCTAAACCGGAAGGAGTAGTTGTGTCTCCAAATGGAGAGTACACTTACGTCGCGAATTACGGCAACAGTACGGTATCCGTGATAGACACTTCATCTAATACTGTCGCGTCTACTATCAAACTGCCAGTTGGCAGTTACCCTTACGGCGAGGCCGTCAGCGCCAACGGTGATTATCTGTATGTCACTAGTTATGCCCACGACAGCGTGTACGTCATATCTCTTTCCAATTATACTGTGTTAGCAACTATCCGGGTCGGCGTAGGTCCCGACTCTGCTGTAATGTCGCAGGGAGGACAGTTCCTTTACGTGGTAAATAATGGAGAGAGCAGCGTTTCAGTAATAAACACAGCCACGAACAGCGTTACGGCGAACATCTCGGTAGGCCTGTATCCATCAGGGGTATCTCTATCTCCAAATGGAGAATACTTATATGTGGCGAATAATGCGAACAATAGCGTTTCTGTAGTCAACACATCATCCAACAGCGTCATAAACACGATAAAGGTAAGCGTAGGTCCTATTGGACTGGCTGTTTCGCCCAAAGGCGGATTCGCATACGTCGTTGAAAACGTTGCCGACACCGTTTCTATGGTAAACACGACCACAGGACTTATGACCATAACATTATCCGTCGGAAAGAATCCCACCAGTGTCGCAATGACTAGGAACGGTGACTATGCGTACGTGACGAACGCAAAAGATAATACAGTATCAGTAATAGACACCGTTACGAACAGCGTCATAACCAACATAAATGTCGGAAATACACCAGTAGCCGTAGCCGTTCAATAGAAGAATCAGCACTGCTCCTATTACAGGTTGATGAAAAGCTCTCCGTTCTCCACGGATATCTCATACATTTTCAGGGCAGTCTTGGCCGGTCCCTTAATGACCTCGCCGGTCTCTACGTTGAATTCAGAACCGTGCCATGGACAAGTGACTATCTCGCCTGCAAGAGAACCCTTATCCAAGGGGCCCTTGACATGTGTGCATAGAGAATCCACAGCGTAGAATTTTCCACCTATATTTGACACCAGAATCTTGTGGTCTTTGACGACAAAACCCTTCATGCCTCCGACCGATATTTCGGATGCTTTCCCCAAATTTACGCCCTTTCCCATACAGATATCAGGCAGTATTTGTATAAAAATGCACCAATGCAGACATGACCGTGTGACGAATGCCGTTTAAGAATACCAGTAAGACTGGTACGTACTTTCCTACGTTTTTTACCTAAAGTTTAGTAGCCCTTTGACGCTAGCCAGTTGTTTCTCAACACAACGGCAAGCATTGCCATCAGGTACGCTACTATGATACCCACCACTAATATATTCGACATTTTCTTCCTCCTGCTCGGATTTTCCTATCACAATGTATATATAGGAACGAACTTACATAAATACTTTTCGTAAATTTTTGTCACGGCTGAAAAATTTTCCCAAATTCACGGGGATATCTGACCGGCGAACTTGCCTTTGTAACTGCCCCTGCCTTTTACTTCCTCAAGAACCACCTGGCACACTTTAGTACCTGGGTGCAGCGCCATCGTCATCGGCGAGAGATTGACTATTTCTAGGACTATCTTTCCGGAAGAACCTGGCTGCATGAAACCACTACTGACATGAGTAAGAAGTCCTATCCTGGCAAATCTCGACCTGCCTTCTATCCTTCCTGATAAAGAAGAAGGTAGTGTAATGTTCTCCTCTGTGACCCCGTGTACGAGCTCGCCTGGCTGTATGATGATATGCTCATTTTTTTTCAGTTTTACCACTGTAGTCGAAGTCTTGTAATCCACTCTGTCTTCTACATGAATTATATTTGATGGTTTCCTGAATACCCTGAATGTACTGCCGAGGTGAAGATCTATAGAACCAGCGCCTACCAGGCTCTCGTCGAAAGGCCTTATTTTGATGGCACCGGAACGCACCAGCTTGAGAATTTCGTCCCTCGCCAGCACAGCCATATAATAGCTATACTGTATACTCTCATTTAAAAGTATTTGTCTCAGAGAATGGAATAAAACCTATGAAGATAATATCTTGGAACGTGAACGGTCTCAGAAGTGTGATAGGTAAAGGGCTCTGCGATTTTATAAAGAAGGGTAATTTCGACATTGTTATGCTGCAGGAAGTTAAGACGGACACGGTCCCCGTTTCCCTTCTCGACCTTGGCTATGAGGCTTACATGATACCATCCCACAAAAAAGGATACAGCGGGACGCTTACTCTCACAAGGAAGGCTCCTCTCTCCGTGAAATACGGGATAGAGGACGACGGTTTTGATTCTGAGAGCAGGGTCGTCACTATCGAGACGGACTGGTTCTACGCTGTCAACGTTTACTTCCCAAATTCACGCAGAGATCTGTCCAGACTGGACTTCAAGATGAAGTTTGATGGAGAATTCGAGAAGTTCGTGCAGAACTTGAGACGGAAAAAGCCCGTTCTTATAGGAGGAGATTTCAACGTTGCCCACACCGAACTAGACATAGCCAGACCGAAGGACAACGAGAACAACGCCGGTTTCACCGCTCAGGAGAGGCGCTGGATGGACAGATTCCTGGAGATGGGTTACTTGGACACGTACAGGATGTTTGTCAGGGAAGGCGGACACTATACCTGGTGGACTTACAGGGCGAACGCCAGGGAAAGAAATATAGGCTGGAGAATAGATTACTTGGTGGCATCTGAAGAAATGAAGGATGGAGTGAAGGACGCAGGAATCCTCGGTAACGTCAAGGGTTCCGACCACGCTCCAATATACGTCGATATTCTTGTCTGACAAGATTTATAAGATAGGGTTTCAATAGTACTAGTACGTATGAATGGTCCAGACACTTTTCCGCTTGAGATAAAGCTAGGTGATCTTAAGGGGATAATCTCTATCTTAAAAGAAAATGAGGGCTCTGCACCTCTATCAAAGCTAGCCGAGGATTCGGAGAGCGAGTTCGAGATCCTTTTTCCGCTCCTTGAAGCATGCAGAATCTTAGGTTTAGTAACCGTGATAAACGGCACAGCGACTCTTACCGAAGCCGGGAACGCCCTTAACATAAAGGATTTCAGGAAGAAGATTGGACAGATGCTAAAAGGACTCGAACCGTTCAGGAGTATGCTAGAGCGCTTAAAGAAGCACCATATGACAACGGAAGAGCTTTTCGATTTCATGCTGTCGCAGGGGCTGGTCACCCAGATCAATAGGGAGACCGACATCCGCAAGTTCAGGAAGGAGATGATAGGGCTCCTGATAAGAACCGAGATGTGCAGCTATGATCCCGATGAAGACGTTTGGAAACCGCTCTGAAGACTCCTGCATCTTAGTCGGCACGTGCTTTTCGTAGATTGCTAGGATGTTCTGTAGTGTTTTGCTGGTATACCAACAGAATCTTTCTACGCAGTTTGACTGGGCACTGGCTGGAGTATTTTCTTAATTTACTTTTATTTAATTTAGAGATCAGGCGCTAGATTATCTCCTTTCTTAAGTCGATATTGAAATATACAATGTCGATGAATGTCTTCTCCAAATCGGAAACAGGATAATAAAAATGCTGGCCTTGGACCATGCTATAAAGGTTCAAAATAACTGCGTCCTGAAGGCGCGCTATGTCAAGATACTCTCTTTTTTTAAGGAGCATCTCGAGCGGATGTCCATGCACTAATCACGCAATTTGTCTATATAAACCTAAGTAACAATAATTTGTTACCACGGTAAAATTGTAAAGTCACTGCATAAGGGTCGCGTAGATTTCGTCGACGGCGTTCCTAAACTCTTTTTTGTTTCTGTTTCGCGGATATGGGAGCGTTATGTTCTTTATCGCCTTTACCCTACTTGGCCTGTTTGAGAGTATGACTATCTTATCCGACAGCTCGACGCACTCCTCTACACTGTGAGATATGAGTATGGCGGAAGTCAGAGCGGTTGTCTTGTCCTTAAGCGTCGTAAGGACTTCGCTTCGCAGGCTTCTTGCCGTCAACTCGTCCAGAGCGCTGAACGGTTCGTCGAGCAGGATTACCTTAGGGCCCGAGACTAGGGCTCTCGCTATCCCCACTCTCTGTTTCATGCCGCCACTTAAGACATTCGGGTAAGCATCCTCAAATCCGTTAAGTTCTAGTCTGGCTAACATCGACATTGCCTTCTCCGTCTTTTCCTTCTCGGAGATATTATATGCCGCCATCCCTATCTTTACGTTCTCTATATTGGTCAACCACGGCAGTAGTGCAGCATCCTGGAAAACGAAGGCCATCTCCTTTTCAGGAGCGGTTACCTGCTTACCATAATAAAGCGTGCTCCCATTCGTAGGTTTTATTAGGCCTGCTATTATTCTGAGCAGTGTGCTTTTGCCGCAACCCGACGGACCTATGATCGACACGAACTCGTACTCATTAACAGGGAAGGACACGTTGTCTATTATCTTTGCGCGTGCATCATCCCCGAAAGAGAAGGATATATTGTCTACCTTTATTACTTCTGCGTTCATGAATAAACTGAGGTCACCTTATCATATAACTTTTTCCATACAAAAGTATTGAACAGAATTATCATTATAGTCATGTTCATCAATGCGACGACCATCAGATATAGATTCGCTGAGGTTAAAGACGTATTAAGAAGCTGTCCTATCCCCGTTTTAACAGATGTAACGACTACATTCGATGGTCCTATGGAGAAGTGTTCCGCTATTATGCTGGCATTCCACTCAGCTGCGATTCCCGTGACTGCACCCGTTATCAGCCCAGGCAGTATCGACATTAAATATATCTTTTTCCAGGCTATCTCTCCTTTGACCTGGAAAGCCTCCTTTACATCGAGCAGATTCTGGCTCAGATACTTTGATCCGGAGATTATGCTGAAAATAATGTACCAAAGGCCGCTCAGGAAGAACACTATGAAAGCCACTAACTCCGAGTTATGCCCAGTGGCATCAACTAGCACTGGAAGAAGTAGGGTCGCAGGTATGGACGCGAGTATCTGAAACGTCAGCATGTACGATTTCTTGTGCTTTGACATGAAGACAACGTAAATGCTGAGTGGGATCCCTACTGCGAGTATTGCGACAAAAGCTATCCAGACCCTAGCAAGAGAGTACACCAGCGCCAGCAGCGCCTGCGCTTCGTAAGCAGGGAGTTCCGATAGTCCCGAAAGGTAAGGCACAGACGTCATTGCGATGAACACAGTCATTACCGCCACAACCGCATAAACGGATAATTTTATGAGTCTTATATTGGCTCTGAATGAATCCTTTGTTCGCCATAACGCTTTCGAGAATCTCGATAGAATGACAGAGCTGTGCGGGACCTTCTCTGACGGCTTCCTGTGCTTTCCATAGCTATCTATATTGAACTTGTTAGCATACCTGTCAAATACCTCGAAGAAGGTAAGCCTTGTCACTACGACAAACAGGATGAACACGCCTATACCCGTAAGATAATAAACGAAATTGCCCGACACACCGAGCTGCGTCAGCGTGGAACCTATACCTACGACTGTGTAATTGACATTCCCTGTCGAGAATATCTCACTTGTAACGAGAAAAAACAGACCTATTGCCCATGACAGGCTCAGCTGCTCGGAAAGTCGCGGCAGGCTCGCAGGAATAAATATCTTCCTCAACCTTTCCGTGGCACTCATACCGTACAATTTACTCATGTCTATAAGCTCGTTTGGTATCATCCTGACCGCACTGTACACGCCGAAGATCATGTTCCAGAGCATGCTCGTTATTATCAAAAACACCACTGCTGCGTTGACCCCTATAACACCGGGTATGAACGTCACTACTATGTATATCGCGAACGGAAAGAACGCCAGTATCGGCAGAGTCTGAAGAACGTCTATTACCGGTATCGATATCCTTCCAAACATCTTAGACCTTGCCGCTGCGATGCCTATGAATATCGCCAGGAGCATCGATATGCCCAGGGCGATGAACATCCTGATCCAGGAATAGGTCGTTACGGTGAGAAGAGTAAGCAGCTCCCCTACGAAAGATACCATAAGTTATCTTTGCACGATAAGCTATAAATGAGTGTCTTTTTCAAAGCTAGCGGAGTCAGAACACCGGCTGGTCCTGGAATATCTGTATCCCTTTGTTCGATATCTCGAACGGGTGCATGCCGGCACTGTGCGAGGAGAACCTCATCTTTATGACTGAGATAGCCTTCTGATAGAAGTTCTGGTTGTATATCATAGACATCATTATGACTGAATCGGATAAGTAGAGAGGTATCGCCAGCTCTTCCGACAGTTCGAGCCTGCTTATGTCACCATATCTCTCTATGGTTATTATGGACGTGCCGAACTCCCTTATCTTGTTGAAGGTGTCCGTGAGCATGCTTCTCTGAAGAGAGATATCCTTTATCTCCCACAGGAAAGGCGTCAGCGGATCTATCACTATCCTTGAGTGTTTTCCCTTTCTCGATTCTAGTATCTTCGGGAGCTCTATAGAAAGGAAGTTCTTGAAATCGTGTCCAGACATCCTTGTGAACATAAAGTTAGAGTTTAAATTCTCTTTGAATTCGGTAAAGCCAAGAGAATCGGCTTGTTTTAGGAAAGAGTCGATATCCTGCTCCATGCTGATGTAAAAGACCTTTTCCCCTTCGATTAGCCCCTCCCTCAGGAATTCGGTGCAGAAGATGCTCTTTCCGGCACCGGGCGAACCGTATACGGCGGTAACGCTGTTCTTCACGAATCCGTCGTTTATAAGCTGGTCGAAACCGGTTATGCCGCTCTTTATCTTGTCAACCATAATTGAATCTAACGCTTCCGCTTCTTATATATGTTGTTGGTGTCAACGCCTTAGCTTGAGGATATCATTGTAAGACATCGTGTTTACGACGTCCTTCCTCTCGAGCCAGCCTCTTCTGGCTATGGCCGTCGCCAGCCTTATGAAGCGCACGTGGTCAACGCCGTGGGAATCGCTTCCTAGAGTGAATTTCACTCCGAATGATTTAGCCTCTTTCACCATGTTGAAAGGCAGGTCTGACCTGTCGGGAAACCCGTTTATCTCGAGGAACACGCCGTTCTTCTTGCAGCTCTCGTATATCCTCTGGAAATCCATATCGAAAGCCTCTCTCTTGCCTATCATCCTGCCGCTCGGGTGCGCTATGGTGGTGATTAATCCGGTGTCTATCGCTTTCAACATCCTGTTTGTCAGGGTCCTCCTGTCCTGCCCCCTAGTCCACTGGTGTATCGCGCCTATGATTATATCCATATTTTTAAGCGTCTGGCTTGACAGGTCGAGAGAGCCGTCCTTCAGTATCTCCAGCTCGACCCCCTTCAATATCTTTATGTCGCTCTTTTCGTTGACCCTGTCTATCTTCTTGAACAGCTCCTCGAATCTTTTGTCGTCCAGGCCCTTCGCCACTGGTAGGCTCCTGCTGTGCTCCGTTATCGCGACGTATTTGTGTCCCCATTTCTTAGCAGCTGAGAGCATCTCGTCGAGGGTGTTGATACCGTCGCTGTTGGCCGTATGCATGTGCAGGTCCCCCTGTATTTCGCCATACCCCACTATGTTTGGGAGCGAATGAGTCCGTGCGGCCTCGATCTCGCCCATGTTCTCCCTGAGTTCCGGCTCCATGACGTCCAATCCGAGAGATGCGTAGACTTCCTTCTCTGTGTCCCCAGCTATAGACTTCTCCTTCCTGAAAACTCCGTACTCGTTCAGTTTGAGTCCCTTTGATATTGCTATCTTCCTGAGCTTCACGTTGTGGTCCTTGTTCCCGGTGAAGTACTGCATTGCGGCACCGAACGATTTTGTCTCCACGACACGCAGGTCACAGTTAAGTCCCATGTCTAGTTTCACCGAGGTTTTCGTGCTACCCTTTACTATTACCTCGTCCACTTCCTTCATCTTGACGAAGAAGTCCATTCCTTTTTCCGGGTTGCCTGATACCGCCAGGATATCGAAATCCCCGACGGTCTCCTTCATCCTTCTGGACGAACCGGCCATCTCTACTCTCTCGAAGAATCCGCTCTTTCTTAGTTTCTCAACTAGAGCTTCAAGGTCGTCTATCACGTACCCTAGCATTCTCCTCTCAGATTTTACCCTTGAAAACGATTCCATGTTGTGTCTGAGCTGCTCCTCGCTCTTCTCGCCGAACCCTTCTAGTTTCCTTATCTTGTTCTTCTCTATTGCCGAGCGAAGATCATCGAGGTTCTTTATCCTCAGCTTTTTGTACAGGGCGTACACCCTCTTCGGACCCATCCCCTGTATCTTCCTGAATGTTGTGAAATCCAAGGGGTATTTCTTCTTTAGCTTCTCATACTTTGTCATGGTGCCGGTCTTTACGTATTCCTCTATCGACGCGGCTATTGATTTACCTACGCCCTCTATCTCCGTAAGCTTTCCCTGCTCGTAAAGCTGCTTCACGTCGACTGGCAGTGTTGATATCGACAGTGCGGCTTTACGGTAAGCCCTCGGTTCCCACTGTACGTCCTCTATCTCCAGCATGTCCGCTATGTCAAAGAACATATTGGCGAGCTCATGGTTGCTCATAGCGCATTTCCGCTGTTTAGATACTCAATCATTGATTTCCTCAAGTTAGTTATTTGACCTATAACTAAGGTGACCTCATCTATTAATCTACAGAGCATTCATCAATATATACCCATTCAGCACGGCCTTCCAGATCGGAAGTTTCATCACGTCCGATAAAGACTTAAATTCGAACAGCTCTATCTTTCTATCGAGTTCTTTCTGGAACAGCGATAATTCGGCCGGTTTTATCCGTGCGCTGCCATTTTCGACTCCAATAAGAGCCAAATCGATGTCCGAGGTCTTCTTTGTCTCTGCTTTCGACAATGAGCCAAAAAGCACAACGGTCGCTTCGATAGCATAGCGCTTGCTTACCAGGCTGGTTAGAACTGACAATCGTTTTCGCCAATAAATTCTGGATATGTCCACGAAATCCTTACTGTCTCGTTTTGCACTGAAGAACATATAACGTTCGTATGACGATCTTTCCAGCAGACCTTCTTTCTCATAGTCCTTAAGCAACCTTGAAGCTGTAGGAGGAGATATTCCCACGATCCTAGAATACTTCCTAACGCTTATCCGTTCATAGCAATCCTCGAAAAACGGTGCGAGGTCATTAATTATCTTTAACATATGTTAATATTATGTTACATATGTTTATATACTTTAACAGTAATCGGTGTTTTCTAGGCATCTTCTACCTTCAGGTCCAGCACGCTTCTTTTAAGCACGGGAATGTCTTCCTTCACTATCTTCCATATCAACTCGTAATCCACATCAAAATATTTATGGATCACTATATCCCGTAATCCAGAAAACTCCCTGAATGATTTGTTATCGGACGTTTCAGGAAATTTGCTTGCCATCTGCTTCAGTGCCTCACCTATCCGCTCAAGATTGAACACAATAATGTCCTTCTGGTCCTCAGAAGCTAGAAAAGTTTCTTTAGTGTTTACAGTCGTTTCGATCCTGTTTATAAAACCCAATATGTCCTGTCTGAGTACCCCTATTTCCCTCATATTACTCTTATCTCTTCCTTTTCTATTTCGTTTTTTATGAGTTTGTTGACGTAGTTTTTTGATACCAAGTCGACTTTCATTTGCAATGAAGATTCCAGGTCTTTCCACAACCTGACATAATCAAGTCCTTTCATGCTGTTATAATCGAAGTCGACCAGAATATCGAGATCGCTCCCTAGCTTTTGCTCGCCTCGTGCAAAAGAGCCAAATATGAATGCTTTTTTGACGTGATATCTTAAAAGGATTGGGATTATTATTTTCTTAATGTCCTGCACAGACGGGTTCTTCTGGCCGGTAACCCTAAGCCCCCATTGCGGGTTTTTTATATTTGCACGGCACACAGGGCAGATGACGTATTTTCTTACTATTGTGCTCCTAGGTGAATAATCCCAGTTATAACCGCACATTTCGCACCTAAAGTTCATTTATTATAATACTTATACTTATTTAAATACTTTTTAAATAATACACTGGCAGATAGAAATGCTTTGATAACGCCACCAGCATAAACGCAGCGCCGATGGCAAGTCCATCCTTGAATATCGTTGGCATTTCAGCGCTCTTTAATTTCATTAATTTTTCCATTGAAACATGTAGCCCTTTGGATGCGCCAGATATCTCCAGTCCGCCAGCGTTTCCTTTCTTTAGTATCGCCACAGTTTGGTCATGAAAGGTATTATGTCCGTCGCTTTCCTTATCTGTTTAAGATGATTTTTCCTGCATGCCGTCTCGCCGAAATCATTGCTTCTACCGAATCTTTTGTTCACGATTAGTACGGGAATATTCGAGTCTATGTGGCGCTTCAATTCCGAAGACGTGGCGTGATCGCACGTCATGACCAAAGTGTCTCCTTTGTCCACGCTTATCACCTTGGATAATCTTGAGATGAGTATCCTGTCTATCACTTCTATTATTGCGTACTTGTCTGTGTACTTTCCGAGATGCGAGGCCGAATCTGTCTGTTTTATGTGGATGTAAACACAGTCAAAAGACTTCAGCACGGACACTGCGGCATCCGCTTTCCTGGTTAGATCCTCGTTCAGAGAAGGATACTCCGATAGATCTACAAGCTCCATACCTACCGACTCTGCTATCCCTTTCTCCAGCGGCATGCCTGCGACCGCGCACCATTTTTTACCCGATGTTTCGTTTATATCGGGAAGGCGCGGATCTCTTACCGCGGCGTCCCTTATGAACAGGAAGTTTGGCAGCTGCTGCTTGTTCTTCACTCTGTTCCTGTAGACTTTAGACTCTTTTATGACCCTTGACGCCTCTTTTATGAAAGTGTTTAGGAGCCTGGCGGTCGCAGCTCCTTCCCTCCTCATGGCTTTCACTGGTTTTATCGTCGTGTCTTTGAAGCCGGATGCGAAGCTTAGTTTCTTTCCGTTGGGATAGAATTTTGCAGTGTATCCCGGTTCGTTGTTCGAAACGTAAGCGGACAGCGGCACTTTTCCCTTTCTTATTACCAGACCCGCGCGGTAACCTTCCCCGGACTTGAAATCAAATTCTGCCGGAATCCTGACCTTAGAGTTTATTTCGTCTTCCAGGTCCTTCAGCTCCTCCTTTGACATGTATACCCTTACTGAGGAGAGCTTTCCGTTGTTGACTTCACCGAAGTTCACCCTTATGCTAAGGTCTCCGTCCGTAGGTTTCATGCCTAGACCAACGCACTCGAACCATCCTCTGCCGGTAGAGTATTTTATAGGATCGTATCCCAGATCAGCCATTACCCCTGCATCGCTCTGCGGTGCAAGCTTGCCCAAAACCGACGGGTAAGCATAAGCGGCGTTCTTCAGGAGCAGTGTTATATTCGGTTTGTAAGCGTACTCCAAAGGGGTCTTATTGTTAAGCATCTTTATCGGGAGATCCGCCATCCCGTCGACTATTATGAAAACCGTCTTAGCCATTCAAGCCTGCCTGTGCAAGCTTCTTTATAAGATCGGATACCTTGTTCGCGGCGTTAACGTTCTTGTTCTCGCTTATCATTTCCCTGAGCCTATCGGAGATTTCCTGGTTCGATCTTATAAGGCTGTCTAGTTTCTCTATAAGGTTCGATATCAAAGGCAGGTCTTCTTTTGAGATCTCTGTTCCCCTGCTGATTACAGATTTCGGCTGGGCGATTTCGGCTCTTTCCATGGGCTTCTCTTCCGGCTGCCTCTGTTTTATGGCCTGCATGTTCTCCCTGAGCTGCGAGACCATCGCCGAGATTTCTGCTATCTGCCTTGACTTTTCTTTCAGATCCGAGGTTATCCCTTCCTGAACCGCTGCTCTCTCCACATTAAGAGTCTCATGCTGTTTCTCTGCGGTGCGCTCTATATCAGGAGCCTCGTGCTGTTTCTCCACAGCGGCTTCCGGCATTGATACAGGCTGCAATGACTTAGGTTTTTCAGTATGGGCGAGCATCGCTACGTGCGGCGCTTCAAGTAGTTTCTCCTCTTCCAGCTTGATTACCGGAGCCGGTGACGGTTTGGCCACCTTTATCTCAGTTGGTTTGGCTGCAGGAGGTTGTGCATCTTTTTTCATGAGTTTTTCTATTACGCCTAACTGCTGTTCGGATTCAAGCATCTTGTGGAGCACGTGCGATTCCTCTCCAGACATGGGCTTTCTCAGTTCCTCTATGTCTATGCCGAGCTCGTTCTCGAAGGTTTTGATCTGTTTTTTCAGGACGTCTATCCTGTCCAGAAGATCCTCCCTCTCAGACTCAGATTTTTGTTCGTCCGCCATAATTTAGTAGCCTATGAAAATAAGATGTTTTTGTTCTATTTATTCTTATCCGACTTGCCTGTAGGCTGGACGTTCTTCCTGACTATTATAAGCGCGTGGTCCTTCTGATATGGGTATAGGTCTATGGATGTTTTTACGTCGAGTCTTGCTCTCAGTGCTCTAACCGTGTCCTCTACCACTTTTCTGCTCGGCTTTGAGACGTCTACGCTCCTGGTCTTTATAGCCAACGCCGCCGAGCCTCCGTTCTTTAGGAACATCTCTATGTTTTTTAGGAATATCTCTACTTGGTCCCTTTGAGCCACGTCCTGATACAGGAAGTCGCACTTCGGTATGCCCTTCGGGTAATCTTCCGGTTTCCTGGCGTCGCCTATTATAGGGAATATGTTCCTACGCTTTTCCGCAAGCAGTATCAGATTGGCACCCATCTCCTCGGATACCTCCACTGCATAGACCTGGCCGTTTTCACCGGCTATGTCGGAAACGTGAGATACTGTGGTGCCTGATGAAGCTCCGAGATAGAGTACTTTATACCCTGTTTTCAGATCCAGGTCTTTTAGGCCTTTATAGAGGGCTGCGGCAAGCTTGCTTCTCGACGGGATCCATTCCCTGTATTCTTTTCCACTGACATTGAACGTTCTTTCACCGTATACGGTCTGACCTCTCACGAGATTTAAAGAAACCAGCTGTCTCCCTTTACCCTGTAGCCAGAAAACGTTGTCCATTGCTCTTTGAAGTTCCATCTTATGATCCAACCATCTGGGAAATCGCCCTCATTATTGTTTTCATAACCACATCAAAGTCCGGGATGACACCCATTACCAATGGATCCATCTCCGCGTGCCAGATCTCCTTTTTTTCAGATACTTTTTTCTTAAAGGACTCGACATCGAAACTAAGATCGTAAAGAGAGAGCTTCTTGTTTATAATGTCGAGTGAAGATCGAATATCCTTGTTGACCAGAAAATAAAGGTCGTAAACGTCTCTCGCCTGTTTCCTGGAATAGATCGCTCTTACCTTCTCTGCCACGATCTCTGATGGATCCAAAACTACTAGTGACAGCTCCGAGACATCCGAGTAAATCGGTCTTATCACTTTCGTAAGTGTCTGCAATAGAATGTCTGTTCTCCTGCTCACGTCTATCCTGGTGTAAACGGCTGTCTTCGGACCAGAAAAAAGAGGCCCCTGCGATTCTATCCTGAAGCCGAAGCCCAGCGCGGTATCGGACATCTTTTGACCAACGGAGATTATACCGAGATAATTCAGGTCCGAAACTACGGCGGACATCGTACTCTCCAGGTCTACGTTACCGTTCAGTGTGAAATCCAGGTCTTCTGAGAATCTGTTCAGGTTTTCCGTGAAGAACAGGGACGTGCCTCCTTTAAAGACCAGCTCTTTCGATATCCTAGAATATATCGAGCGCAGTATCGCCAGCTGCACATAGCTCTTTTCCTGCTGTCTCACCCTCAAACCGCTCAGCTTGCTTGCCTGTTTCAGCTCGTCCGCGTCTATCATAGTTCATCGTTTATATAAAGTTTCCACTTCGCATTATAAATGCCTTTGTCCGTTATGGATGGGTTCAACTTGTATTTCGTAGCGCTACCCACTTTGATGTCGTGGGATACGCCGAAAAAGTCCAACGCATACCCTAACCTCCTGTTAATAGCCTCTGAACCGGCCCTTTGCGCGAACCCAAGCAGTTTTTTGACGTCTGCATCCTTCATCACTGTGGACAGGTTGTTCATCCTGGTTTTTCTCGGCATGTACAGGATGTCTATGATTATCTTTTCCAGATCCCCTACGAACAGATAAAAACCGCCATGCTTCATCTTTTTAAAACCGAACATCATACGAGGGTCTACTCTAGAAAAGCGGATGACGGCGCCGCTGAAGCTTACCTCGGAGTGTTTCTTGGATGATACGACGTCTATTGCGTTCACCTCCTGGTCAAGATACCCCTGCAGGTACAGTCCTGCTGCAAAGGAGATATAGGACGGGAACACAAGCTGGGGCGCAACGTCGAACGGGTCGCTGCTTACGGAATATTTGCCCCTTTCTACCTTGAGCAATAAATCTTTTTTTACCATGCGCATCGCGTACTGCAGAGTGGTTCTCTGGTTCACGCCGCTGAAACGTGACAACTCACTTGTGCTCACCACTGCGTTTCCTCTTTTCACGAGCACTTCTCTCAATGCTACCAGGTTCATAGTTTATCTTTTCTCTGGTTATATTTATACGTTATAATTATCAATTTTGATAGTTAAAACGATTGTTTATATCTCACATTTCCATTATTGGAGATATTCGTGTTTAAAGCTTCCTCAAAAATGAGAATCATTTAAAAACATGCCTTTTCTTTCTCGTAGCGGCTTTGTTTATCCTGGCTATCTCTGCATCCAGTTGTCTGCCGAGTTCTGCGCTCTCGTCCTTCTTTGAGAAAAGGTCTATTTTTGCCGCTATTGATATCTTTGCCGCGACCGCTCTGGCTATTTTACCTCGCTTATCCTGGGGTGCATCCTCTATAAGTGGTATCTTGTAGATTACGCCGTACTTGGGAGTGCGCTTTGACCCCCCAAACAGAGCGCTCTCGGACCCTAAAATCTGTATCTTGGATGAAGGCATGAACACGAGCTGCTTTATGCCTCCGCTCAGAGCTATCAGTCTCGCCGAGACGATATCACCTGCTATGCCATAAAGATTTGGGTAAT
>JAKAAW010000014.1 GCA_021802105.1 Nanobdellota archaeon | reverse complement strand
ATTATGGAACATCAAGTGTAAATCCTTTATCATCTGCAAGCTCTCTTTATGTGGGTGATGATTGGGGTAACAGTGCTTCAACTCCAAACAACTATTACATTAACTGGCTTCGCACACGTGCCTATCCACCGAACGGCGTAATGTCTTCCGTGAGCTTCGGCAGCGTTTCCTAATCATCTTTCTTTACTCCTAACCTACACCATTTCTGCTATTTGTATAGGAGTAACTGACAGTACACTTTTAGGAAGATATCATTATCCCATAATCAATCTGGGCCCGATGGGATTTGAACCCACAACCGTCGCCTTAGAAGGGCGTCGCTCTGTCCTGATTAAGCCACGGGCCCAATACTAAGCATAAGGATTATTCATATTTATTACTTCTTTACCAAACTTTCTTTTATACTACTTTTATTTTCTTTGAAGCATGAGTTGCAAATAGGATACTGTTTGCCTTTGACCTTTACGTAATTCCCTTTTAATTTTCCCAAGAAAGTAACCCCTATCTCCTTGCTGCATATCTCGCACTTCATAGTTTTATACCGAACCGCCTCATCATGCTCTGTACTTGCTTGTTCCCAGACATTTTCATAAGAGTTTTCATCTTCTTATATTGTTCCAGAAGTTCACGCACTATCTCTTCGCTCTGTCCGCTGCCCCTAGCTATCCTTGATATTCTAGAGGCGTCTATAGTCTTAGGATTCTCAAGTTCTTCTTTTGTCATGGAATCCATCACGTTCACGAATTTACCTATATTCTCCCCTTGTCTTTCGACCAACTCTTTAGTCTTTCCTGAGGACGGCAGCCCAGGTATAAGACTCGCTATCTTATCCAGAGGACCTAGTTTCCTTGTGTTGGAATACTCATCGTATATATCTATAAGGCTGAACTCCCCCTTTATGACATTCTTTACGGTCTCCTCATTAATCTTTATGTTCTCTTCTTCCGCTTTCTTGAGGAGCGATTCGAGCCCCTCAAGCCCTAATAGTCTCGATACGAACTGTTTTGGCTCGAACTCTTCTATCTCGTTGAGCTTCTCACCAGTACCTATGAACGCGACTTTTGCACCGCTGATATAAGCTGCAGTAAGAGCGCCGCCTCCGTTCGCAGTACCATCTGTTTTTGTAAGTATTATGCTGTTTATCCCGAGGAGATCATGAAAAGACTTCACCTGCATGGACGCGTTCTGGCCGAGGTCCGCAGGGATAACAAGAGTGACGTTATTTGGTTTTAGAGTGGCATTTATGTCCTTTATTTCTTTTACTAGCTCGTTGTCAAGCGCGTCCCTTCCAGCGCTGTCGGCTATTATAACATCATAATTCTTGAATGACGCCAAGTTTGCTTTTATTATATCTACAGGATTTTTTCCTGATGACGTTATCTTTACGTTTATCTGTTTGCTGAGCTGTGACAACTGGTCATAGGCCGCAGGTCTGAACGTATCAAGAGGGAGAAGGAGGACACGATAACCCCTCTTTTTGTAGTAGTTGGCGAGTTTACCTGCAGTCGTAGTCTTACCGGATCCGAATAGCCCCACCAATAATATCTTAAAAGGCACTGTATTGACTTCGATCTTGTTCTCGCCGGTGCCGAGTATCTCGATTAAATCTTCATATATTATGTCTACTACCCTTTCTCTGCTGACCAGGCCTTTACCCTTCTTGGCTTTTATGTCGTCCCTTACTTTCTGTATGAACTTCTCAACTATCTGTTTGTCTACGTCTCCTTCTAGAAGTGCCTGCTTCATCTCGGATATAACTTCCTCTATCTTTTCGCTGCCTGTAGAATTCAGCAGCTTCTTTATCCCTTCCTTAAGTTTACCAGAAAGACTGTCAAATGCCATTTTTGGTCGTGCTTAGTCCCTTTTGACAGTTATTGGAAGCACGCCTTTCTCCAGCTCATTTTTTGCTATGTCTATGTATTTGTCCGTCTTCTTGTTTACCTTTACGAGAGCCGGTGCACCCAGTGCCAGCTGCAGTGCCCTAGCGCCTACGAGCCTGGCTTTTTCGAATTTGTTGTAAGTTTCCATACTAATCTTTCACCTGGCTCATTAATAAATCCTTAATTTCTTGCTTTAGCCTGAAAGCCTCGCCTGCGCATATGTCTATCTCTTCAGGTGTGAGGGAGCCTATTCCTCCTTTCTGGATAGAATTTATCTTATTACTTATTCCTATCGTGATTCTTGCATCGGCCGCATTCTCCTCAAGAACGTTCGGATCGAAAAACATGGTATTTCCTATCTTGCTGAAGGTGCTGCTTACAGCGAGATTTTCGCGGTTGAGAGGGAGCTTTTTCTCTTCATCGCTTCCATCGATCTTGAACCTAGCGTTCAATAGGGCGCTCAGCGCAGCTATGTTCGCTGCATCAAACAGGTTGCCGTCGTTGTTTACGGTGAATATGTCTATATACACAAAAAGAGCCTTTACTCCCGGCTCCAAACTCAGCTTCTTTAGATCGATAAGGTTCGATTCCCTTATCCCTCTGTCTGTTACCCTGCCTATCTCAACCGAGTAAAGTATTCTGTCTGTCTCATATTTTGATGCAAGCTCGGAAGCTTCAAAGCTGACTATAAGACCTCCCTCATCAGGTCTGTCGGGGAAAGGCACTCCTGGGAGAACCTTGACTCCGGCAATGACCTTTGTCTCGCCGAACTCTACATATGCAGACCCATCAGAGTGCTTTATCACTCCGTTCTTAACGGTGATCTGTCGTCTATCCATCGGTTTTCTCCCGTCGGTTCTTATCGATTTCTTTGCTATATCCTTGATGTATTCGTAACTTTCTAGACTCATACCTTGCTCATTTCCACAAGCTCTTCCTTGAGCCTGCCCTCCAGTTCAGAGCTTATCGCTCCTTTATTCATAAGTTTTGACACTCTCTCCTCGTTTAATACGGATACACTTCCGTTTTCTATCTTCGCGGTGATGTCAAACGTCGTTACCTTCGCGAATTTGGGGAATATTTCTGGCTTGAGGGTAAGCACCTTCTCCTCAGATTCTCCTCTTTTTATCGTTATATGGTCTCTGTCCGCATCTATAATGTAAGTTTTTTCTCCCCAACTGCTTCTGCTTGAGACAGTTATGCTTTTTACTTCACCATCATCCATGGTGAAATCCTGTAATATACCATCAACTTTGTATGATGTACCGTTAAGCCTTGTAAATGACAGTCTATACATCTTACCTTTAAGCGGTCCGTATCTGAGCAATGTCTCGGATATTTTCTTGGAGAGGTCATTCTCCGCGTTGTTGTCTATAATGTTCTCAGCGAAATCCGTAAGTATCGTATATCCTGCAGACTTCAGCGTGTGGTGCTTAGGTATCGTAGGCATAACGCTCTTCCTTATATTGTCGAGAACTTCCTTGTCATCCTTGCTGAACATCACGAAATATTTCTCTACGCCGGAATAAAGAGTGTCGGGTTCAGAACACGCCTCGAACTTTTCAGCTATCTCTTTTTCCTTCTTCATAAGAGAAGTCAGCTCATCCTTCAGCACAGGTTCGTCCATATTCTCCGCTCCTTGCACCCACAGAACTCCCCAGTCCTTGAGGTCAAGGCTCTTCGCTATCTCGTACAACTTATCCCTACCCTCATGGGAATGGATGCCTCTGCTCATCTTTGTGAAACCATTCTTTATTATTATGACGTGTTCTCCAAACAGCCTTAATTGAGTGGAGAGCATTATCTTTCCGTCGTAAGTGCCTTTGGACTGGACGAGGATCTTCGATCCAGGTTTTACATATCCCCAGAAGCTTTTCATATCAAGCACCCCTTCCTCGTTTTCCGGCAATGATATTATTATCGATTTGGATTTCTGGTCTGCCTCCTTTATCACGCCGCAGTATATCCTACCTATATCCTCCCTTGAGAAGATGCTGTTCTTGAGTTTCTGCTTCAGTTTCTCCACGGCGTCGCCGGGACTGTCCCCATATATATAAACTCCTTCTTTAGTCTCGACATCTTCTATCATTATGTCCGGTTCGGACTCGTCGTTTATGTTCATCGCGTTCTTTAAAGCTTCAGTAGGCT
This sequence comes from Nanobdellota archaeon, assembly GCA_021802105.1. Lineage (GTDB taxonomy): Archaea > Nanobdellota > Nanobdellia > Parvarchaeales > Parvarchaeaceae > Parvarchaeum. Next base: position 13,173 of record JAKAAW010000014.1, on the reverse strand, counting down.
GCGTTATGTCCATTCCTGCATCCAGTAACAATTTTGTTACCGCTGTCGAATATATCCCTCTAACTTTTATTTTCATCTAAAAACCTCCTTTTCAGCGCTTCCTTTTCCATTTGATAGATCTTATCAGCACCTACTTTGCCTATTGCTAATATTTTCTTAAGATCTTCTTGGCTGATCTTTCCGTCTAGCTGAAGCAGCACTACCTCATTCTTTGATGGTAAGAATCCCATGGGCACGTCTGTGGCACCCTCTTCGTGTAGGTCCTCCTCATCTTTTGTGAGGTCAAGTACTATAGAATCGCCTATCTTACCGCCTGCTACGGAGGCGACAAGATCTCTCATGGGCAGACCAGCATCTGCGCAGGCCATCGATGCGGCAGTGAGACTTGCGCATCTCGTACCTGCATCTGCCTGGGTGATATAAACGTTTATTGCTATCATGGATTTTGGAAATTCTTCTAGCATTACGGCACGACTAAGTGCGTTAGTTATGACTCCGCTTATTTCCATATCCCTTCTGTCAATACCAGGTTTTATCCTGTCTGATACCGAGAAGGGAATCATATCATATTTGCAGATTATTATACCACGGTCGGCCCTCTCAAAGTGCTTTGGTTTTACTTCCTGAGGCCCGTAAACGGCCGCTATAGCCTCTGTGTTACCTATCTTGAACCTAGCACTGCCGTCGGCGTTAGGCACTACTCCTACCTCTGCCTCCATGTGTCTTAGTTCATCGAAGGCCCTCTTATCCAATCTTTCACTGTACATGTTCAAACAACTCCCTCACCTTTTCGGCGAGATTCGGATTATAATACTCTCTCTGGACGAGCTCGACCGCCTCTATAGCAAGAGGCTTTTTATCTTCGTCACCGTCTATCCATACGATTCCGTTCTGCCCGATGATCACATCGCAGCCACTGCCCGTCTTTATTGCGTTTATCATGGCGCCTTCCTTTCCTATCAGTCTAGGGATTTTCATAGGATTTATCCTGACTATTAGGTTTGACGGCAGCTTCGCATACCTAGTACCTCTCATTGATATATCAGCTGCGTGGTTGCCGGTGTACACTCTGAAGACCCTTGCGTATATGTAGTCTCCCCTCTGTATATACCTATCAAGTTCGTTTATCTCGGCCCTGAAGTTGAGGTCTCTGGCGTCCAGTCTTGTATAATAAGGGGCGTTTATGTCGACCACCCAATATTTGCTTGACACTTCAATAACCTGACCTACTATATCATCGCCTTCATGTGGTTCGTATACACTCGTAAGCGGCGAAACCATCATCTCCCTGTCTCCGACGTGGAGCATCCCAAAGTACTTAGAGAAGATCTTTTTGTCCTCGGTGTAGGTCCCCTCTCCGCCGTGTTTCTCATCGGAGAGAAGGTCTCCCGGAGTGACTACATCGTAATTTTTGAAATAATCCATATCTACAACCTCCTTATCATTATGTTACCGTGCGTTACGCTCTTTAACTTGCTCAACAGCTCGCTCTCATTCCCTGCTTTAACGGAGAAAGTCACGCTCATTCCGCTGTCGGTTCTTATGTTACTTTTTATATCAGCCATCCTTTTTAAATACGCCATAGCGTCGTTAGCGTACTGTATGGTGATTTCCACGGCGTAGTCGAAATTCCCCAGTTTTATCGGAATGGCCCTTTTGAGCTTCGCAAGTATCTCGTCCATCTGCTCACTTTCGCTCCTGTTGTAGTCGAAGTTGTGGTGGATATCCTGCATTGCAAGTTCTATCCTTTTTCTTGGTATCGGAAGGTCCGTCGTGGCGTCTATGGCCATCGAGGAGATATTATCCAGTATCTTATTTTTAAGCATCTCATTCCGCTTCTCTCTATACTGACTGCTTATTTGGACTTCTCCTTTCCTTATTATTTCCAAGGCTATAACCTTCACATCCTCCGTGCCAAAGTATCTGTAAAGATCGCCTGCCACTTCCCCCTTGTGTATATCCTTAAATATCTTGTCTACAAGAAGAGCGGACTCTATATCATTGCTTCCGCCCTCTTTTATAAGCATCGCTTTATCGCAGTCCACAGAGATCTCAAATCTCTTGTCCCTTATCTGTAGTCTTGCTGTTACTCTGTCATCCATACTCTGGTCTTTATTATAGGTATTTAGCTATCTCGTCTTTACCAAGCTTCCTGAAACCAGTCTTGTCTATCACCGCTATCTCAAATCTATCAGGGTGAAGTTTTACGTCTCCTGCTTTCAGTGACTTTACGGCTAATTTTACGAGAGCGTCAACGTCCATGCTTTCCTTATATCCGTCCTCAAGGCTCTTATTTATGGCGTTGGACTGCTCGCCTATCGCTATTGCCTTGTATTGGAAAAATATACCGCTTGGTTCTAGCATGAAAAGCGAGGGAATGTCGTTCCTTATACCTCCAAAGAGTATGCTTACTCCGTAAGGCCTCGCTCCCCCATACTGCGTAAATACCTGCATGTCCGAACTTATTTTCTTTATCATGAGTAGCATATCGGCTGGCTCACTGTACGTAAGCTGGTGCTGCTGTGCCTCCATCTGGGCCTTTTCTACAAGCGCTCTTCCATCGGCTATCATACCGGACATTGCTGCACCAGTGGTGTTGTTTATCTTGAATACTTTCTCTATGCTCTCTGGGATTATCAGCTTCTCTATCTCAGGCAGCCTTTTATCAGCAGCGAAAACCACGGAATCCTTCCCCGCTATTCCCACGGCTGCAGATCCCTGTGATACTGTCTTCTTTGCATATTCTACCTGAAGCAGTCTACCATCAGGGCTGAAAAGCGTTATAGCCCTGTCATAACCCATCAAATCATTCGGCATTTGTTCCATATCTTGAATCCTCCTCTTTCTTTATGTTTTTGAGACTTCCGCTACTTTTTAAAGTAAGCAGGTTTGATTTATAAAACTTCCCAACAAGAGATAATAGAAATATCGCATCATATTTATACTTATTTCCTATGCTTATCACACCTAAGAAACCCCCTCCTATTTTCTTATTAAGATTCCTTATCAATCTGAAATTTCCTTTTATAGGCAAGAGAGGATCCATCTTTATTATAGTCTGGAAAAGCCTGCTCTCGAACTCCTCTTCACTGTCAACGTCACTCATTGAAAGCAGTATGTATCTTTTTTTCGGACGCATCGTTACCTCTCGTCAAAAGCCATAACTATCAGTACGACTGCCAACGAGACGGCTACGGCAAGACCCGTAAGAAGGTATATATTAACTATTATGTTGAAAGCGCTGTCTATCCAACTGTAGAAAAGAGATACGAATCCTATAAAGACGATAACACCTATCAGAACATACTCTATCGCCTTCTCCCATTTTTGCATTTTCATTTAGAATGAGAATTGTCCGTAATATTTAAAGATTAAATGTGACCGCTATCGGCATAAAATCCGCTGTCTAAGCGTCTGATGAAAACGTAATCCGACACTTTATGTTTCTTGAGATAATCGAAATAAACTCCACCTGGTAGATTTTTAGTTTTATAAAGCCCTGCTTTGGTTTTTTCAGATATTATCGTGCTAACCGTAAGTATGCTATCCTCAGGCACTCCTACATTTACGAGATTCCTAGGCACGGAGCTACTCTTCTCAAGCTGATCCTTAAAATAATTTACATCATCATTCCCAGTGAGAACAATGCTTTTCCCAGAGAAACCACCCTTAATTATCCTTAACGACCTAATCTCGGCCTCGACACCATTTCTTGGTAGGGTTCCTCCTGCCACGTCCACCACGCGCTTGTGGCTGTCTATGCCATAAACCCAGATATCGTTATTGACAGCGGCCGATATTATCCTGTCATATTTTAGAGGGTTCCATCCATACACTCCTCCGACATCCTTTAACTCGTCTCCTCTAACGTAGTATGCTCCGCTTGCGAGTGCTTCCATAAACAGATTCTTAAAACGCACCTTCTTATTGTATAATAATGGTATGACAAGGTCAGCTATCTTCCAATCAGAATGATTTTCCCCTATCACAAGATACTGTTTTCCAGAATTAATTTCTGTAAGAAGTCCATCGAGGGTTCTTTCAGGCAATGTCCCTTCGTTTTCCATATTATAATATGAAGGAATATAGTATAAATTTTTTTAATAGAATAGACTCTAGTCCTTGAATGTGCCCATATAACTCTTTCCCAGATGCTTAGGAGACAGATCAAAAATGAGCGTCTTCCTCACAGTCATCTCATCGATAGTATATCCGACTCCCTCTTTTCCATAGCCTGATTCCTTTACTCCTCCGAACGGGAAATACGCCGTGCCGTGCGATGGCGCTGCATTGAGAGTTACGTTTCCGCTCTGTAGAGCCTTCATAGCTTCCCAGGCGTTATAGAAATTCTCCGTGAAAACGCATGAATCGAGACCGTACTTTGAGTCATTTGCTACCTTCAGCGCGTCGTCGGTGTCCTTGACTTTTATTACAGTCACCACAGGACCAAAAGTCTCCTCATTTGCTATCTCAGCGCTTAAAGGAACATCTACCAGCAGAGTTGGTTCGTAATAAGCGGCATTGTGTTTACCGCCCGCAAGCAGTTTGGCTCCCTTTGTTACAGCGTCCTTTACCATGCCGTCTATCCTATCCGCGGCTTTTTCGCTGATTACCGGCCCCATAGTTATGGCATCACTCTCAAGAGGATTGCCGAACTTGAAATCAGACATATGCTCCTTCAGTTTAGTTACAAACTTATCATAGACGCCTTCTACGACCAGTATCCTGCTTATTGCATCACATCTCTGCCCTGCTAGCTCCAGCGATCCTTTTACGCATTGTTTTGCAGCAAGTTCTAAATCAGCGTCGTCCAAGACAAGCGCGTTGCCTTTTCCACCTAATTCCATGTGAACTTTCTTAAGGCCGGCTATTGATGCTATGTGCTTGCCGACCGCGGTGCTGCCGGTGAAACTGACCATATTTATCTTATTACTTGAGGTAAGGAGGTCTCCTGTTTCGGAGCCACTTCCAGTGATAACCTGAAGGGTTCCAGTAGGCAGTCCGACCTTTCTAAATATCTCTACGCACATCATGAAAGCGATAGGGTCTGCACTTGGAGGTTTAAGGATTACAGTGTTTCCCGCGAGAAGGGCTGGGAGCATTTTTGCTATCGAAGTATAAACAGGGTAGTTGAAGGGAGATACTCCAAGAACGACTCCTATCGGCTCCCTTATCACCAGCGCTATCTTCTCAGAAGTATCACTCGCCCAGTCCCCTGGTAGATATTCCCCAACTATTTTCTTTGAGTCTTCCATGCTTAGGCGCATCCTCTCGATCGCAGCGTTTATTTCGCCTCTCGCTGAAGAGAGCGCCTTGCCGGATTCTGCAACAAGTGCCCTTGCTATCTCATCCTTATGGGTTTCCAGTTCTTCCATGGCTTTAAGCATCAATTCTATCCTGTCTATCGCTGCCATACTCCTTATCTTTGAAGTGCTTTTCTCAGCAGACTCTATCGCTCTGTTTATGTCACCAGCGTCAGCCACACCTATCTCAGCTAGCTTTTTACCATCGGTAGAACTTATTAGATCCTGCGTTTTCTTAGTAGCAGTCCATTTCCCGTCAACAAGAATCTTAAACTTAGGGAAATCGCCTTTTGTGTACATCTCATCAAAATATGGACTCAATTCAAGTTTCGCCATTTTTATCTAAGGGTTTTCTTTTAAATAAATCTTCCTATTATGCTGTATCATCACAGATTTATAAAGTGTGAGAGGAAAAAACCCACTATTCAAATCAAGGGATGAAAGCGAATACAAAAACATAAATAATACTGGAAGCAACGTAACAACATGTTAACCTTATATGAATGGAGGCTGTATTCAGGCTCTGATAACCGTTATCTAAAGAAGCAGGAACCATTAGGACAGCGGGCAGCTGCGAAATCTTATGTTTTTTAAAAGTAAGAAGATGTCACTAAAAACAAAGTCTACAAGTGTCATAGCTGCTAGAAACAGGACTCAGAAGGTAGGGAGAAGGAAACTGGAGGTAAATATACCTAAGAAGATCATAAACTCTTTTGCAGCAGGGCTTACAATAGGTATAACTATACTCATTTTACAGATAGTCCATTTTAATCTAGACTATGGAATCGGTTCTAGTGCAATAATATACTCATCCGTCGGATCATCCGCATTCATACTGTTTGTAATGCCAAAGAGCCGTGCGGCTAAAAATTCAGCAGTTATAATCAGTTACGTGGTGGCTAGTATAGTGGGGTATTTTTCCTATTTTGTATCGCAATATTCTGGCTTGGCCGTCGCTTCCACTATAGCTGTGGCTCTTACTGGCGCTGTTATGATAGCATTACGAAAAGAGCACCCCCCTTCGGTCGGACTGGCTTTGGCCTTTGTTCTCTTCAGGATAGATATATACGGCATATTTCTGATAATCGCACTATCTTTCATTATAGTCGGGATATCATACGCTCTGAACATATTGATTAAGGGAACGGAGAGGGATATATGAAAGAAAGATATAGATATGAGTTCTATATCCCGATAAGATACAATGATGGCAGATCCATCGAAAAAAAGAAATTCGACGATGTGAAGGATATTATAGCGAAAAAATTCAGCGGCGTTTCCGTCCACTACGTTAAGATAGCTGGAGAGTGGAAAGATCCTGCTACAGGCAAGATATTCAAGGATGACAGCTTGAAATATGAGGTAACGGTAGACGAGAAGGAAGATGAGTTCTTCTCGGTGTTAAAGGATAAGATGAGAAAAATCTTCGAGCAGAAGGATATATACTTACTTAGGACAAGAGTAGATTCATTATAGCTTTTGCCATGCAAAGCACGAACATACTGCCCCTTTGATTTTACCTACCTTTTATGCATTATTCTCAGAATGCCCGTTAAGCACGCGGATATAGGCAGTGACATAAACGCAGCGATAAACATAAGGGATTTAGGTCTTAAGCAAATAGGACTGGATACGACACCTTCAATCTAAAAGACTTTTCAGGAAGTCAGCACTTATTTCTTTGATTTAGCTTTCTTCTTGCCTTTGTGCTTTTTCTTCACGCTGGTAGCATCAACCAGTTCTTTCTTCGCTCTGGAAAGCACTGAGTTAAGAATAACATTTGATTTTCCAAACACCTTGAAGTGTTCGTTGAGTTTCTCCTTTATAGAAGATATGTGCTCATTTTTGGACCTAGTTAGATCACTAAATTCTTTCTTTGATATCTCGCCGTTCGAGAATCTCTCCGAAATATCATCATATTCATCAATAGTATTCTCAAGGTCATCCTGCAGCAGTTTTATAGCTTCAGAAGCCTCTTTTATCTGTTTAACGTTAATTTCCACTTCATGCAACTCAATTTTGTCGATTGCCATGGATAATATTCCAACCCCATATATTTAAAGCTTTCAGGAGGCTGTTGCATAATTCAATTGTGACAATCTGCAATAAGCGATAACTCAAAAAATACATTCCACTCTATAGAGGTTTGTAGAGGGGCATTTCAGAATGTGGTGATGCAAAATTTATGATAACTAGCTCATTATCAAAGCTTTTAAGTTCGAAATTTTCGACGCTTCTTTCTGGTGGACACCTAGTTATACTCCATGCCCGGAAATTGAAATACGCAAATAAGACAAACCTACTCGAAGAGGAGGATAAAGAATTAAGCTTTGAAGGAAATGAATTAAAACTCAATATAAGCCACTTTGAAATAGTTGCACTCAAACTAAGGTTCTAGCGCAGCAGTTAATTTATCCGTTTTCATGCGCTCTACCATATTCATCCTTAAGCCGGGTTATATCGTTCTCATCGTAGTATCCGAACGACATCTCTAATATTATCGCATCGCTCAAAGCGCTCAACCTGTGTTTATCCCCTGTAGGTATCTTAGCAGTATCACCAGTTTTCAGTACGCGCTTTTTATCGTTTATTATCGCCTCGACTTCGCCCGAAGCAACTTTCCAGTACTCGCTTCGATAATCATGAAACTGATAACTTAGCACCTGTCCCTTTTTTATGTATAATAACTTTACAATCGCTGGCTTTGCCTTCAGATCAAATGATTCCCAGCTGCCCCATGGCCGTATATCACTGGTGGAGCATTTATCTGGCATAGAATCAAGCACTTCATTCGCCTCTTTGGTGGTGGGGCAATAGGATAAAGGTGCTTCTGAGCTACCTCTGCCGTTTTGTGTGTAACCCTTCAATTCTTCATCCTGCATACTTGAGATACTACAACAAAATATTTATACCTGATCCCAAATACAAGCAACGCTCATAATATATCATAATAAGAGAAAGTACCTCCGCAGCTATGTTAACTTTTATTTGAGGAAATTCTAATTTCTCTATTACATTCACAAATAATACTGCTGCCACTGCTAATGGAGAGAGTTCGTATAAGATGCCAATTATTTCAATTTTCTAAGTAATTGTCTTTATGGAAGAAATCAACAATAAAATTTTGTGTACCTATTAGTGCGAATTATAATTAGGTACAAATTAGTCCCACTTGCATAAGATAGATATTCCTAAATATTATTGCCCCTGCCAGGATTTGAACCTGGGTCACCGGTTCCGCAAACCAGCGTTCTGTCCAAGCTAGACTACAGGAGCCATATTATCCAATTTATACGCATACGTTTTATATAATGATGAATCTACATTAAGCTATGGTAAATCTTGCGAACGTTCAGAATGAAATATTGGACTATTACAATAAAGACCCGACCAAAGAAGAGCACAGGCTGGAAAAAGGAGCAAAGCAAAGACTTGAATTCTTAATTACGAGGGAGCTTCTGAAACAGTATCTGCCAAAAAAAGGAAAAATATTGGATGTCGGTTCTGGGCCAGGAAGATACGCTATTGCACTTGCCAAACTTGGCTATGAAGTAGTTTTGCTCGATCCTAGCATAAAAAATCTTAAGCTAGCCGAAAAACTTTTCAAGAAAAATAGACTTATGGCTGGCGGTATAATATTAGGTAAGGCAGAAGATCTATCAGGATTTAAGAGTGGGTCTTTTGACGCGGTTATTTCTCTTGGCGGTCCATTCTCTCATATAATGGAAAAGAAATTACGCTATAAAGCAGCAGCAGAGATATCCCGCGTTGTAAAGAGGAACGCACCTGTCTTTATATCGGTCATGGGAAGACTGAGCATGTTACAGTTCTATGTCAGACGGAACTATAAAGAAATACTTGCGCCATATTTTAAGAACTGGCTTAAAACTGGAGATTATTTTGGAGGGTTTGGCTTTACCGCATTCCACGGCTTTAATCAGGGTGAATTGGAGTCTCTTTTTACTTCAAATAAAATTAGAAAAATAAAAACCGTTGGATTAGAGGGTTTTGCATCCTATCCTAATATTAGGAAGTTGAATGATATGGAAAGAAACAAGAAAGTATGGGATATATGGGTGCGAACACATATGTCCGTAATGGAAAATCCTACAATAGTTGGCGTGAGCGAGCATATGCTGTTTGTTGGCAGGAAAATCTGAGATTTATACACCCAGCGTTTTCCTTATCTTCTCTATGTTATCTATTCTATTTTGTAGAGATGGATGGGTGGAAAATAGGTTTAGCAGCGTATGTGCTCCGAAATTGTTGGTTATAAAAAGGGATGAATAAGCTCCCGGTTGGGAGGATCTATTGTCTGGAGAAGGCTGTCCAAAAACGAAAGGATCCCTTTGATGAGTAATCTTCGGGGCGCTTATCTTTTTTAGGGCAGATATCAGGCAATCTGGTTTCTTTACCAGTTTTACGCTGCCAGTATCCGCATACATCTCTCTAGATCTAGATATTCCGAGTTGTACGAACGTTGCTCCTAAGGGTATAAGTATGGCCGCTATTACCAGAAGTATAGTGTTACTTGAATTTCTGTTGTTCATTCCTCCGAAAATCTCTGAAAAAAGTATCATGTTCCCGACGTATGATATTATCATAGCCATCGTTGCTGCTATAGTGGAGACCAATACATCTTTGTGAGTTATATGGCTTATCTCGTGTCCTATAACAGCTTCAAGCTCGTCGTCGTCAAGCATAAGTAAAATCCCCGTGGTGGCCACAACTACAGCGTGTTTTTCGTCTCTTCCAGTCGCAAAAGCGTTAGGTATCTGTGATGGCATTATTCCTACTTTTGGCATAGGTATACCTGCGGATTCGGAAACTTTTTTGATTATGCCGTACAGCCGTGGATTGTCCTTTTCGCTTATCAGCTTAGTATGCGTGGTCTTTATGGCTATAGAATCGCACTTATAATAGGATACGATGTTCATTGAAACCGCTATTATGAACATAACAGATATCCAGAATATCATGTCTCCCATAATGTACCCTATCACCGCACCGAACGTCACTAAAAGGACACCTAGAACCGAAAACAAAAGCAATATCTTTACGCTTGACATATTCTATACACACTACTTTTGCACAGTATATATAAAAGTATGATTCACTTAACGCTCACTAGAGTTTCTACAGACTTTTTGTAGTTCTTGTAGCCATAACCGAAATGCTCGGCGAAGGCCTCCAGCTGCATTGGAGATTTCATATCATCGATTGAAGAGGCGGACGATATGAAAAGAGACGGTACACTGTAATCGTTGCATAGCCTGCTGTTTATCAAGAAATTTTTGTACACCTTGTAGAATTGGTCCGTCTCCACAAGCGATTTGAGCTTGAATACAACGAACATCTTGTTCTCCTTAAGTTTTGAGCATAGCCCCTTATTCAGGATGAAAGCATGCTTATCCATATCTGCAACGACATCCGCTCTGCCCTTATTTATTATGAAGGAATAATCCTTTCCCGTGTAAACCTTTAGCTTGAATGGTATCTTGTCTTCAATGTCATAGATGCTGTCTCCATCAAAGCAGAAAACATGGTCGAAACCAAGCTTTTTTACGCTTTCAGCGAGCGTCCTGTCAGCTTTTCCTATCACATCAACATTCATATAAGTCATATATACCCACAAAAGCTTATATATGAACATATAAAATAGATAAACTTAAACAGAAATAATTATGGCAGAAAAAACAAATCCAGTCGCAGATGCGAGATTGTTCAAGGACGTTTACGTGTGCAGAAACTGCAACGCAAAGCTTAGGGTATCAAACCCGAAGCTTCTTAGGCCTATGCGCGTTAAGTGCAGGAGATGCGGAAGCCAGTCTCTGAGACCAAAACATAAGGAGTTAAGGAAACTGAAGGTATAAGGCAGGTATGTCCTTATTGAGCTTCTTCTATTCAAATGAGAACAACATACTCGCGCTGATAGTTTTCGCTCTCATAATCCTTTTCGTAATAATAAAGCGTAAGCGTTTCTCCATAGAGGGCAAGGTTCTTTTTATATACAGGACAAAATTTGGAATAGTACTGATGAAGAAACTGTCCAAGTACAAAAGGATACTGAATGTATATGGTATGCTTGGCATATTCGCCGGTGTAATATCGATGGGGCTTATGCTGTACCTTCTGGTGCCCTATCTGCAGATGATGATATCCCGTCCCGCGACTACTCCTGCAGGGCTGGAGCTGGTGCTTCCCGTATCAGGGGTGCCTGGCATAGTCGGCGTGCCCATCTTCTACTGGCTCATAGCGCTTATAGTAGTTGTCGTGCTTCACGAAGCGTCACACGGCATAGTGGCCCTATCTAGGAAAATAAAGATAAAGGCGTCTGGATTCGGTTTCTTCCTAGCTTTTCTCCCACTAGCTTTCGTAGAACCCGATGAGAAGTCATTTGCCAAAGCCAAGAGATCAGACAGGCTAAAAGTTCTCTCAGCAGGCTCGTTCACCAACCTTATACTTGGGCTGATTTTCTTGGTAATATACATTTTTGTCTCGAATTATATGGTGGCTGCTCATACAGTGTCTTTCTACCCCCTAGCGCTTAACATTCTAAGCGTAATACCAGGTGGTCCAGCAGCTCATGCTAATCTCACCGCGAATGCAACGATAACGCAGATAAATGGGAAGCAATTCTTGTCTCCACAGCAGGCAGAGTCCTATCTCAGCGTTACGCCTGGCACAGTCGTAAATCTGACGTCATCGTCTGGTCAAGTTTACCGCATAACCACGACTTACAACGAATCGATAAACGACACGTCAACCCACAGTTATATAGGGATATTAGGTGAATACACCTATTTGAAGCTAAGCCCCTTCTTTATATCACCTATAAGCCGATCCGCGTATCCTAACAACACACCTGGAGCTCAGATACTTTACTGGTTCGACGGATTATTCCTTTGGATCTCACTAATCTCAATAGGTCTCGGCCTTGCGAATTTCCTGCCGATATTCTACATAACCGACGGTTGCAAGATAGTGAATGAACTGCTTGGATATGTGATAAAGGACAGGGCTAAACTTATGAAGGTGACAAACGCGGTGATAGTGTTTTTCTCTATTTTATTCCTATTTCTTACCCCTCTTGGCACGATATTGTTCTCCAATATCTAAGCGCAAATGTATTTAATCAGATAGCCATAGTATATTGAGTATATGCCAGCGAAGACAAAGAGAAAAGCAAAGCCTTCAAAGAAACTAGTGAAAAAGAAGGCACCAAAAGCAAGGCTCAAAAAGCTGAGACCTATAAAGGTGATTGTAAACGTAAAGAAACTTCTCTTACTAGAAGAAGCAATAAAGTACGTAACCGACCTGAGCGGCGACAAAGGTCTTGAAGTTTTCAAGTATCTCATATACAAAGGTCCAATGGAAGAGAACGCACTGGCCAAAAAACTAAAATTCAATAAGGCCAACGCAATACGAAAATTTCTCTACAAACTTTACAATAAGAGCCTTGTCTCATATGTGAGGAAAAAGAGAGGTGCAAAGGCATGGTATACTTATTATTGGAGAGCCAATCCAGAGAGGCTAGTGTTCCTTCTCCAGAAAGAATACGAAGACGAGATAGCACAGGCTAAAAAATCTATAGATCTCAATAAGTCCGGAGATTTTTACATCTGCAACAATTGCAACAGGCAGTACGGCCTTACGAAGGCGCTTGAGAACGATTTCAGGTGCTCAAACTGCAATGGCACGCTATCACACCTCGAAGCGTCAGAGGTTGTCGGTGAGAAAGAGAGTAGGATATCCTTCCTTAACAAAAAGATAGAAAAACTACTGGAACTTGTAAAGACTAAGTAATTCTACTTTACGCCTACTAACTGGCACCCGCTGTTCACGTAAACGGTCGGTGAGGTGGTACAAA
>JAKAAW010000002.1 GCA_021802105.1 Nanobdellota archaeon | reverse complement strand
AAAACGCAGAAAAGCATCTCTTTATTAACATGGCATCAAGATTAGTAGGATACGCGGCAGCAGTCGTAGTTATAATAGCAATTGCAGTAATAGCTTACGTCTACACCACAACTCCTTCAAACAATCTCTTTATAAGTCTAACGGATCCGGCTAATGTTCCAGTTGGCACGCAATCACTAAACGTAACGTACTCATCCTTGATGGTGCACACCACCAGTGGTAACGCAAGCGGTTGGATCAACGTGCCTGGAAGCGGAACACTCGATCTTCTAATGCTTTATAATTTCACCACTCTTTTAGGAAGCGTTCACGTTGCTAATGGAACGATAGTCAATATGGTTAGATTCAACGTGACATCTGCATCCATTGCTCTCAATAACACTGATTATCCGGTTACGCTCCCTAGCTCGCAGATAACTGTGCCTGTACTGGGCGCAAACATAGTCAATGGCACCCAGAATCTACTTACAGACCTTGCGCCGACCGTCGTCACTGTTATAACGGCCAATTCGACGGTTTTTATAATGGTGCCTTCGGTAAAGGCTGTGCTTATAGGCAGCAGCACCGCGATAAGCGGAAGGGCGATAGGCTCAAGGGAGGCACTTGCAAAAACAGAGAGATCTAGATTAAATGATATCACGCCAAACATCAGCATAAGCAGTGCGTCATTGTCATCGCTTAACAACGTTACAAACTTCAGCGTCACAGTCGCAGACAATTCCAATCAGAGTGTTAGGATAAAACACATTATGATAACTGGTAATCAGTCAGTTTTCAGCAATAGAACCACCCCTCTCCCGGACAGCATCAGCACAGAGCAGAAGATTTATGACAATAACAGAAGCGTAATATCTCCAGGGCCGGGAAATAATCGGTCCAATCCGGAAACGCCCGAAATAGAGCACGAAGCAAGCACTTTCAATTTCCTAGTGGGAACTAACGGAAGCCTGTTTCTTCCTTCGCTTGAGAGCAATTTCGAGGGAGAAGGTTACAACCTTTCGGCAGGCCAGAGTTTTACTTTTAAGTTCAGCGGAAAACTTGGCTTCGGTGAGAACCATGTAGTGTTCAATTTCGTAAGCGGAAACACGTACAAAGTAACGGTGCAGGGCGAGAGAGACTCAAGGGCATCGATAAACATTACAGCTTCCTAAAAATCCGTTTGTACTCTTAGAACGACTGAACCTTTTACCCTTTCTTTTTTGAGATCAAGAATTGCATCGTTGGCGTCTTCCAACTTTTTGGTCGTATAGACTGGTTTTATGCCGAACTTGAAAGCCAGTGCTAGGTACTCTTCAGCGCCCTTTCTCGTGTTCGCTTCTACACTGGTCAGTACCTTTTCATGGAATAGATGTTTTTCATAGTCTAGAGGACCTATCGGTGTAGTGTAAATGTCAGCAATCACAACCGTCCCCCCTGGTTTAATGGATTCGAGGGCCTGCATTACAACCACCCCAACGGGTGCGAACACTATAGCGCTGTCAAGCGTTCCCTTAAGTTTTTCCATGTCATCGCTGTCCGATTTGTAGGTGTACTTGGCTCCAAGCCCAGTAGCCATATCAAGGTGGTCACGGTTTCTCGAAGCCACTGAGACCGTGTATCCCATTTTTACAGCAAGCTGCAGTGTAAGATGTGCTGATGAGCCGAAACCGAACATGCCTATATGCTTTTCACCTTTTGAGATCGCTGATTTTAGGGCGTGGTAACCTATTATGCCTGAACACAAGAGCGGAGCCACCGACTCGGCGTTAATGTTTTTTGGCAACTTGAAACAGAAATCCTGATTCGCAACTGTATACTCAGCGTACCCTCCGTTCTCGGAGTATCCAGTAAATTTTTTATTCTGGCATAGGTTCTCACGGCCACTAAGGCAGTAATCACATTTACCGCAGGTGCTGTATAGCCAAGGCACGCCGACAATGTCTCCAATGGAAAATCTGTCCGCGCCGTACCCTAGCTGTTTTATCTCGCCGACGATTTCGTGTCCTGGGATTATCTTGCTTTTGATGGGTTTTAGTTCACCCTCTATGATATGGAGGTCGGTTCTGCAGACTCCACACGCTCTTACCTTTATCAGGACCTGATTTTCCTTAGGTTCAGGCATTTCGACCTCTTCCTGTTTAAGCGGCCTGTCCTCTATGCGATACGGGTCATGCAAGACCATTGCTTTCATATTTCAAGCGATTCTAGATTCAACGTGTGAGGGATTACTCTTTTATATCTTCCTCTTCTTCTTGCTCTTCAAATTCTCTCTCGTCCTCTTCTTTTATGTCTTCATTTTCCAGGTTTTCCTCTTTTTCTTCTTCCTCTTCATGTATCTCATCTACAATCTCTGCTTTGTCAGCCGTGTTCTCCTCTTCCTGGAAACGGTGATCCATCACTTCTACGTGTTTCTTAACGCTTTTCTTCTTAGCCGTCTTTTTTGCCATATGCTAATTAATCCATTTTCGCAAATTTATACCTTTTTTGGCTGCGTTACGGGCAGGAATAGACAGTGATTTATAGGGTTATGAACGGCGGCACGACCGCCAGAAACCGGATAAAAAAAGTCAGGCAAAAGTTTGTGATAGGAAATATAAGCTTCGGCCCATAAAATGGATGGAAAGACAATATACGGTCCAAACGCAGCTGGCAAGAGTACACCGTTTAAGGGTATGGGAACAACTAGGAACTACTTGCAGCCAGTGTCGTCCATAACTTTTTTTCATCAGCTCTGGATAGGTCTACTATATGCCAACAGTTTATTATATGTTTGGCGGATCGATTCGTTTGTCATGAACAGCCTGTCAACGAGTACTTGTGACGGCGCAGCAAGCTCGCTGACATGCCTCGCCACTGTCACAAAGTTGTCGTAATCGTCGCATGAGTTCTCGAAGCAATCACTTATCAGGTCCATTTTTTTCTCCAGTTCTCTCAGCTTGTTTACTGTATTTGCGGTTATGTATGGATTTTCATATGCTGATTGTATCCCCATTTCTAATCTTACTATATTTTCTGCTACAGCGTTGCACATCTCCACAACCCCGCTGTTGCATTTTTTTAGCGCGGTTTTGAATCCCATATTCAATCTTTTTGAAAGGTGATGATAACCATCTTTTTGTTCTCCTCCAAGATCATTTACGTATTCTATTTCTCTGAGCTCGGATTTTACTGCGACTGCATTTAGCGCGAGTATGTTGTAAGGGTTACTATCCAAATTTATAGCCGTGACTCTTTCTATTCTGTTAGTCGGCTGAGCGTACATATCCGAAGCCGCATCGTTATATGCATTTCCTGATTTTTGATATTTAAACTTCAAGTCTAGGTCGTCAAATATGTCGGACAATCTTTTGTGCAGGTCAGTCTCGCTCTTCATTTCATCGTGTGCGCAAAGATTTCTCCCAGTGTCATCGTACATTTTTACGGTGTCCGCGAATTCTTCCTCAAAAATCTTCGCCTTATCATTAAGAAGTTTTTCAAGGTCTCCTGTCTTTTTCTCCAACTCCGCCGGATTCAACAACATGTTTAGCCTCCACAAACTTGTTATAATTATATATAACGCTTATTAGTTATAAACCTTCCCAATCTTTGCTTAATAATTTGGATAAATTACAATATCTATGACCATTTTCATGTTTTATAAGCATTCGAACTATAACAAGTATTTATAGAGACAGGATGATTAATCCATACATGACAAGTTTTGAATCACTGGGATTAAAGAGCCAGCTTCTAAACGCCCTTAAAATGATGAATTTTACGGAACCGACAGAAGTTCAGCAGAAGACTATACCTACAATACTCGAGGGGAAAGATGTTACAGTCAGATCTAAGACCGGCAGCGGAAAGACCGGTGCGTTTCTTATACCTTTGATGAATAAGGTGGCAAAAGAGGAAAACCAGGCAGTTATGGTGATAACTCCCACGCGGGAGCTAGCACTTCAGGTCGCCGATGTGGCGAAACACTTAAGTGAGGGTTCTGCTGTGAGGATAGCGACGATCTATGGCGGTGCATCGATAAACGTTCAGATAGATATCCTTTCCAGAGGTTCAAATATAATAATAGGTACACCGGGGAGGATAATAGACATGATGGAGAGACGTGCGATAGTGCCGTCCGACGTCAAATATCTCGTGCTGGACGAAGCCGACACTATGCTTGACATGGGCTTTATAGAGGACATAGAATTCATAATCTCAAAACTGACCAACAGATCGCAAACACTTCTTTTTTCTGCGACTATGCCAACAGCAGTCGTGAAGATCTCAGAGAAGTATATGAAGAATCCATCCCATATAGTGGTCGGGAAAGAGGAGGAAATCACAGTAACTACGATTTCGCACATGTACACTGTAGCCGACTACAAAGACAGGATGGCTGCCCTTGCTGCTTATATAGACGTTTACAAGCCGGACAAAGCGATAATATTTGTGGAGAGCAAGATGGACGCTAACAGAGTGTATTTCGCACTGAAAGATGGTGGTTATAACGTTGCTCTTCTTCATGGAGGTCTTAGTCAGTCTAAGAGGGAGCATTCCTTGTCGAAATTTAGACAGAACATACAGTTCCTTATTGCGACCAACGTAGCCGCGAGGGGCCTCGACATTGCGGATATAACAGACATTATAAATTTCGGCGTCCCAAAGGACCCGAACGTATACATACACAGGGTTGGTAGATCAGCCAGAATGGGAAAGAACGGCAGGGCCGTCACGATAATAAGCGGGGGACAAAGATACATGCTATTTGATATCGAGGCCATCGCCAACATAAAATTCGAGAAGATAAGTCTGGATATTGAGAGTTACAGGGGCAGATTTCCCGAGCACGAGAGACCAAGAATGCCGATGTACGGCACGCGCAGATTCGGGCATCCCGGTTTCGGCCGCGGCGGCGCGAGAGATAGCTATGGTGGTGGCAGGAGACAGAGTTTCGGCCATAGTAGGCACGGAAGACCCGGACACAACAACAGGGGCCAGGGGCCAAGAAATTAGGCGTGTAAAAATTTATTTATCAAAAACGCTTTAGATCTTGTGTATTATGCAAGAAGAGATTGAACCTGAAAAGATTCTGGGCGTCATAGACAATGCGCAGTTTCCGGCTGAAGAAAACAAGCCAGTCTATTCTCTTGTTTTCACATCGGAGAGGGTCATTGCGACGTTGCTCGCAGCTGAATCAGAATCACTTTTAAGATTGGCTGTCATAGATGGAATCGACGGAATAGGTCATTTACCGGATCCAAGATTCAGATTCAAGAATATGGTAAAGAATGTCGCTGACGAATCACACCGCCTGCTAAGTGTAGACCCAATCACTATACTCAGTACGCATAAAGGTAGTTTTGCTCTCCCATACTCTCAGATCAGAAGAATAAAGCTAAAAAGAGGAGGCTTTATGTCAAGACCGTACATAAAACTGTACACATACGAAAAAAAATATCTCTTCATGCTTCTGAGAAATCTTGGAAAGAGCATCAATAAACAGGTGTTCCTTGACTACACAAACATACTCGAATCCACGGGCATAAGGGAACTGTACTGAAGCAGTCGAGAGAGACGACTAAGTGAACTAAACGTTAATCCGCTGCATTTGTCTAGCGTTAAACGCTGGCCGAACCCTTAAGGTTTACGCGCCATCCTACTATCTTTCCGTTCTTGGTCTGCACGCTGACATTCTTTATTTTGAAGCCTCTAACGTCCGACTCTTTCTTAGAGAGGTCCTCGACGGCTTTCTTAACAGCGTCCTCAAAGCTTACCTTGGAGGTGCTGACGAACTCAACGATTTTTCCTATCTCAGTCATACAATAGTATTGGAGGACCTTATATTTATTTTTGTGGCGTTATCACTTAGCTATCCAGATAACTTTGCCTACCACATCCCTTTTTTTTATCGGTCCGAATCTCCTGCTGTCAACGCTCTTGTTTAGGTTGTCTCCGAGTACGGTATAAGAGCCACCATCGTTTGCGGAAATTCTTTTAACCATCTCCATTCCATCGTGCCTGAAGACTATTATATCACCATTCTTAGGGGACCTAAGCTTATAGCGCAGAGTGTCTACGATGATGTAATCACCGGGCTTTATCCCGGGCAACATGCTTTCTTCAGACACCCTGAATCTCTTCAGGAAAAAAACCATCAGTTAAGTATTGGAATAACGAGATCTGAATCGGTGGGCCAGAACGTGACCTTTACCCTCTTTGTCTCTATTCCCTTAGTCTTCCAGAATATCTCGGCTATCTTGTTAATGGTCTCGAGGAGTTCCTGCGCAGATTTTGGATCGACTTCCTGTTTTACCTTTGAACCAAGTCTAAGTGCTTGAAGAACGAGCCCTTCGAGTTCGGGGAACTGTTTGGCATGGTCGTCTTTGAAGTAATCACCCCAAAGTATCCTTACTTCACTCTTTATCTTCTCCGCGTGTTCCTCCTTCACATCAGTGTATCTCGTAAGATCATGTATGTATTTTCTGAATTCATCGTTGCTGGGAGAGGGCCCTATCTTCGGCATCTTCTCTATCAGAGCATCCATCCTTATCACTGTATGGGCTGACAGCTGTGCAGTGTGAGGGTCATATATCCCGCATGGGATATCACAGTGCGCATAGACAACTTTCCCCCCGAATACTTTATCTGCCAAACTAAAAATTCTTTTTAACATATGTTACACCTCTAATATAACATAGTTATTTCCAATTTATAAATCTAAACTGTCGCGCATAATAACCTCATGCACCTATGATAAGCCATACAAAACTGGCTGCCTTCTCAAGCCCATTATGAAATTTTGATATGCTCCCACCAAATAACAACTATTTTTGATAATGGCGCTTTATACAAAGTTTTATCGATTTTTTCGCTCGATTGCAAGCCATGCGACGTACGCATCCTTCATTTTAACTGCGTGTTTGCACGGGAATCCCCTGTATTCGAATGATTCGCAGCTGCATTCTCCCCTGTTTGCAGTCCTTTTTCCAGGGATATACGTTATAGCCACGCTGTGGAAGTACAATGGTCTTGAGTCGCTCTTTACGTATCCTGTTATGTACACTCTATTAGGGATCCTGAGTAAACTTTTCTTTGTGCTGTATATAGCCACATCCTTCTTTGTTGATAATCTCTCCGGTGCTCCTAGCTCTCTTATCAGGTCTTCAAGTTTTCCTTTTCTGGCATCAAGCATGTACTAACCTCGCAGTGTACAGTATATATATAAACTGTCTAAAGAGCTTCAACGGTCTTTTCATTCTTCTCCATAAGTCTGGCAAGGGAGATTATATTAGTCAATAACAATCGTATTAGCTCTTTGGTTTTTTCGTCCTTCAGCTCGCCCTTATCGTCAAATTTCTCGTTTGCGAAACTTAGCATAACCTCTGGTTTGTTCACTGTGAAAGCGTCCAGATATACAAAAGACTGCCTGAGATGGTACTGCGCCCTAGCGCCCCCTATCTGTCCTATGGATGCGCTCATAATGCCTATTGCTTTGCTTGTGAAAGCATCGGAACCGTACGGTCTTGAGGCCCAGTCTATCGCGTTTTTAAGAACTCCTGGGACAGAATAGTTGTACTCTGGTGTAGATATTAGGACCGCGTCCGCCTCCTTTATTTTCTTCTGGAGCACAACGACAGATTCCGGTGCGGAATTCTCGATGTCTTGATTGTATGGAGGGATTTCTGATATATCGGCGATTTCTATCTCGCAGTTGTCAGGTTTGAGTTTTATTGCTGCGTTCATTAGCATCCTATTGTAAGATTGTTTTCTTAGACTGCCTATTATGCCTACTATTTTTATTTTTTCCATGCTTCTGATAGTATAACGGTGTTAATAAACTTTATCATTATGTTTCAGCTAACGTTTAAATAACTTATCCAATCATACAATTATTATGGTAACGTATCCGAAGGGCTTGCGTTCTATTCTTTCATCCATGTATCTATCGGATTTGTGGGATAACAAGATGAGTTATGATGACAGCATCTTGGAAGCAACGCTGCTTGAATTTCGACCTAAAAACGGCACAGAGGTACCGTACGGAGGAGACAAGATGTTCCGTGAAAACAAAGATGGGGAAATGCACAGATACCACGCATACAAATCCACGACTAAGGCTTCATATTATCTTCTGGACGTGAAACTGACCCCATTAGTGGATAAGTTTTCACGTGGAGACGATACCAAAATCTTTTCTGACTTTGTACTTCCTCTCAGCATAGGTTTCTGTACCCAGACGATGAAGAGATTCATGACGGATAATAACATAGACAAGAGATATGATGAGAAGGGGTTGATAGAGTACTACAAGCGCAATAAAATATTCCTGCACAAGCTTTATCTAGAGGACAGGAACAGCATGGACAGCCGTGTGGAAGCAGGTAGGGAGTACATAATCCCTAATGCGATAATCTTTCCAGATGAAACGTCACTATGCTGGCATATGTATACAGAACAAACAAGAAAAGGCACAGTGCTGAATATAGTAGAACACGTAGTTACTGGGAATGGAAAATACAACCAAAATTGGGAATCCATAAGAAATACTTTGCATAATGTGGCGACAAACTTTGACGGCACGGGCAGAAGCGAACTTGGGCTGTATTCTGGAAGGGAGTATCTACAGCTGAAACTTGTAGACCCTCTCAGGGATCGCAGCTGGAGACCAAACGCCTAAAATAGATAAGTTTAAAATTTAAATTAAACTGCATTTTCTATGCGAACTAGAATCAATGGGTAGTCTTATAACTTATTGTTGACATCTCTTTAAGTAGATGGAAAATGAATATGATGTCGTCATAATAGGGGCAGGTGTCGTAGGAACCTCTGCACTTTACATGCTGAGCAAGTATTCCAACGTAGGAAGAATACTGTTACTGGAAAAATATGGTGCACCGGCACCACTGAACTCGGATAGCCACAACAACAGCCAGACTCTCCATTTCGGCGATATAGAGACTAATTATCCCGTAAAAAAGGCGCAGAAGACAAGCACAGCCGCTCACATGCTATTAGATTATGTAGCAGGGTTAAAACCGACGCTTAGAAGAAAACTAGTACAGGGCTGCGAAAAGATGGCGCTGGCTGTCGGCGAAGAGGAGATCAAAGCACTAGAGACGAGATATTACTCCGGCATACGGAGTCTATTCCCAAAACTCAAGCTCATAGACAAAAATGAGATAGCCATTTACGAGCCTAACGTTGTCAAAGGGAGAGATCCTGATGAAAATATAAAGGCCATCCGTTCTCCTGAAGGATATATGGTCAACTTTGGGGGCTTGGCACGTTCATTCATAAATCTATCGAAAAGAGATGCCGTAAAAATACGATTCAATACTGAAGTAAAAAAGATAAAAAGGAAAGGAGGCTCTTATATCCTTTATACTGCACATGGTGAGATAAGCGCGCGAATGGTGATATTCGCGGCTGGTGCGTATAGCCTTATGTTTGCTAAGTCTATGGGCTACGCGGGAGAAATGTCAATCCTGTCAGTAGGGGGTGGATTTTATCACTCACCCAAGGTTCTCAACGGTAAGGTCTACAGAATCCAGATGGGGGATATACCTTTCGCCGCGATACACGGGGATCCTGATATAAATTATCCTAGCAGGAGCAGATTCGGCCCGACTGTAGATATCTACCCTTTTCTTGAGAAAGGCAAGCTTGGTTCATTCATACCATACATGAAATCTTTCGATTTCGACATTGGCACTTTCGAGAGTCTATTCCATCTTTTGTTTCATAGGGACATACAGCGCATACTCTCTAAGAACCTACTATACAAATTCCCCATTATAGGCAGAGACGAGTTTGCAGAGAAGGAAGTGAGAAAGATAGTCCCCTTGCTTAAAGCATCGGATTTGACGCGAGACACGCAAGCAGGGGGTATAAGACCGCAAATAATAGACGAAAAGAAGAAGAGACTGATAATGGGAGAGGCTAGAGTTGAGGGTTCCAATATACTGTTCAATATAACGCCGTCTCCTGGAGCCTCCTCATGCCTGAATAACGCGCTAAATGACCTCCTTTACGTGAAAGAACAGCTAGACTGTAGGGTAAACTTTGCAGCGATACGGAAAGATCTCCCCTCTTCTAAAGGCATGATCTAACCGATTTAGACGGATAGAAAGTTTAATATACTATAATGGCTTATTTCTGGAATAAATAACTAAATATGGAAGAGAAGACAAAGCAATTAGAACCTTCAGAGCCTAGAGAAGAGAAGAAAACTTTCGGGTTCAAGATCATTTACGGCATCGCTACGATCGCAGTGGCCGCGGTAATTGCTGCAGTATTCTTTGTCCTGCCTTATTTAAGCGGATCTTCACCTGTCATAGCTGCTGGTGACAATGTGAGCGTATACTACACAGGGAGTTTCGCAAACGGTACTGTTTTCGGTTCAAACATGGGCAGTACTCCATTCAGCTTCATAGCAGGCTCGAATCAGATGATTCCAGGGTTTAGCCGAGCAGTTATAGGGATGAAAGTCGGCCAGATAAAGAACGTGACTTTATCTCCGAGTGAGGCGTACGGATACTTCAATTCATCACTTGTCCTCACAGTCAATGCATCTGTATTCAGAAATGAATCTATCCATGATGGAGAGCAGGTATACAACGGTATTTCACACGGTGTCATAATGGCGATAAATGGAACGAATATCACAGGAAAGTTGAATCCAAGTGTTGTTGTTAACGGAACAAATAGCACAGTATGGGGAAATTACACAAAAGTTTCCATAAACTTCAACTCTCCCCTTGTAGGCGACACGTTGAATTTTGAGATTAAGATAGCCGCGATAAACAATTGAATCCAATTAGCTGTTAAATCTTGACAAATTTTTGCTTACTTTGCTTTTCAAGAGCAGAGAATTCGCCACCACACTGACCGAACTCATGCCCATTGCTGCCGCTGCGAGTATAGGAAGAAATGAGTATATCCCAAGGCCAAAAACAGGTACAAGCGCTCCTCCTGCTACGGGTATAAGGACAATGTTATAGCCGACAGCCCAGCCTATATTCTGCTTAACCTTAGATATTGCTGATTTTCCTATGATATAAAGATCATAGAGCAGCATAAGATCATTTTTAAGAAGCACTGCGTCACCGCTCTCTTTTGCTATATCACTCCCACTTCCCATAGCAACGCCGAAATCGGCGGTCTCTATCGCTATCGCATCATTGATGCCGTCTCCGACGTACATTACATATCTCCCCTTCTTCTGGTAGTCTTTTATTATATCTGCCTTCTTTTCTGGAGTGACTTCTGCATGTATATCAGTTACGCCTATTGCGTCACCTATACGCTTTGCCTCCTCATACTTATCTCCTGTTATTATGGCAGTTTTTATTCCTGCGGATTTAAATCTCCTTACTACCTCTGCTGCATTCCTCTTTATTCCATATGACAGCGTTATCACACCGAAAAGTGCCCTGTTGATGTATAAGTTTACCGTGTTTTTGTCGGAACCCCTGCTTATCTCAACGAGCTCTCCGTTTATCATTCCGGACACGCCTATGCCGGGTTTTTCTTTTGCATCTACCACGTCCAGTAGATTTATCTTTCCAGTCTTTGCATACTCCATAATAGCTTTGGCGATAGGGTGATTTGAGTACTGTTCCAGCGAAGAGGCATAGCTCAGGACAAATTTGTTATTATAAGACCTGTTTATAGGGACTATTTCTATGACATTTGGTACTAATTCGGTAAGAGTACCTGTCTTATCAAACACAACAATGTCTATCTTAGACAGTCTGTCGAGACCGCTAACGTTTTTCATAAGTATGGATCGTTCAGAAGATACATTAGACGCAATCAGCAACGTTATCGGCGTGGCAAGCCCTATCGCACACGGACACGCTATCACTATGACAGAAACGAACGCAAGCACGGTCACATCGTACACGAGTGCGTTGCCGGTCGAACTCAGCAGAGTGTACCATATAAGGGCAGAAGCAACAGCAGCTATTATAACTATCGGAACGAAGTATGACGCGAACAAATCTGCGAGTCTCTGTACTCTTAGCTTTCCCGCAGCGGCACTCTTTATAAGAGAGTACATCTTGTTTACAATAGTGTCCCTACCGGTGTTTACTACTCTGACATTTATCGCGCCGTTTATGTTTAATGTCCCTGAAGTCACGAGTGCCCCATTTATCTTTACCACTGGTTCAGCTTCTCCTGTAAGCATAGACTCATCGATTTCCGTTTTTCCACTGATGACAGTAC
Source organism: Nanobdellota archaeon (assembly GCA_021802105.1). Taxonomy (GTDB): domain Archaea; phylum Nanobdellota; class Nanobdellia; order Parvarchaeales; family Parvarchaeaceae; genus Parvarchaeum. The sequence goes on along the minus strand of JAKAAW010000002.1, from coordinate 56,842 downwards.
CATCGACTGGTATATTTTCACCCGGTTTTATCATTATTATATCTCCTTTCTTCAAAGTTGACGTTTCTACGTCCCTGACTTTTCCGCCGATTATAAGATGGGCTCTCGAAGGAATCCTATTCAATAGTTTGTTTGCCGCGTCGTTGGCCCTAATCTCTGTAACGCTCTGAATGTAATTCCCAGTCAGTATAAGTGATATTATAGACACTGACGCATCGAAATACACCGGTGACCCTTGCATAACAGAAGGGTACAGGGTTATAAATAGTGAGAAAAAGAAAGCGGTCAGTGTCCCTACGCTTATTAGGAGATCCATATTACCGGATCTCATCTTTAGCGACTGGTAAGCGCCTTTGTAGAAAAGTAACCCAGAATAGAATTGCACTGGCAGCGCGAGAGCGAGCATCGCATAATTCCTGTATGCGAAAAAGAAACTGTAGTTTATCACGATAAGGGGTATAGAAAATACCCACGCAATTGCCAGGGCTTTCTTCTCGCGCCTGCTCTCTTGTTCTGGTTTTTGGAATTTTACACTGCAGGTCGTAGAGCAGAAATAATACCTCTGTCCACCCTGTTCAGTTGTTATCTTCGAACTCTGCGGAACGTACATTCCGCATACAGGATCTGTTGGCATTATCTAATGTATTTTATTGGATTTTTGTCGAATTTATTCTTGCATTCTTCTGAGCAGAAATAGAATATCCTTCCATTAACTAGACTATTGCAATCCGAACCTTCATCAACTTCCATTCCACAGACTATATCTTTTTCCATATGATAACAATAATCAAGCATTATATAAAAATCATCGGCGCAGACAAAAACTTGTCAGTTAGGATACAAACTGTTCGTTTGTAGATACGTTTTTTAACTTTTACGCTCTATATTTGTTATGGTAGTATCGGATTTTCCAAAGATAGAAGATCATGGTGTGTTGTTTAATAACAGAACCGCTTCTCTAGTTTCCAAATTCGGTGAAATAGACTGGGGCTGCTTCCCCAATTTCGATTCTGACCCGGTGTTCTTTTCCATTTTGGACAGGGATATAGGCGGGAAATTCACAATAGAACCGGCGGTTGAAGGTTATACTTCGTCTCAGGCGTATGAAGATAAGACAAACGTTTTGGTCACTAGCTTCTTCTACAATGGAGAACTTGCCATGAACCTGGTTGATTTTCTTCCGATGTTAGGCCAGCCAGGGGCAACTGCATCAGATATCCATAGGCGCATAGAGTCATTCCAGAACGACCTGCTCGTGAAAATAACATTTAATCCTTTTAACCTTAGTCAAGACAGAGAAATACAAGAATTTCCAGATAGAGGTTATCTGATTAGATCGCATGACATGACGCAGACTCTTTCAACCAATCTAAAATTAGAGAAGGACAATAAAGGAGTCTCCGGTACGTTCCGCATGGCTAAGAGTGAAGTGAAGTGGTTTGTAAGCTCTAATAGCGTTAATGAAAGCCACGATTTAAAGAGCTTCGACAGCGAGAATAGGCTCTCGGAGACAATCTCGTTCTGGAAAGAATGGCTGTATAAAGGAAAATACTCCGGTCCTTTTGAGGAAATTGTGGATCGCTCCCTTCTGGTTTTGAAAGGGCTCTTTTTTGAGCCTACTTATTTTATGGCAGCCTCCCCAACCGCATCGCTGCCGGAAGTGACGGGTGGAGAAAGCAACTGGGATTATAGGTTTATGTGGGTTAGGGACACATCCTACGTCATAGACATTCTTTCATCTTTTGGATACACCGATGAGGCGCTTAGGTTCTTTTATAGTCTGATAAGCCAGATACAGAGGGATAACGGCGACATAAAATCCGTATACCCTATATCTAATCCAGAGGCTATAGTCGAAAGAGAGACTGATCTGAACGGATACAATGGGTCAAAGCCGGTTAGGTTTGGAAACGCCGCATCTGATCAGTTCCAACTGGACCAGTATGGTTCTCTAATAAATGCTGTGAGTGTTGCGCACAATTACGGAGCGGTATTGACCTCTGAGATACTTGATCTTGTAAAGACAACTGCGAAAAAACTAATCGAGAAGTGGGATGAGCCGGATAGATCCATATGGGAGATAAGAGAAGAAGACAGGCACTATGTTTACTCCAAGGTGATAGCGTGGGAAGCATTAAACAACGCGGCTGTACTTCTGGCTGACGCATCTACTAAGGAAGAACTTGAGGAAATAATACGGACGGCTGGAAAGATAAAGGAAACTATAAATCGGAGGGGTGTTGACAGCACTGGAAAATTCTATGTACAGTATTTTGGAAGCGACAGGGTAGACACCGCGCTGCTCAGGCTCCCAATGATAGGATTCTGTGATATTAAGGACCCTATCTTTATGAACACTATAAAGAGAATAGAGGAGCGACTTCTAGTAACTGATTTCCTTTTCAGGAGATACGAGACTGATAGGGGTTTAGACTTATCAGACAATGGATTCCTTCTAGTTTCCTTCTGGTATATAGAGGACCTTTTCCTTATGGGAGATATAAAAAAGGCAAAGGATGGCTTAAACAAACTGTTAACATTCTTCAACGGTCTTCACCTTCTTCCAGAAGAGATCAGCCTGAACGAAAAAAAGTATCTAGGAAACTATCCGCTGGGCCTTTCTCACGTCGGATTGATGGCAGCAATACTGAGGATATCGAGTGGAAGTTTTAATGTGTCTAGTAGTGTGCGCAAAACAAATTCAAACAATAATGAAGTAAAGAAAAATGGTTAAATAGCACGCTGGCGCTTATACTATATGGTCTCTGAGGATATCTTGTCTTCATATGTCGGCTCTGAAATCACTCTATTTCTTCACGGGAAAAAACGCACTGCGGGAAAACTTGAAAAAGTGGAAGGAGGTAGGGCATACCTTGACACAACCAAGGGAGAACATAGAGAAATGCCTCTTTCTGAAATAAAAAGCGTTGAAAGAAAGCCGGAAGGACATGGTGATTTTGAGAAAAAAGTGAACTACTTAATACTAGAAATGATAAGAAAAGGGGAAGCCAAGGACGAGAAAGAGGCCATGGAGATTCTAAAGAAAAAATTCTTGTAAGGGTAGCATGCTTCAGAGACATAAGAACTTTGGTTAGGTAATAGAAATGGCGAATAAACAGAATATTATAGTCGCTATATTAATGGTCGGTACTCTTATGGCCGCTGTCGACAGCACCATAGTACTTCTTGCTTTTTCAGACATAGTATCAGGTCTGCACTCCAACCTGGTAAACATCCTGTGGGTTATACTGATATATCTTTTTATAACCGCCGTCTTTATGACGCAGCTGGGTAAAATAGGGGATATATATGGGAGGAGCAGAATATTCAATCTGGGTTTCCTCACGTTCACCATTGGATCCGCACTGTGTGGTTTCGCTTTTTCTGACGTCTCACTCATCGCCTTCAGGGCCATTCAGGCCGTGGGAGGCGCAATGATAACGGCCAACAGCGGGGCTATAATAGCGGACACTTTTGAACCTAACAAAAGAGGAAGGGCATATGGTTTCCTTGCACTTGGCTGGAATATGGGAGCTACGTTGGGGATAGTACTAGGCGGACTGATAACGACCTTTCTCGGATGGAGGTATATATTCTTCATAAACGTGCCTATAGGGATAGTGGCGTTTGCATTTGGTCTTAAGTATATAACTAACAACGCCGGGCAGAAAAGAAGGCTAGATTATGCAGGTATGGCACTTCTTACCACCCTGCTGATGTTTGTGGTGTATGGTGCGATAGATTTTGTATCCGAATCTTTAACTCTTTTTAACGCCGGCCTGATAGCAGCAGGTCTTATCCTAATCCCGTTCTTTGTAGCATGGGAAAAACACACAGACGCCCCTATGCTTGATTTTGACGCTTTCAAGAATAGGGTGTTACGCTTTTCGATAACGGCCTCCTTCTTCCAGAGTCTTGGTTACTTATCCGTCCTTTTCATGATAATAATGTACCTGCAGGGCGTCAGAGGGTTGACCCCTCTCTATGCGTCAGTAATACTCATCCCTGGCTATATACTCAGCAGTTTTCTCGCGCCAATAATGGGAAAATTTTCAGACAGATTTGGATCGAGGGCGCTTACGACTATAGGCGTGGCGCTGATGGTAGCTGCTGTGATGGTCTATCTGTCACTGAGCGCATTAACTCCCGACTATGTGTTCCTGATAATAGGCGCATCGATAATGTCAGGTATAGGCGCTGCGATGTTCTATCCTGCTAACAACAGCGCGGTCATGGCGAACGCGGAGAAAACGGCATATGGTGCTACTTCTGGGCTCTTGAGGACGATGGGCAGCATAGGTGCTCTCATGAGTTTTGTTCTGACGATTTCAATAGCTGCTTTCGCAATACCAAGGAGCGTGGCATTCAGCATCTTCATCGGAACATCACACGTAATAGGAAATATATCGAGTGAATTTGTAGTAGGCCTACATGCTGCACTTCTAGCCTCTCTTTTCGTCCTATTCGTGGCAGGGATGTTTTCCTTCCTAAAAGGGAAAGAGAAGCGACGCGCTGCAGTCAGATAGGGCATTTTTATACAAAGAGAGACAAGTCATAATATGACCTTACCTTCTCTTGAAGCTATAAACTTGACGAAAAAGTACGGTTCGTTCACAGCATTGTCAAAACTGAATCTGAAATTAGAGGGTTCAAAATGTGTTGGTTTTCTAGGCCCTAACGGTGCCGGTAAGACGACGACCCTAAAAATATTCACAGACATGATCAGACCGACTGGAGGCATGGCGCTGATAAACGGAATAGACGTTAATAAAGAAAAAAAGAAGGCGCTGAAATCGGTTGGAGTTCTCATAGAAACTCCAGAAATATATGGTTCGCTTAGTGCAAGAGAGGCACTGTCTATGATAGCTGAAATAAAAGGTATATCCAGAGCTTCGGTCAGGAAGAGCGTAGAAGATGTCAGCGAGCTAGTCAAAATGAAAGGGCTACTTAACCAGAAAATAAAGAAAATGTCAAAAGGTATGAAGCAGAGAATAAACATAGCTGCGGCCATACTCGGAAACCCAGAAATAGTTATCCTAGATGAGCCTACCTCTGGTTTGGACCCAAGGGGCATGAGCGAGGTCAGGGATATCATAAAAGACCTAAAAAAGGAGAACAGACTGATATTCATGAGTTCGCACCTCTTGAGTGAGGTGTCAGAAATATGCGATGATGTCGCAATGATAAACCATGGGAAGTTGCTAGCTTACGGTCCTATAGAGAAGATAGTTGAGAAATTCTCGAAAGTCGGCGCAGTCGAGGTGGAAGTAAACCTGTTCCGCCCTGTAACGGGAGATACCATAGACAGGCTGCGTAATATAAAAGGCGTGAGAAGCGTGAAGAAGGTTGATTCTAAGACGGTTCTATTACAGGTAATAGGTGGTTTGAAGGGCCAGGAAGAAGTACTGTCTAGGCTTGTGAGAATAAAGCTTGGTATTGTAGGGTTCAAGCAGTCCTCGTCAGCTCTCGAGGAGACTTATCTTAGTATGTTTAAGGAGACAGTTTAATATGGCACAAAAATTGAAATTTGAGGAGAAAACTATCGTGCCAAATAGCTTTTATCATATAACTATTATGATGTTGTATTCTTTCTTGGAATACGTCAGATCAAGAAGATTTTTCATACTGCTCCTTATAACAATAGCGATTGGCATGCTGCTGACGGGTGTAGTGGCGTACTACCGGCCACAAAGCTTCCTCGTCAGCGAACAGTCATTCTATGCAAACTGGTGGGGAGAGACGGTGACGTTCATAATAATACTTTCCGCAGTTTTTTTCGGCGGTGACGCAATATCTGGCGAATTTCAAAACAAAACAGGATATTTTTTAGTAGGAAATCCTATAAGACGCTCTAGCATATATCTTGGAAAATTTCTGGCAGCTTTCTGTGGGGCTCTGATAATGCTTCTAGTATTCACGGCAATGACTATAGGCAACGGCTTATACTATTTTGGTGGTGTCACCAACCTTTTCTGGGAGTCTCTTAGCTTCTCAGTTCTTTACCTCGCCACTGCAATTGGCATGACATTCTTTTTCAGCTCTATATTCAAGACAAACTCAACCGCTATAGTAGTTACGATAATACTGATGCTGTTTGTTTTTTCGCTTATGCAGAGCCTTGTGGCGAATCTGGCACACTACGAGCCGTGGTTTATCGTCACTTATGGTGCGCAGATAATAAACAATGTTCTTATGAACCCATATCCTCCATCAACTCAGACGACAGCGGCTCCTCTGCCACATGGTCAGAGTATAACTGTAACCTCATATAACGCTACCGTACCGGAAGGGCTGATAATAATGATAGGGTATTTTATAGTGTCGCTTGTCACCGGCCTGATACTGTTCGAACATAAGGAGTTCAATTGATGTATCCAAGGAATGGCATAACTTGAAAGCGAACGCCATTGACATTAATTCGCCATCAAAAACACAATAGCAAGTGATTTGCCGCAAAGATTTTCGTTGTTCCTTTTAGATTATCTTTATCGCGGGTTTTCCGGGTGTGGCTTTATCGTCTCCTCCTTTCTTTATCTCGACCTTACATCCGAACGTTTTTTCCAACCATTCTTTGGATTCTGAAAATACTCTGTATTCTTCTTCTGCATAAAGGGTTCTGTTAGGTAACCTGTTCACTTTGCTTGTAAGGCTTTCGACTAGCGCCCCTTTTATGCCAAGTCTTTCTCTTATCTTATTAGGATCTTTTATTTCAGCAGCTATGTCCGCTATCTTGTTGTATACTTCAAAAGCGTTCTTATCAGCAATCGTGAGTATTATCTCTTTTGGCTTGTTTCCTTTCTTTCTTAGCATTGCTATTATCTTTCTAATGTCTCCTGTTGTTTTTTCTAAGATGGCTATCTCGGATTCGACGGCTTCACTCACAGCCTCTTTATCAACAGCGGGCCAGTCCTCTTTTTCTATCAGACCCTTGTGGCCGAGTCTGCTGTATATCTCCTCAGTAATGTACGGAAAGGCAGGATGAATTAGCTTAGTTACGGTTTCAATGGCCCAGCGGACATTTTCCTTATTCCTACCTCCAAGATCCAGATATAATTTTATAGATGTTATAGATTCGTACAGGGCGTAGAATAGTCCAGTCCTAAGATTGAGAGACTCATAGTTCTCCGTAGTCTTTTGAATTATATTGTTCAGAGCCGATTTTAGGTATTCATCAATCATCTTTATCTCGTCGCCGAACGTGCCTAACATCTCAGCAGTCTGCATGAGGAATCCTATTCTCTGATCCAGTCCATTTATATTGTCTGTGCTCCAGTTCGCATCGTCTATCTTTTCTCCCGCTCCGACTACAAGTCTCAACCTATCAGCCCCATATTCCCTGACGTGCTTCTCTATCGTGAGGGCGGCATGCTTAGATTTAGATAGTTTTTCCATGTTTATCGTGAGCCAGCCGTTAACCGCTATGGCTCTTGGCCACTTGCTCTCGGGGAATAGAATTGCGTGGTTCATTATAAAGAAAGGTAGGTGGTTCGTTATGTGCTCCTTTGCTGTTATTCTCATATCAAGAGGATACCAGTACTCGAATTCATTTCTCATCCTCTTTATAATCTTCTCGTGTTTCCTGTCATTTGTCTCCTTGCCGAAGAAAACGTGTTCAAACAGCTGGTCATTTATATCCTTTATAGGGATATTCTCTATCAGGTGAGCTATGGTGTAATATGCCATATATATAGTGGAGTCGCTAAGGGGCTCTACCACCTGACTTTCATCCCACGGCAGTGGAGTGCCAAGCCCCCCATTCCTTGTCGCAGCCTTGTCATCCAGCCAGTCTATAACGGCTAGGAACTGTGTCTTGAGTTCCTCAGGGTAAATGTTCATTCGTTCTATCATCTTTCGCCCGAGTTCCTTCCAAGAGAGATCAGAATATTTTAGGAACCACTGATTCTCCACCACCTTCACTATCCCCTCATAACCGCACCTGCAAACTACCCTGCCGGTTATCTCGTATATGCTGTCGTTGGCGTTGATTTCTTTTAGGACGCCCTCTATTTTTTCCCTGCCTTCAGCGACCCGCAGACCGCTTATATCTCCGCAGTTTTCGGCCATCACGCCCTTGTTTAACTCCTCTTTATAGACGAATCTTGTGGCTTTCTCCAGCCCCTCTTTCGTTTTTCCAAATTTCTTTATTGATGCTTCGACCAAGTTGTCCTCGCCAGCTACGTTCACAACTCGTATAGGCTTTATTGACGAAAGATTTTCCTGCACCAATCTGTCAAGCGCATCGAGATCAAACGGTGCATGCATTGGTACGCTCATAACTACCCCTGTTCCCATCTTCATGTCAACGAAATCAGCAGAAAACACAGGAATCTCCTCGTTTGTTACGGGATTTCTAACTGTTTTGTTGAGTATCTCGCTTACGTCGAAGTAACCGAGGTCTTTCACGTTCTTTAGCTGGCTCTCTAGCTTTTCTTTTGCCGATTTTACGACTATCCATTCTTCTCCGTTTACATCGAGTTTTAGGTACTCTCCTTTTAGGTTTATCCATAGGTTTGTGGCGCCGTAAACCGTTTCTGGTCTAAGAGTGGCAGCAGGAAGAATCACGTTTCCGATTGTGAACTTTATTATTGTGTACCTTACAGGAGATTCTCCCTCACCTTCAGATCTATCATGGTCCCCTATGGGCGTTTTCTCGTTGGGGCACCATACTACAGGATGGGTTCCTTTGTACACTACACCCAAATCTTTCAGTTTTCTGAACTGCCATTCTATGAATTTTGAGTAATAAGGATTAAGCTGTGTAGTAAAGAACCTTCTTCTCCAGTCTATCGACATGCCTGCCGAAGTAAGATCGTCCATGGCCTTTTTTGAGAAATATTGACATATGTACTTCGCATCCTCCCCGAACTTCTTTATATCCTCTTCCGAGACCCCTTGGGCTCTGAGTCTGTCCAACGTCTTCTGGTCCCCTCTTTTTACTAGGTCACGCAGCCCCATTATAGGCCCACCCGTGAAGTGGAAAGCCTGTGGAAACAGCACATTGTAGCCCCTCATCCTCATAAACCTGGCGTAAACGTCCGCTCTTCCCCATGTGTACATATGCCCCAGATGAAGCTGGCCGCTGGGATAAGGTATCGGGACAGAGATGAATATCTTTTTCTGTGCTGTGTCTACCTCAGGTTCAAAGAGCCTCTCTTTGCGCCATTCTTCCTGCCATTTTTCTTCTATTTTCTTGAAATCGTAATCGACCATAGATACTGTATAAGATAGGATAATAAATATCTACACACAAATTAAGATATTAGTATCAGGCAATGATTTCACGCTGTATTAGAATAAAGATGCTCTCATAAGATATGCGTAAGCTATCCAAAAGAGAGTTTAAATCTGATATCCTTAAGATAAGCCTGAGATTAACAAAAGAGCTTATTGTGATACCCTGCGACTGTTTGCTATATTTAGAGTCCTTTCAATAGGTCCCTAGCAGATATAACTTTCTTTTGGTGTTTTGGATGTTGTTTTTCAGCAAGGTCAATGCCAGATTCCTTCTTGAACAGATTAGTAACGATGTCGGATGCTTTCTCCAAGTTTCTGGAACTCAGATTTTCTGCGAGCAATCCCTGTACAACGCCGTAAAGGCTTTTGAACCCTCTCTTTTTTGACAGGTCTGAAAGTGCCATTAGGGCTTTTTTAGTGTCCTTATCTCGTCTCTCCGGGAACAGCGCGCCTATGAGTCTTATCATATTATGGAGATCCCTCTCCTCAGATATTTTTCTCAAAGATGCAGCATGTCTGACTGCAGCTGATTTTTTAGACGACGGATGTTTCTTATGAGGTCGCTTAGCGCTGCTACTAACCATACCTAGGATACTACACGGAAATATTTAAGCCTTTTCCAATTAGAAAGGGATACTATCCAAAAGGCTCAGTATCAAGTTGAGATTATCGTAATCGTTTCTGCTTGAACACGTACATTGCGATTACCCATCCTAGAAGCCGCTAAAGTTATTATACTATTTTCTTTTCCATGCACACAGTCCAAATTGTACTCTTTATCTCCTTCTGGAAGAAGCGCACAGACCCTCATCAAAAGAATCATCGGGTCTACTGCCTAACCTAGCACAGATACCTGTATAAATAACAAAAACACAAATAGCGTGCAGATATACTCCCCACCTCCTTCAGTTTTTTCCAGCACCAGAAACATGGCCAAACTTATCACCAGCGAAGCTATCGCCAGTGCTGGAGACACAGCGATTTCCCGGAAAATAAACGCCATGCCACCAAAAACCTGGCTTTCCTGCGCACTAGATAGAATCTCTAGGAGACCCAAGGAGAGTCTTAATAGGCCATGAGCTGTTGTACCTGTGGTTGTATGGCCTTCTGTATTCTACTGCGAGACCTTGTGCAATAAGCACCGACGATCCACTCATTCCTCTCCCAACATCTCCTTCCATTTTAGACCTCCTTTTGTTTTCTTGCGGCGGAAAAAATACCAAAAATCCAAAATAAGCGTACGACTAAAACTATTTGCGAACACTCAACTGGTGATTATTACCAGTTATTATTATTCTTATGAATAGGCCTATTTACAGAAAATCTATACGTTTCGCCCGACTCCATGCTATTATAAGACTGGCAGAATTTATAAGCTTTGCAGATTTTACGCGACATGGTTCTCGTTCATCTTGCTCTTTATTATCCTCAGGAGCTTCTCGGAGAAGTCTTCCTTCATTCCGTCAAGTTTCACTATGTTTACCCTCTTGTTTGAAAGTCTTATCGAGAATTTGCTACCCATTCCCACACTGGCCACGCCTATACCGTCAAAGCTGAGTTCTCCTCTTCCCTTCTCTACCGTTGCCTCTATTATTTCATCGTTTCTCAAGATTATAGGGTTCCTGAGAGGATTCTCTATTGATAGAGGAGTAAGGCATAACACCCTATTATCCAATATTATAGGCCCATTGGAGGTCCTGTTATAAGCAGTAGAACCCACGTTTGTGGTGACCAGAAAACCATCCCCGCTGATTATGTAAGGATAGAGACTCTTGAGTTCGCCATGCTCTCTATAATTAAGCCTGAAATATATCTCCTCGCGCACGTTCCTCAACAGAATCTCGTTCACCCCATAATATCTTTTCCCGTCGTAGGTCAGCTCTATCTTTCTGCTGAGTTCCTCTATATTATATCTTTTCTTCTTGAGACAGTCTATAACCCTGTCCATATCGTCAAGACTTACATCAGCATAATATCCAGTGCTGTTTTTCTCATTACTCCTTATAGGAAGTATAGGTCCTTCAAATTCGCTAGCGGCTTTGATGAAGGTTCCGTCGCCCCCTATCGCAAGGCAGATGCTTCCACTCTTGGAAACACTAAAAGATTTGTACAGTTTTTTCAGTTTCGAATAGTTTCTCTTTGATATTATACTTATTTCTGGCATATCAATCTGAAACAGCCGTCTTTTTTATTCTTTTTAAATTTCCCACTTCCTACACCGCTTACCAGCTTTTTCCGCCGGGCACTACTAAAAAATAAGATGTCATCGACGTGCTATTTCCCGAAGCATGACCAAATCGTCGGTATTGGACTGGTTTACAAATTTTATCGACCTAATCAGGGAAAACCCATCTCTTTAGAGGTAGGAGGATGTCACAAGAGTTACTATTCATCCCATAATGAAAACGGCGGCTAAAACCCTTAAATTCTTAGATAATCCTTTATTAGATAGCTATATGCCAAGTCGCGCAAGAAAAAGAAAAGAAGAGGACCCGTCGTTGCTCGGTGAGATAAAAGGACTCGTGCAATCCGTTTACATAAGGAAAGTACCATCATATGGGAACAGCGTGTTCTATTCTCTTGGATTTCTTCTTCTTGTAACTTTTGTAATACTCGCCCTATCTGGGATAATAATGGTTATTTTTGGTCCGTTCTGGTGGAACACGACAACATGGGGGACTTTTGTAAGGAGCATACACATGTGGGCGGCGTTTGCGTTTGGAACCATTCTCATTTTGCATGTCTTCGTCACGTTTTCCACGTCAGCTTTCTTAAAGAGAAAGCTAGTCTGGATGGTAGGCTCTATCCTCCTATTTTTGGTGCTTTTGGAGGAAGCTTTCGGCCTGGGTATAAGAGGTGATTTTGTATCTCAATGGAACGATTTATCGGCGGCTGATCTCTGGAACGGCATCGGACTCGGCTATTGGGTAAACCCTCTGAATTGGGGGGCGTTATATGGGTGGCATATAGCTATAATACCGCTTATACTTATGATACTTATAGCTGTGCACTTCTCGCTAGTCAAGAGGAGAGGAATATCTACTCCTTATCGAAACGATATCCCTTACTCTATGGTAGAAGCAAGCCACAAGAAGTTATATCAAAGGGCGCTCGTTCTGACTGCCATAATAATTCTTTTCGCGCTTTTCTTCAGGGCACCTTATGTGGCACCTGTCACAATACAGAGTGTCGCACAATCTTCTCCAAACATAGTAGCTATGACTCTCTTGCAGGAATTCAACCACACATCCGGCACAGCCACGTATCTAGACACTATAGATCCCTACACCTTTAACACACGCACCGTTTATGTGACCATACCTTATAATCAGTACATCAACATTTCGGGCAGCACGGACGCGGAAGCCCTCTTCAACTCCGAGAATATATCAGAGCAGTCTACAAACATAAACAGCGCTTATGCCTATTTTAGAGATAATGGTACAATAAATGCCTCTGTCAATCCAAGCAATCCTCTGATAGCTGTGATAAGCTCTCTGGTCCTGATGGCTAAGAGCGGTCTGTACCAGAGCAGTCTAAGCTACCAGGAAACAAGCGGTTTTGACCAGACATACATCCTAAGATTCCTTTCAGACACTGGGACAATGAATACAATTGCGACTAAGGATGGACTGCAGCTTCAGCAATTCGGTATGATAAAAAACAACCCGGGACTGTGGCCGCCCGGCAGCTGGTGGGTCGCCCCATACAATCTGCTAGATATAACGATACTCAGTAATGATCCAAACGCAGATTTCGATGGAGGCATGATAGCGTTGGGTTTCTTTGTGCTGCTGATACTATTTCCGTTTATACCATACCTGAATAAGATACCAGATAAGCTCCGGCTGCACAAGCTCTTCTGGAACAGGTTTACTATACCAGAGTATAAGAAGGGGAAGAACAGAAGAAACAGATAAAGTCATTCAAGAACTTTTGTACGATTGCCAACTATGGGCGAGATGTCCGCAGATTTAAAAGCTTTTAAATAAAAGGGAACTAATTTTGATATAAACAGAAAGATGGTGTCACAATCCTTTGAGGATGCTTTCTGCTATCATCCCCGAGATATCTATCAGCTCCGCCTTATCATTCGGGATAGTGTTTGTGCCTATTATCCTGGAGATCCCACTGGCTTTCATCAGTTCACAGCATTCCCCGGAAGTTATTAGGTGGGTGGCTGCAGCGATCACGTCTCCAGCGCCGTTCTCTTTTGCGAACTTCGCTGCCTGTGCCATAGTCTTGCCAGTGCTTATTATATCGTCTATAATGATCACTTTCTTGTTCTTGAAATCGAATGGCCTGACGCTTTTTAGCATTATCTCACCTGTCGCCCTATCCCTTTCCTTCTCCACGAACGTGTACTGTGTCTTCAATATAGAGGATAGCTCCTGCGCAGCTGCTATTGCCTTACCGTCTGGTGCGAGAACCACAATATCATTAGGATTTTCCTTTATCGCATCTGCAAAAAGTTTCGTTGGCTTTATTATAACATACTTTCCTGCAAAAGCGACTAGAGAATCCGGCTTATGCGGATCAACAGTTATTATCATTTCTGCGCCTTCTCTATGTAATACTCTTAAAAGTAATTCTATACTGACCGGTTCGCCCGGCAGGAACCTCATATCCTGCCTAGCATAAGCGAGATAAGGTACGACCAGGACTATCTTGTACGCGCCGTAACCTTTCGCCGCATCCATCATAAGAAGAAGCTCCATTATGTGCTTGTCCTGTGGAGGATATAGTGACTGTACTATAACAACGATCTTGTTAGCCACTTCTTCAGGTATCCTTACATAAGATTCTCCATCAGGCAGTATCTTGGATTGGATGTGTATGAGCTCTGATTTTATCAGTCTGGCCACATTCTTCGCTATGCCATTGGATGCTGTTCCGGCTATAACTACGACGTTATCCATATAGTGAATATGACATTATAAGTTAAATCTCTTACTAAAGGCATTTGATGCGTAAAATTGATAGTAGCAGTTGTCCTTTCTATAGTTGGTTTTTTCTTTCACAAAGTGGATTACAGAAAATATATCTTAAAGTATTACTAAGTTGCAGTAGCTAAAAAAAGATTAATGCTGTTATAATACATTTATAAAGACTGAGATGCTTAAACCAATTATGAGAAGCTCTGCGACGTGGGCGATTGTTGCGGTTGTTGCGATTATCGTTGTAGTTGCTGTAGGAGTTTATTACTTTTATTCAATTTACAAACCAGTAACTACTTCCGGGGTTACAATAACCTACTGGCAGGCATATTCACCTCAAGAATATAGCGCTTTCATTACAAAGATACTGCCTGCTTTCGAGGCACAGTATCCTAATATACATGTTGATATAACAAACGTCACCCTATCCACCACCAACTACGCCACTGCAGCAGCGGCTGGTAATGCTCCTAATGTATATTATGACTCAAGCAACGATGAAGGCAATCTTTACTCAGGCGGTTTACTTGTCAATTTAAAGAATCACATTAATTCGACTTACTTTAACAGCTTTGCACCCGGTCCTTTAAGCTCTGTTTCACAGGCCAATAATACGGTCGTTTTTGGTCTGCCTGTGAATGAGAATGGGGTCTTAATGTATTACAACAAACATTTCTTCCCTAATGGAATACCCGGAAACACAAGTGCACTCCTCGCCGATTTGACTACTCTTAATCAGACGCAGCATGTATGGGGATTCGCTTATGGTGTAGGCTCCACATATGGTTACAGATTCGCAGGATGGCTTCCTGGCTTTGGCGGTCAGCTGTTCCAATACAAGACTTATGGCGCTCCAACTCTCAACACCTCAGCCATGATTAATGCTTTGGAGTTTTGGTATAATGTCACTTATAAAGATCATATAAACGCTCCTCTTGGTTCTGGTGCCGGCGTCAGTTTTGCTACGGGATTAGAGGGTCAGCTCTTTGAAACGAGCAAGGCTGCCGTGATGTTTGATGGACCTTGGGATCTTGTTCCTTTGATTCAGGCATTAGGTACAAACCTTGGTACTGCCCCAGAGCCTATGGTATCATCAACTGGTCAACACTTCGCACCTCTACTGGGAGCAACTGCCATAGCAGTATCTAGTTCACAAGCAAGTGGGGCGACTGCAGCGCAGATAAACGCTTCCATATTATTTGCACAGTTTCTTGCATCGCCACAGGCTGAACTGTGGATGTACAATGGAACTGGGGACCTGCCTTCAAACGCAGCTGCTTTATCATCACTTATAACTTCAGCAAACGCAGGTACACTTCTTCCATCTTTTGCGCAATCGCAGAACCTTACTGCTTCTGAGTTCAGTACAGTAGAAAAAGGGATATTACAGCAGATGTCAGGTTATACATCACCTACACCTAGTACGCCTCAGATGAATTATTACTACAGCGGCCTAGCAGATATGCATACAGAGCTCGGCCTTTACTACACTAACAAGACCATAACTGCGCAAGCTGTAGCAAGCTGTGTGCAGGCTTTCATTGCCAGCAATGGAACAACGGTCCTTCCAAGCTGCAGTTAAGTTTTGACCTGTGCCGTAATAGACTGTAGCTTGTTAAAATATTAGTTTTATATCCAATGAGATTGTTAGAATCCAATGAAACGGGCTTTCTCTAATGAGATATCCGACGATAACCTCAAGAGATTCCTTACAAACTATCTTTACTTACTGCCAATAATCGGTCTCGTCCTTTTTATTTTCTTATACCCTATCGCGTATGGAGTCTACATATCCTTCACGAACTTTAGTCTTCAGCATTTTTTTAACGCAACACTAATAGGATTCCAGAACTATGAAACTCTGTTCAGAACTGGTGTGATCTACCCTATAATCTTACAGACACTGATATGGACTGTTGGTAGTATAATCCCCATGGTATTGCTCGGGATGCTTGTTGCAACTATACTCAACCAGAAAGGATTCAAGCTGAAAGTGCCAATATTCACCGTGATCCTGCTCCCATGGGCATTCCCAGCGTTCATATCCTTGCTCATATGGGTCGGCATGTGGAACACTAATTTTGGTATAATCAATCAGTTCCTAGCTCTTCTCGGTATAGCAAAAGTCAACTGGCTGTTCAAAACCGTACCTGCGTGGGGCGCCCTTATAATAACGAACTTGTGGCTGTCATTCTCTTATTACACGACGTTTTTCCTATCTTCAATGCAGAGTGTACCGGACGAGTTTCATGAGTCTGCCAAAGTGGACGGTGCGAACATGTTTCAGAGATTTTCTAAAATCACGTGGCCATCAATAAAAGGCGCCGTAGCTTTCGCTTCGATAAGCGGTTTTATATACACATGGAACAACTTCTACCCGATATACTTGCTGACGGGAGGGGGGCCCGGAACAAGCACATATTCCCTTACCGTTTACTCATACTCGCAGGCGTTCTCTTTCTACAATTATTCGCTTGGTGCAGCTCTTTCAGTGGTATCCGTGATAATACTCGC
This sequence comes from Nanobdellota archaeon, assembly GCA_021802105.1. Classification (GTDB taxonomy): domain Archaea; phylum Nanobdellota; class Nanobdellia; order Parvarchaeales; family Parvarchaeaceae; genus Parvarchaeum. The sequence goes on along the minus strand of JAKAAW010000002.1, from coordinate 40,157 downwards.
GATAATGGCTGTATTTATGCTGAAGTACACGAAAGTGCTGGATATGATAAGCTGAGGGACTATGAAGATAAGCAAATACAGAGCATTGGATGCGGCGAAATGGGTGGCGTCATACTCTATAATAGCTGTAGTGGTGCTGTTTGCTATATTTCCTCTCTATTACGTCGTACTGCTATCATTCAGCAAGATACCTTCCATATCTAATATAACCATTAGTTCGATGATACCAAATTTCTCTACCTTCACCCTCTCTGCGTATCAGGCAGTTGCTGCAAGTCCTTTTTTCATGTGGCTGGCTAACAGTCTTATACTTGCCTTCGGTACAGTCATCGTGGCTGTATTAGTGGCCTTTATAGCAGGCGTGGCCCTCGCCAGGCTTCATGTACCTGGTAAAAAGGCACTGATAATATCTCTTTATATATTGACTTTCTTCCCGTTTACCTCTATAGTAATTCCAGTCTACCTTGGCTTTGCACATCTCAGGCTCCTAAACAACTTCCTAGGGCTTATACTGATATACTCTAGTGGTACTGCTATCTTCGGAGCTTATATGGCCAAGATATTTATAGACAGCGTACCGAAGGACTACGAAGAAGCGGCTATGGTTGATGGTGAGAGCAGATTTAGGGCACTCTTCACAATCCTATTCAGAATAGCTAGACCTGTTGTTGTTTTCCTCGCCCTAATAGCCTTCATAGGAGCGTACACCGACTACGCGGTAATAAACGTCCTGGTCACACACGGGTCCTTATACACTCTCATGCTAGGTCTTTACCACGTTTCCGCAACGGCTTCGGGAAGCCAAACATTCGCGGTAAACCTTAACATATTTGCAGCATTCTCCATCCTTATGGGTCTGCCGATAATCGTGCTCTATATAGTCTTCCAGAAATACCTCACACAGATGTACTCTGTAAGCGGTATAAAATAATTAGAAGCTACCATTATAAAAACCTCCATCCTACTAATGAGTTATGCAACCGCATGAGCATTGTAAAGCTTTATATATTATTACTACTCATACAGTAGTAATAATTTAAGCAGTTTGTAACGGTGAAGTTTAATGGCAGTTATAAGGTAGTTAAGGGAGGTAAATTTATGAAATTATTGGAAAACTTATTGGGAAGATTGCCGGGAGATAGTACAAAAGGTTCAGAAAGTTATATCATCGGCTGCAAATCAGTAGAGGAAGACATAACCCGCACAAAAATTTCTCAAAAGGGGCAGTTGGCGACTTGTACAAACATGATGATCATTTGAGAGATTCATATACTCAATTTGCCCTTTCTATCGCAGAATATGGTTTGGGTGCGTATTATGTAGCTACTAACAACGCCATTTTATCTTTAATAATGTACGCAGCTGGGACTTTTTCTGCCATGACAGCTTATAATCACTACCTCAAGATTCCAAAGGACAGACGCCACCATAAGTTATAACGTGCTATTCATGGCTTATTACTATGACAGAATTGGAGACTATCTTGCAATTGCATTAGTCTGCCGCAATGTACGTGTTGCTTCTATGAGTTATAAATAGATTAGAATACTGTGCCTTTGGATGTCGGTTTAAGGATCCCCCTATTTTTCCATCAGTGTTCTACCGGTTTTATCATTGAAAAATACAGCGTTTTCGCTGGAGAGATCTATATTTACCTCTTTGTTTAATTCTATTAAGCGAGTGTGGAACGCTATTATCTGTATCTTTACGTCTCCAACGGCTACGTGAAGGAGCGTCTGCGAACCTAACGGCTCGACAAGTGTCACTCTCCCTTTTATGCTTCCGGAGCCTAGCTTTACGTCTTCAGGTCTTATACCAAATATAACTCTGCTCCCTTTTGATTTTAGCCTTTTTGCGACTGATGGGGGAATCATCACCTTGTGCTTCTCAAAAACGAAAGAGTGCTTTTTTTCCAGTTTCCCCTCTATAAGGTTCATTGGAGGATTCCCTATAAAACCAGCCACCCATGTGTCAACTGGTCTTTTATAGATGGTCAGAGGATTGTCTATATCCTCTATCTTACCAGCGTGAAGTATCGCAACGTAATCCGCAAGAACCATAGCTTCGCTCTGATCGTGCGTAACGTAAACTATAGTTATACCGAGTCTCTTCTGGAGCTGCTTCAGCTCTGCCCTTGCAAGAGTCCTTAGCTGCGCGTCAAGATTGGATAAAGGTTCATCCATAAGAAGGAGTTTTGTGCCTTTTACAAGCGACCTAGCTATAGCCACTCTTTGTCTCTGTCCACCAGACAGCTGCATAGGTTTTCTGTCGAGCAGAGGATCTATCCTCAGCATCTTTGCTATGTCCCTTACCTTTTTGTTTATCTGCTCTTTCGGCAGGTGCATTATTTTTAGGGGAAAAGCTATGTTGTCGTAGACGCTCAGAAATGGATACACCGCGTAATTCTGGAAAACCATGGCAAGATCTCTGTCCTTAGGCGGAAAATCGTTGACGTTTCTTCCGTCTATTAAGACATCACCCTTATCCTGCACTTCAAGACCGGCTATTATCCTTAAGAGAGTACTTTTCCCTTCCCCAGAAGGGGCGAGAATCACTGTAAATTTCCCGTCAGGAATCTTCAAGTCGACTCCACTGAGAACGTCAACGACCTTTTTCTTGTGTTTGAATGATTTGTAGATGTTCCTTAGTAGAACCTTGACCATTTATTCTCTATGCTTTCAGCATATTTATCTTTATTTAGGTACAGCGTATAATTATTGCATGAGAGTTTACGAAATCCTTGTCGACAGATTCTCAACCGGCAGCAGTGCGAAAGACGCGGCGCTTAGATTAAAGACCTCCAATGCTCGAATAGGGGGGAATCTAAATGGAGTGATAAAGAAACTTGATTATGTAAAAGACCTTGGTTTCGATGCGATCTGGCTCACTCCTATCTTCGTTTCTGACAGCTATCATGGATACTCTCTTCTTAATCTCCACAGTATAGACAGGCATTTCGGTTCAGATAAGATTTTATACTCACTTGTTAAAAAAGCGCATTCTTTAGGAATCAAGGTCATACTTGATTTCGTGCCAAATCACGTATCGAGCAGGCACAGGTTCTTCACATCCGCAAGAAAAAATCCAAGGAGCAGGTACAAAGACTGGTTCTTCTTTGATGAAAAAACCAAGGACTACATGCATTTTCTTGGGATGAGAAACTTGGTAAAGCTAAACACTATGAACCAAGACGTTATAAATTATCTTATAGAAGCCGCACTTTACTGGATAAAGAACTTTGACATAGACGGTTACCGTCTTGACCACGCGATAGGGCCATCAATGACCTTCTGGAATCAGTTCACAAAAGAGTGCCGCAGTGCGAGGGAAGATTTCCTGCTGCTGCCCGAGCTATGGACCGCAGGCATAGCTCCTCAGTACATGAACACCCTTTGGGCCCTTGATGATAAGACCCTAGACATGCTGCGACCTGTCTTGGAGAAGAACAGGGACAAACAATGGGATCAGATAAGTGAACCTGAGGGGGAAAAACTTGCGCTTTCTGCGATGAAGAACATGTTCAGCACTTCTATAAATTTCGTGGAGAATTTCTACCTGAGAAAGGCTGCCCGTTCAGGAGAAGTGTATAAACCTACTTTCGAAAAGGATTTCATTTTCGCAGACAACCATGATATGCAGAGGATAAGCTGGATAACAGGGGGCGACCGTGAGAGAGCTGGAAAAGCCGTGACTTCTATTTCCAGGACAAGCAATTCGATAGTGTATTACGGAACTGAGATAGGTTTGAATCAAAAGAGGGACTTCTCAAAGTACAAGACTGCACCAGATGTGGAGTGCAGGAGATTTATGGATTGGAAAGCCTCCGATTCAAAAGCAGTGTCAGATTTCAAAACTGCGTTTAGAGACTGAAGAATAGATTGCGAGTGGTTAGATATTACAATTTCTTTAGGATGTGCGCGCGAAAGTCAACGATTTTAATCTTGAGATGAAAGCAAAAATAAAGATATATAAGTGTGGAAAGAGCAAAAACTTTGACGGGAAACTCTTTGGTAGAGAGTGCATTTAAAGGCAGTTCTCGCGATTTGATCTATCGCCGATTTACGGCAGGCTGAAAGGTCTCTTCAGAGGCGGTCGTGCGAAAAGAAGCCCATCGAATTCGTTGTGGGAGTATGTCACAGAGTTAGTCAATGGCTAAGAAAAACGTAAGGAAGTCCTATAAGAGAGATACCATATACAGTGTCATGATAGCCGCAGCTATAGCAGCCTCTGCGTCGCAGATCGCGCTTAACCTCGTCATGAAATTTATCACGGGTTTACCATCCGTATCTCCCACAAGGATATTCTCAATAGGAGTTGTAACTGCGATATTCCTGGATAATTCCCCGCTTGAACAAGCCCACATAGTTCTTGGATTGGCTATTATAGCAGTAGCGGCTGCCATTTTTGCGGTATCTGTACGCAGGGGGTTATGGAACATTACATTCTCGGGACTGTCGCTTATGATGATAATCGGAGCAACTATAGACAGCGTTAATTTTTTTGAGTCTGGTTTCAGCGCCACCACTTTCTACGTAGAACTGATGGTGGACCTTGTTTTGTCCATAATCCTATACCTGATCCTGTTTTTCTATGTGAGAAACGGAACCAGATTAAAAAGACGATGACTACTGTTTGAGTTAGCAGAACTTATTGCAATCAGCGTGGTCTGCTGACAAAGTATTTATAAAGTGTGAGCGGGAAAACCCACGGTTTAAATCATGGGATGAAAGCGTAGAACTGCTCAGATTCGTTGAGAGCGGCAGAAGAATCAACGCGAGAGAAAAATTCGATGAATGTGTTGATACAGAGCTTTTGAACAGGACTCTTTTAGAAGTGGATAAAAATGTCTTCATGAACTAACGCACAAACTGTCCGGGTATCCGCATCATAACAATTTAAGTGAGGAGTTGGAGCAGGAACTTGAGAAACAATTATCTAATGACTATTCTGAAGTGCATTAGGAGCGGATCTGCAGATATAATTACGACAATGACAAAATCAAAAAGTTATTGTCATCAACTGGCAAACGCACGTACACTACCAAAGACTTTGATAAGGCTATAGATAAAATAATAAACCGGTATAACTAAAAAGAAATTTTAAGACAGGAATATCAATATTAACGGTTTAAATTACCCATTGATACTAATAGTATGGTAGAAGAGATACAGGAAGCCATTAAGGGTATTATAAATGAGACTGAGATAAGTATTATCCTAGACACCTATGATGACATATTCTCAGACTTTGATCCGAGACCATATAACGAACGTGCCCTTTCAGAAGATTTCTTAGCGGAAGCGAAACGCGCTGCGCGAGACAAAGATGAGAACCTTGAGCTTCGTTTCCTGATCCCTAAGGACACAAGGAATATTGCTCAGGAAACTGTGATAAAGAACAGGCTCAGAAGACATTTCAGAAAGCACTATATAAACGTGCGTGACGCCCTGATAGCATACAAAAATCAAGCGATACTGCTCATAATTATAGGAATAGCCATTGGTCTTGTAGAAGCCATCGCCCTGTCAGCACCTACTACTTTTGATATCGGTTCTCTGCTGACAGACGTCATAGGCATAGTCCTAACGCCGGCAAGCTGGTTCAGTATCTGGACCGGCTTTGAACACCTTATATACAAGCCGAAAGAGGAGGTTGAAGAGGGGGATTTCTACAGGAAAATGGAGAAGATAAAGATATCCTTCTCATCTTACTGAATTACATTTAGTACGGATAATCAATAAAAAATGGAAGCAAAGATGAACAGTGGGCATTCTACAGCCAGGAATAAGCGTCTTGAACGGTTCTTGAAGAATCGTGCAGTAAACATGAGTTTATTGCAGATAGGTATTTAAATTAGTGCATTGTTACAATAACATTATGGGTGCGAAAACCTACTTAATGATGGTCACCGTTGTGGCGGTAATAGCTATTGTCGCAGGGTATATGATCTTTAACAATTTGTTCCCAACGACCAGTTCAGTTCCTTTACAGAAAAATTTCTTCCTTAGTCTTACTGATCCTGCAACAGTGCCACAAGGGACCACGGCGCTGTTCGTGACATATTCTGCTCTGCAACTCCAGATTTCGCATAGTGGCGGCGTAAGCACGCAGACACTTCCAGGAAGTGGTACCGTAAACGTGCTAAGCCTGCAAAATTCATCGATAGTGTTAGCATCAACAAACGTTCTTAATGGTTCTAAAGTCACGCAGATAAAAATTAATATATCCAATGCTATTATAACGATAGGCGGCGAAAACTATACTGTCGTGATAGGCGAAAGGACACTGACGATAAATGTAACGTCCAACAATTCAATATCTGGGCAGAAAAACGCGCTTGTCGACTTAATTCCTTCAGTCACAGCCATAGAAACGGTAGATAAGACTGTGTACGTTTTGACTGCTAATGTGAGAGCTGTCATAACTCCACCAAACATATTTTTAAGCAGATCCTCTAGTGTGCAGCATGGAATAATACAGTCTCTTCCTCCAGTAGGTTCTAAGGTGAACTTTTCTTCCAATGTAAGCTTAGGTAAATTGTTCAACAATGTAACGCCTACCATAAATGTTACTTCTGCGTCAATATCCATCGACGGTAACTATACCAATCTTAGTGTAACCGTAAAGAACACTGGGAATGATAGCGTGCAGCTGAACGGTATAATGATAAATGGGCTCAAAAAAGTGTATTTCCCACAACCTCCAATGAGTGAGCTCTTCCGTCTTCCATCCATGATCATGCAACTCCCTATAACTCCACCAGCGGGCGTGCTAACCCCATCTGGTTTTATACCTCCTCCAAAGATGGTGATAACATTCCCCAATGGCACGATAATGAACACAACATCAACGTTTACGTTGCCTTCTATACCGACTCGACCTCCGATTAACAGTACAAATACAAAAACGTCAAATAGTACAGGTTATATTAACAAAAGTGCTATTAACAGTACAAATATAACACCCTCTATTAGCACAAGTTATATTAACAAAAGTGCTATTAACAGTACAAATACAAAAACGTCAAATAGTACAGGTTATATTAACAGCACAAATAGTACAGTATCTCTGAATATTACATTAAATGGAACTTTCTATTTCTTGAAAATAGTCACACCAGCGCATGCAATATCATTAAACTCAACGGGAGCACTTGTCAATGTCAGCGGTGATATAGTTTATAAAACTACTACAATGCCGCAATTTACACACACTATCCAGCAAAATGGTTCTCAGCAAGGGCCTGCCCTGAATGTCACTATACCATCTGGAGCCACGGCGGTAACGCTTCCTGTTGGAACGACGCTCTATATACAATTCCCGGCCGGCATGGCACCACCGACTGTAACTCCACCGCTGCAGATAACTTTACGAGCAGCTAAGTTCCCTATAGGTCGCATGATATTCCCGAACGGTACGCTTGGATTCCCACCAATGTACGCGATGAGCACAAAGGTAGTTTCTAATTCGACGAGTGCGAACGGCGCGGCATTGAATACAATTGCCAACGGCGCGACCAATACGAATGTCACGATAAACCCGGACCAGATACCTAAAGGTTATACCCTTATGCCTGGAGATTCGATTACGTTTACCCTCAGTGGCTTATTGAATTTAGGACCGTCCCAGCAGGTACAAAGTGACAATGGTGTAAAGATACCATCTCCTTTTGCCGTGCTTATTTCAGGAGATTCTTATAGTATAAATCTATTTGGAAAAATCGGTGCACATGCAGAAACTGTTGTGACTGCAAGTTAATCTGATAAATAGATAATATCAAAATAAGGGTTTTAACTTCTCTTTTTAAAGGGTGGTTCCTGATAATATATTGGAATTTTATGAGGTGAGAGCGATGGCAGAGGAAACAAACAACAGTGTTGTAAAGAAAGGGGATAATGTCAGTGTATTCTATAAAGGTACGCTTGAAGATGGGACCGTTTTCGATTCTAACGAAGGAAAAGAGCCTTTGAAATTTGAGGTTGGCTCTGGGCATGTCATAAAGGGCTTTGATAAAGCTGTAATAGGTATGAAAATTGGAGAAACAAAGAGTGTAAGCATCGCTCCTGAAGACGCGTATGGACAGCCAAGGAAGGATCTGATAGCCAAAGTTCAGAAGAAACAGTTTAATGGTCAGGAAGTCAAGGTAGGGATGGCTGCTAATTCCAGTCAAGGGCACAGGGGACTAATAACTGAGGTAGCTGGAGAGGACGTCACAATAGACTTCAATTTCCCATTGGCAGGCAAGACGCTCAACTTCGAGATAAAGGTTGCTGGTGTAAACCAGTAGGGTTACCTATATCTAATTGATGATGTTTAAAGGTTATATATATAAATCTATCATAAGTTATATGGCAAAACAGATACTTCTAGAAGATGTGTTGGATGCTGTCAACAAGGCAGAGCTAAGAAAACTCATGCTGTACCATGAGGCATACCCGAACATAGATCCAGGCCGAGTGAATCAGGTACTAATGCTTCCATGCAACATGCATATCTTTCACAGTGAGTTGCGTTTCGCACAGTTTACCGTCCAGTATGACCTAAGAGGAAAGAAACGCATAGTTGACAGACCTATGAGTATTTTCCTTACCATAAACAATCCCACAGACAAGACCAGCGCAGAATTCTCGAAGTTATATCTAGACTTGCTGGACAATGGAGTTAAAGCTGAGATAGATAAGAACAACTATGCAGAAAAAATAAAAGTGGCTTATAGCCCAGATGAGAACGGTTTAAATGCTCTAAAGAAGGATATGAACACTATATATCATGCAATCGGTCGTTACGACAAATTCAGTGCTTTCTGGTAATATTAAAGAAGAAATCACGACATTGGTATAACCACCGTGTTCTCTTAGGAAATGACTATTATCAGTGGGCAGAACAAATGAAAATAAGATAAATTTGGCATGATACACACACGACTCTTGCAGTAATCTTAGCCCAATTAGAATATAAAGTGTAGGGTATAAAGCCAAGGAAACAATAATGAATGCATTTATGTAGGCAATTAAAAATGAAATAACAGCTTAGTATTGCACAACTGCTAACATGGGATTTCTGGAGCACAGTGCCGAATTAAATGAAACAAACGTTGAACTCGCTAAGGACACTGATGTTATATATAAATATAACTTCGGCTTCGGTAAAAAACATACACAAGTTGTTCAGTGTTTCATCAAGTGTATAAGCGTGCGCCTCTTCACCAAGAAATACCAACCTAGCGCTAGGTACACTAAACCTATGAGTCCCGCGTAGTTCGGGTTGATGACCCTCCCCAACAAGATAACAAGCGCGAAAAACCCGAATACGAAGTACAGCGCCGTTATCGTCATGACGACTACCTTCTTTTTTGTAGAGCTCTTTCTAGCGGAATTGTCCTCCTGCTGTCTTTCGTCTGTCATACTTGTGTAAGGTACCTGTGTATTATAAGCGTGGACGGTACTCGGCTTACTTTCTATACCCTTCCAGCGAGATACTTTTTGGGTGTCGGCATCGGATTGGTAATAGCCTGAGTGACAAGCGCTCTGGCTTACTTTAAATCAAGGGACATCTCCCTTCCGAAACTTATAGTCTTCGAGGTGGTTCTTAGTGCTATACTGCTTATAGTAGGAGTCATAATCGGGGATAAAGAATCAAAATCATAGATAACCCGTGCAAAACAGCTATTTTTTCCGATTTTTTGTCTATTTCAATTAATCTTTACCTATATGTTATCTATCTAATCAAATAGAAAACTACACAAGTGACTGACATCGTCGTATGATCTTAAAATAAACTTAAATTCTTGTCTATTCACTGCAGCAGCTTAAGTCATCTATGTTATGATAAAATGATAGAGCTCCAAGTTTCGTTATCTCGCTTAAAGTTGGAAATATATGAACAGTATCAATTATGTCGTCTATTGTAAGCTTGAATTTTATAGCTAGTACAGATTCGTGTATTAGATCGGCTGCATTTTCTCCGACTATTTCTACGCCTAATATACGTTTAGTCTTAGCGTTTATTACCATCTTTATCAATCCTCTAGTATCTTTTATTATACCTGCCTTGGCTAGATCTTTAAACATCACCGGCCGACAGGCACACTTTATTCCATTGTTGTTCGCTTCTTTATCAGTCAATCCAACCCTCGCAGCTTCCGGAAATGTGAAAACAGCAGAAGGTACAGAATTTAGGTCAATTGCTACTTTTTTGCCGCCGAATGCATTTATGGTTGCTTTATTCCCCTCCGCGGCTGCCAATGCCTCAAGCATGGGCTCTCCTGTTACATCTCCAGCAGCATAAATCCCCTCGACAGAAGTTTCCAGGTACTTGTTTATTTTTATAAAGCCATCCTTGTCGAGTTTTATTCCAATGTTGTTTAAATTCAATTTCTCTATGTTCGGCATTCTGCCAGTTGCCAGCAGAATCTCTTCTGCCTTTGATTCCCTTTTGATTCCTTTTACGGAAAATGTTAAGTTTATAAGCCCTTTAATCTTTGAAACCTCATCTATTTTAACATTAGTTATTATATTTATCCCATCCTCCTTCAGGTACTGCTCAAGATAATAACTAACTTCAGGCTCCCAGTCAGGCAGTATTCTATCGCTTCTCTGCAACAAAGTAACCTGTACTCCTAAATGAGCGAACAACTCCGCAAATTCAAGGCCCAATGCCCTTCCGCCTACTATTATAATTGACTTTGGAAGTTTTTCCAGTGAAAGTGCCTCTTCATTTGTCAAGTATCTTATCTTTTCTATTCCGTCTATTCTAGGTATTTTTGCTCTCGCACCAGTTGCAATCAGTATTTTCTTTGCTCTTATCTCTTGCCCGTTTACCATTAATATGTTCTTATCTTTAAAGCTTGCAAAGCCGTTCACATACTTCACGTTTTTTAATTTACCAAGTACCTTCTTATATTTTGAGAAACGCATACTTTCAACAAGAAATTCTTTATCTTGCATTATCTTGCTAAAATTTTCTATCCTTGTAAGGTAGGATAAACCATCAAATCTCCTGTAATTTATTTTGTCTAATAAATTTCCTAATGTTATAAGTCTTTTACTAGGAACGCATCCCACGTTTACGCAGGTTCCACCGAGAATTGCTCCGGCGGTTTCATTTTTTCCTATCATCACTGTTTTTATCCCTGCATCATCCGCTTTCAATGCAGCAGCAAAGGCAGCAGCTCCGTGTCCCACTACTGCGTATTCATATTCTTCCATTTTTTTCCTCCTTTAGTATACCACATTTCTTCAAATACCTTTCATAAATTTTAACGTGCTTTGCCACTTCATCTACTAATCCCTTTGTTTCAGTGTTTATCTTGTAAACTCTTTTTCTCCCGTCCTTCCTCATGATTATAAACCCACAATTAAGCAGGCATTTCAAGTCATGCGACAGGTTAGTCTGTCCTATCCCAAGATTCTTTTGAAGCTCACCTGCACATATCTCTTTATTTCTGAGATGCATAAGTATATTGAATCTGTTTTTGTTTGCTAATGCGTCAAAGAAAAAATCAGTTGCTTTTTTCATAGGCCATCTTTTAATATTGTATTCTCCAGATTTCCTATCCCGCCAGCGATTCCTTCTCCTATATTTAGTATCTTTCCATTCGGGCTTATCAGATAATATATGTCAAGCTGTAAACTTGGAGGAGTGTTATAAGCCAGTGTCATGTTGTAGCTTGCAATTCCCCCAGTTATATAAGTGTTGTTATTTCCGTATTCAGAAATAAACTTAGAGATTGACATTCCTGCACTTCCAAGGTCATTGTACTGCTCCAGCTCTACAATCTTGACGTTATGCTCTTTGAAGAAACCAAGATTCTCTGCTACTGCAGTGTTGCCCTGTGCGCAACTGCTGCACCATGTAGCTACAAACCATAAAATAAGCGGTTTCCCACTGTAGCTGCTTAGGCTTTGTGTGCTGCCATTAGCAAGTTGAAAGGTGTAATTTGGGGCGGTTTCCCCTACTGAGAGATACTCACCGGATTTTGCATTGTTCAGCACTAAAAAATTCAACAATATAAACATGGCGATTACCAAAACGGCGATATACAACAAGTATTTTATTCTGATTTTCATTCCTTAACCTCGCAACGATCATTCTTTGAATTTTTGGTTATTCTACAATTTGCGTTTATATTTTTTGTTACCTGAACAAGCCCAAAAAATGCTATTGCAGCCCCTGCCACAATAAATCCCGGGCTATACAAGGAAAAAAATGACTGCAATTTTCCGGTGTTTCCGACTATAAAAGATGTTGAAAACCCAAGCGCTGCCATCAATGAAGGTATCACGCTGGTACAACATAGACTGCTTGGTAGTATTGCACCTATTATTGAGCTTAAAGTCAGCTTTTTGCTTGTCTTAGTTTTTAACCTATAAGAATAGACGTTGAGCGTTATAACTAAGCCCACTAAAAATGAAATTATGAGCGCAGACAATATATCAAAGTAGATATAGTATGATTTAAAGTCCATTATACCAGTTGCAGAGCTCTCCAGTAGGTAGAAGTAAATAATAAATATTGAGGTAAAAAGGATAGAAAAAAGGAATGCGTATACTCTCAAAGATATAACTTTCTTTATGTCTCGAATCATTGATTATATGATATTTTTATCATATATAAATCTGCCACATTTCACAGGGTGTACATAATTACTTGTTATAGGGTGCATATGCCTTTGCATATGGCGTCTAATTGCGCTGGCCGATCCGAAAATAAAGAGATATGAGTCTAGGAAACAAATAGCAAGACAAAGATCATCCGTGCAAAATGCTGAGGAGCCAGATATAAAACTCTAGTCCCGCAGCTTTAAGTCCAATCCCTGTCTATTATTTTTTTAATTTCCTGCACAAACGCTTCAATATCTGCTGTGTCCCTGCTGGATTCAAAGACTTCCTTATCGAATGAAAATTCCTTATATACATGCACCAATCTGTTCCTAAGTTCCCTCCGTTTATCAAAATATCCAAGCAGGCTACTGCTCAACACGGATTTTAACGATTTTATCATCGATGGCAGGCCCCCTGCTACGTCCCTGCCGAATTTTTTGTACATTAGGACAACTACGTCCAGCTCTGCGTCGCTTATCAGCTGCAGGTTCCTCTCCGTTGAATACTTTATATTCGGGTCCGCGTTTTTGTAATCTTCAAAACTATTTACACGTATACTTTTTATCCGGTTTAAATGTACATCTATCTCATTTAGTTTATCGATTATCCTGTCACGCATATCGTATTCCATAATCAGCTTCTAAGCAGCGCCGCTATATGTGCGTTGTCAGAAAAATTGCGTATAAGCTTGGAAGTATAGCCATATAATTCGCTCCTGTCATTCACCTGCAGGAGCACTCCCTCGTCGATTATATGTACCTGTGTCCATTCTGGGAAACTGTTTATGACCGTCATCTGAAAAAGATTTGCAGCTTCGCCCTCAAGCAGATTGATGTATTTTAATATATCGAATTCTTCGCTGATTTTCACCAAAAAACCCACGTCAACGTCATTGAAGCCAGGCTCCTTTCTTGCATAGCTTCCAAATAGTATTATCGCAGTTATGTTTTTATCCTCCTTCCCGTGTTCAATTATCCTCTGTATCACATCATTTATTACTGCCTCCTTCTTTAACCACTGCATTAACGCCTCTTCCACAGCCTTACTTATGGATCCCCTGCCGTAACCGAATCTTACCATCGCTTGGATCCTTAGCTTTTTATCTATGTCGTTCGGGATATAGCTTTTCATCTGTGCCATACAGATATAAGGTTATAAAGGTATAAATACCTTTAGTTACTTTGATATATAGATTTATACTTCTAGCAAATCGATGCGATTTTATCCATATTTTCACTGGCTGATTATAACTTAACATAAAATTATTGCTAATTAAAATATAAAAATAGTATTATATAATATGATAATATTACTTATTTTTAGAATGTACTATTAATGATATTATACCTAAATAATTAATATTAATATATTAGATAAAATAATAAAATATAAAAAATGAAACTAAATCTATTTGTAAGAAAACTATGACTATAAGAAGGTAATTTTAGTATTTTCCGTGATTTTAGTTAGTCTTCTAACTATCCGAATGTTATATGGATGAAGAAGACTAGCTAAAAGGCACTAAGGATGGCGTTTTTAGCATGCACATAGACAAACTTAATAGCCAAAACTGCTTAACTTAAGTATGTTGATTCAGCTGAAGGACGGCAGAGTGGTAAGTATAAGCAGAGTAGAGAGCGAGAAACCCTTATACAAACTAGTTACCGGCAAAGAAACAACAAGATATTCACTTAACAACTATATACTAAGCGCTTATTACGATTCTAAGAATATAGCCAACTACAACATTCGCCGCCCAACAACTGTTCATGGGAATTATTACAGCAGACATGTCGGCGAAATCGGCTATTTTGTATCAAAGAAGTTCAGAGGCAGTGGCTTGTCCTACTTTATGATGTTCCAAACAGCTCAGACGGCACTAAATAAAGGTATAAAGATAACGCTTATCAGCACCACCCCTGACAACAAAGCTTCAATTGCCCTTTTCGAGAACTGCGGTGGAAAGAGAGCTGGGCTGATAAAAAATGTTCTAAAAATAAAAGGCAAGTATATCGATTCGATTTGGATGGAGAGTACGACTGAGAACCTGATTAAAAAGAGCAGGAGCATGTGGCATAAAAAGGGCGTAAAAATAGTCAAAAAATAGGCATTTTAGCTGTAAGTGTACCCATAACCATAAAAACAAGTATTTATATAACTTATTTTCTATAGTATTGAATAGTAGTGAGTAGAAGGTATAAATTATGGGAGCTTTGGATACTAAAGAGCGTGGTGGCTATATAGAGAAAAAAGAAGATGACCATATACGGAAAAAAGAAGAAAAATTGGATGAAATACTGCGTATGGAAACAATTAAAATTCGGTCAAATATCTTAAATTTATATGAGAGCGCAATAGTTTTGCTGAATAAAGGCATTGAAAAAGGTAAAGGGGAGGTATTCTCTCTTAGTAATGGACGGGCTGCTGTATATTCCATTAAATATTTTCTTGTGAGTAAGGATAAGGCTTATAGCTATCCACTTCAGCTTAGTTATTATAATTGCGGTTCTCCTCACCTGAAAATAAGTTTAGGTCAGCCAGGTCCGGATTACCGATTAGTATTCGATGTTGAAAAAACTAGAGACGGCAATTTAAATGTAGAGGAATACTCGGTAAGTGGGTATGGGGACTGGGGTGAAGCTTTGATTAGAAAAGCCCAAAAGATGGTTAATAAATAGATATAATTGAAGTAAAAACAGCAAATTTAGTAGTTTTTCCCATCTCAATTAGTCTTTAAGTGTAATCTGGATACCCTGTAAGGGTAGAAATCGAGGCCTCAAAATCGCTAAAAAACACATAAAAAACATACGAAAAGCCATAGAATTATACTTAAGTGGCGTTTGATCCCCATCATTCGTCGCAGGATACCTTTGATGGGTAAATCGTAAAATAACGAAATCAAGTGCTTCCCTTTTCTCCCAAAAGGAGAAAGATACTTACCCATGACTTAAATTATGAAATCCTTATTATAAGTATCCGAATCTTCTATCGTATTCCTTATGTGGTAACCATTCTAAAACCACTGTAAGAATAGAAATATCGGATCCTTTTATTGAGTACATCAGACGCCAGGCATTTGGCAGGTTATATTTCCACAAATTATCTATACCATACCTTTGTATATAATATTTAGGTATCAAATTTTTTGGTATCTGTATACCGCAGGTTGGATCTTTCTTTAAGTCATCAAATGCCCGATTTAGAAATTTATAAACTTGCGGTTCATCATTTTTAGCTTTATTCAATAAATTTTCAAGTTTTTTATCAACTAGAACCACATTTATTTGCCTCATCGTATTATTACTCCCTCTTTCATATACTTTTTTACGCCTTCTGGATCCCATATCCAAATAACCTTGCCTTCCTTATCGATGACCACTTTGTTTGACTCTACCAAATAATCTATAACTATGTTAAAAGTTTGATACATGACCTTTTTCTTCAATGAAAGCCAAAGTTGTCTTTTTGAGGAGTACTCTTTAGCATTTTTTATCGCCTCCTCAACCATCAATACTGTATCAAGTCTGGGGTAATGCAATACCTCATTTACATTCTTTGTCATAACTGTTATAATACTTATTAATATTATTATATAAACTTATATACTATTTATAGTTTTCTCTTCTAAATTAAGTATCCGCTTATATCCTTTGCAAAGTAAACAGTTTTGCCTTTTTCCTTGATTTTTACGCTGTTTTCAGATGTTAAAGTATCCATCTCATTAGCCTTTTTCATGGTTCTTGAGTATTCAAATTGTTTGTTTTTAAAACAGAATTTCGTTTTTGAAGGGTTTTTTGAAAAGTAATCATAGCTATCGAGTACTGCTTCCCCTAAGAATTTTAGCAGTTTTAAGCCCGCATCTTCAGCAAAGGAATAGTAGTAAACCGCTGAAAATACCGGTCTTTTGTCATAATAAAGTATGCCCTGGCCAGCAACATATCCGTTTCTGGTTATGAAATTGTCATGGTATCTCCACTTTCGCCACTTGTAAAATCTTGTCTTTGATCCGTCTCTTTTGGCTATAAATGCTTTCATACTGTTTACAGATGTCATTACTTTCAGGCATTTTCTTATGAATTTATCAAGCTCTTTCCAGTCTATCTTTTCAGTCATAAAGCATATTGATTAGTTTGATTATTTAAGTTTAGCGGTATACCACCAAATTATAGCTTATAGAACCAGTTTTTAACTAAATTTTACTTTTCAAGTTTGATGTAAATTCTACGATATGTTAGGAGAACTGAAACTATTAAGATTGCTTAAGTTTCTTCTCGAGTTGAAGTAAGTCCTTCCATACAATATTCCATATCTCTTTTGCGTTTATTCTGAAGTATTGATATATTATTAGATTAATCATGTGCCTAATTAACTCCTTATCATCTTTTGAATTTTTATCCATAAAGTGGCTTACGTCCCTTTCATTATGCGATCCTTCGTCGGTTCATAGGCCATAACTAATAATATCGATTTTTACTTTTAACTCTCTAAATAATTAGCGAAACTATAGGTTCCTCTCAAAAGAATAATTATTCATTTTTCTTGATATGTCTTATCTGATCTTTTAATCTAGGCAGATCATTTATTATGGTATCCCAAAGTGTTTCTAAATTAATCTTAGAATAGGCATGCACAAGTACATTTCTCATGTCCTTTATCTTCTGCCATTCAATTTGTTGATTTTTATTTATAGTATACTCCGAAAGACTCGATGACGCTTCACCAATTATTTCCATATTCTTTATTACCGCATACACCAAAACATCATTTTTCTTAAATTCTTCTTCGTTGATTCCTTTCGTGTGATTTTTAATCCACTCGATTGCTGATAAAATATCAGTTAATAGCACCTTATCCTGCCCTTCTCTCATATTATGTCCTTTTTTTCTTTCATTACCCTACCTTTTATCAGAGGATTTACACTATTGTATATAACTATATCCACCTTCCTACCCAATGCTCCTTCTAAGTCAAGATGTAGGCCAGCTAAATCAAATAAAGAGAATTTATCCGGCCGCTCTATTAATATATCTACATCACTTTTATCATCAAAATCGCCCCTTGCAAATGACCCGAATACGGCGGCTTTCTTTATCCTGTGGTTCCTTAATATAGGAGCGGCTAATTTTTTAATCTCTTCAAGGCTGTTTACCACCTGCTTTTGCCTTTCTTCTGTGTTTTTACCAGCCTCTTTGTCCCTTATTAACTCTAAAAGAACTTCATTAAACGGTTGTCTTTTGTGGATTTTCAGTCCTTCTAACTTTTCCTTAACCTCGTCGCTTATCTGTATTGTAGTCGCCATAACAAGTTATAAGTGGTTATAATATTTAAAGTTTGTGAGTGGAAAAAAGGGATAAAAATTGAATAACAATACTTATGTTATAATATCATAATAATCAAAGCTGTGTTTTTTAGCAATAAAGTCTGGATCTGAACGCCGAACACTCTGAGATGATATGCACTAGAACATTGCTGCACTGCGTCATCAGTCCATAAGCTGCGGAAGCGCTGGTACTTTATCAATTGCAAAGAACACCATATGTATACGTAATTTTACTTTCTTTTTAGCTCATTGACGATCTTCCTATACTGTTCAACTGTAATCTCGCCATGCGCTAGACGTTTTCTTGCTATATAAAGAGCATAGTCATCAAAATGGTCACCATACCCCTGACGCCTCCATATTCGCGGGTCATTATACTTCCAGTAGTACATCCAGCCCCATGGCCTCATAAAAAAGAATAATATCAATAAAAATATCCAGATTCCACCCCATGCTCCCCAAGCATTTCCCAGCCAGCTAATTGGTATTCCAATTATATAATTAAGAACCAGCGCTATCATAGACAGGAAAACAAGAACAAAAAACATCACCCATAAGAAAGAAAAGACCATCCTGAACGGACCATGGCGCCAATCACCGAACTCGGGGGAATTCTTGTAACCGTTACGTCTATGATTTCTTTTATCCATACCAGTGTTAGTAGTTGTTTCTATTTATTTTTTAGCTGTTCTATATTAACATATATATAGTTTCTATAATAATATAAACTTTAGTATAAAAGTATAAGTATTGTTTGTATTATTATTAATTAAATAGCAATAATTTACTTCAAACTAATTATACTAATATTGATATATTAACATATTAATTATAGCACTAAATAATGTTAAAATAACATTAAATTAATTGTTGAGAAAAGTCTCCCTAGTGCCTATTAAGTAGTATTTATCCTACTTATCCTACTTTTGACAGTTGGACTATCAATAAAATAGATATGTGCTTATAAATGTCAAAGGATCCATATAAAAACTGTGGTATATAGAAAAGCTGGATAAAAAGATTACTTCATTTCTGTCAGATCTATCCCTTTCGTCTCTTTGGAGATAACTGCAGCCACCAGTATGAAGACCTCTCCTATCACTATGAAATATGCCCACCATCCGAAGAAAGCGGCTGCTGTAGTAGTAGTCAAAAGGAGCAGGAAAACCGTGCTCCAGTTACCTAGTATGAAGCCGCCGTTGAAACCGATACCAACACCAGTACTCCTAGTTTTTGTAGGGAATTTCTCGCTGAGGAATGCAGGTATTACACCATATATCCCCGTTGTAAAGAATGCTATTACCGCAGCAAAGATACCTATGCTATATACTCCTCCCATATGGTTCATTGTCATGTAAGCGAAAGGCACTGAGAACAGCATGGCTGCCAGTGAGAACGCTATCATGGTATTTCTTCTTCCAATACGGTCACTTGCTGCTCCAGATATGAAGTAACCCACAAGTGACGTAAGTATCGCTGCTATGACTATATAAAGGAATGTAGGGAAAGCTATGAAGTTGTTAATCGAAAGTATTGTAGGAAAGAACCCTAATGTAAGGCCATATACCCATGCTATACCTGTCATCGCCAACACACCCTCGAGGACTCCTCTCCTCATGATTGCGTTCCTGAACACTTCCCTTATAGGAGCACGACTTACTTTTGATTTCTTGTAGATATCCGACCAAAGCGCCGATTCTGGCATTTTCAGACGTATAATAAGGCCTATGATGACTGGGATTATACCTATGTAGAACATCCATCTCCAGCCGCTTACAAAGAATATAGCATGTCCAAAATAGAAATTAAGCCCTAGGAAAAGGACTGCTGCAAGCGTGTAACCTATAGGATAACCAGACTGTATAGCGCCACTCCAGAACCCTCTCTTGCTGTTCCTTACTGACTCCATGATTATAGAGGCGCTGTTTCCGTACTCTCCGCCTCCGAATATACCTGTTATTATCCTGAATATGAAAAGAAGTATTGGAGCAGCTATGCCTATTGCGGCATAAGTGGGAAGGAACCCTGTAGCGAATATTATAATTCCAAGGCCTGTTAAAGTTATTATCATAGCCCTTTTACGACCTATTTTATCTCCTAACCTGCCGAAAAGAAGCCCTCCTACCGGTCTGAAAACGAATGTCGTAGTGTAAATGCTCCATACTCCGATTAGAGCTAAACCGTAATTAGACGGGAAAAACACCTCTGCGAGTGTTGGGACCAATAGGAACATCATGCTGAGATCGAATGAGTCCATTATCCAGCCGGACAACGCACCCGGGTATATAGATTTAAGATGAGAACTGTGTCTTGTCTTGAGATTAACGCTTCCGCCCACCGACATAGGAATATAAAAACTTAATCATATTTAAAAGCTTCGTTTTTGGACTTTACCAATTTTCTTTTGTGTAAGAGTGGTAATCTTATTTAGATACAAGTTTTGATATAAAATGCTATATTGGGAATAGGACGCTCCGCTGCTCGGTCAGAGAGGATTGCGATTACCCTGCTGAGAAATAACAACAGGAACATCGAATACTGCCAGCTGCTAATATCGCGCTTCCTTTCTTATCCTATCGCGCATCGCGCCGGCAATGTAAACGCCGAGAACGCTCTTCAATCTGGATGCTGGATTGCTGTGTGTTCCAGATATATACTGAGGAGGTACTGTTGAATCACCGAATTTTCGGTCAAGATTAACAAGATATTCGTGATCTTTATCGCCCCTGCCATTGAACAAACGGTTTTTCCATGAGGCGTACGCGAATTCTGCAAGATCACGCTGATTAGCTACGTTGACGAGCATGCCGTCCGTATAGGCACGCTTTCCACGGCTGAAAACGCCATCGATTGAAACACGCTTGGACGGAGGATTAGTGAACATATCCACGGGTATTTTTTGACCGGAATCACTAGTGTAGATAGTTTTGTAAACTTTTGCATTTAGGAAAGGATGAGATACCATCTCAAGTTTATCAAACTTATCGGAGAGTTTTTGGCTTAGAGCTTTTATATCACCACCATAGCGGATTATGACATCCACATCTGATGGCTTGTGTTTTATGTAATGCAAAAGTGCGCAACCGCCGAAAAGTATCAGGTTGTCTTTCCCGACTGCTGACTGAATATTGGAGTAAATATCGTGTATGTCGCTATCCGTTATATTATTATAGGATTTCTTAGTCGAGATTATTACATCATCGTTCAATATTTTTTCAATGGCTGACCCGATTTCTTTCAGAACCATATTATCCATATGTGATAGTACCTAATATAAATACTTTTTAATCATTACAAAATAGTTAAAATTTATAGAATAAATTAATGACCTACTCGTTGAGCCTATCCTCTATGTTGGTTATTATCTGACCGACCGTGTCCTTTACCGCTGCTTCCATGGTGGATTCTCCAAATATCTTGGCTAAGCCTCCTGCGCCTATCTCTGCCTTCCATATTATCTTTGTACCGTTCTGCGACGGAAATATGTCCACGCTTAGAGATATGAAAAATTTCATACCCATAGCATAACCAGTCCCATCAATGGCCACGTGCTTGTTCTGGACCTTGTCTTTTAACTCTCCTTCAAACTTTGTGTTCATATTTGAAAGATATGAAGCTCCAAGAAATCTGCTTGTGTATTTTCTTATATCCACTTCAAATTTTATCATGAACTTGTCCCCGTTTGTCTCTATGTTTTTTACATTCGGCAGAGACTTGGAAAACTCCTTGGCATCGGATATGGAATTCCATACTTTCTCTGGAGCTGATTTGACTTCAAATTCCCCTTGTGTTTCCATATCAATCAAAAAGCATCCTTGAATAAACAAGGTCCATTGTTGGTGAGTATAAGTCGCTATAGGTTTTTGCTGAAGTCTCGGAAATGAGTTCCTTTAGTATCTGAGAAGACACGCCTGTCTTTTTTGTTATCTCCTCTATATTATCTTCTTTTAGTTCTGGCCAAGTAAGCTTTATGGAATCTGTCTTCGATTCATCCCTTATTCCGAACTTGCCGCATGCGAAATCCCCTACTTTTTTTGCCATAATCCTAGAGGTGCTAAGCTTCCCTCCTCCTACTGTTGCTATGCCGCTTACCCCATCCGCGGTTTCATGATCAAATATCTTAAAATCCCTACTTATGTTCCTGTCTCCGTTACCGTCACTGGAGGATGATATCAGCGCCCTGACACCTGCATAATGTCTCTTAACCCTGCTGTTTTTAATCGCAGGTATCATCTTTGACCCTTCTTCAACGAGGAAATCTACGTCATCCTTGTCTATCTCGAAGTTATCCGGATCACCTATTATAAAAGCCGTCGTTCCTATTATTGATTCTGTGAAATAAGGGACGATTATATCTCCATTTGAAGGGAGCCTTAACCTATTGACTATCGACTTTGTAAATCTTCTCTCCATAACGGCCATTGTACCTGCAGACATTATCATATCTATGCTATTTATGCCAAGGTGCTCGCTCATAACTTTACCTATCCACGGCCCGCTTGCGTTTATGACTAGATCACTCTTCAGTGTGGAAACCCCTGAAGAATCTCTTACCTTAACACCAGTTACATGTTTCCCTTCTGTTTCAAAGCCTATAGCCTCACTGCTGAGAAGTATTCTTGCGCCTTCAGCCTTCGCAGTCAACATAAGGCTTGTTACCAATCTAAAAGAGTTTATCACTTTGTCAGGAACACCGAGGGCTATTTTCGCATCTTTTGTTATGAATGGTTCTCTTTCTCTAAGTTTATCCAATTCAATATCCTTAACGTCTATTCCTGCCTGATTACATCCTGCGGTGAATTTTGACGCATAATCTAGATCATCATTGTCTAAGCCTACAAAGATCCCCCCTGTGTCCTCTATGCAGTGCGGCGCTATATCAGATATTACTCTATTGTCTTCCATCACTTTTCTTGCTTCGTTCACATCGTTTACTGCATATCTCGCACCGCTATGAAGCATGCCGTGAAACCTGGCGCTAGTGCCCCCCAGAATATTTCCCTTTTCCACTAGGGTTACTCTAAGACCCCTCAATGAGAGATCATGAGCTATAAAAGAACCTACAGACCCTCCGCCTATAACTACAATATTTGGAGTGTCCATTTCAAGCTGAGTAATCGCTTAGATAAATAATTATCTAAGGAGTGCTTATGTCTCCTTTAACATATCAGACAGGGAATCAAAAACGTATGATGGGGAAAGTTTAAGTTCTCTGAGTTTCCTTAGCTCACCTTTCTCTCTAGCTATAAGGACTGAGTCTATGCAGTTAGATTCAGCCATTTTTATGTCCGTATCCGCCCTGTCTCCCACTATCAGCACGTTTTTCTTGTCTAGCCTGTTCTCCCTCAGCACGTAATCTATTATTCTTCGGAATGGCTTTCCTATTATAACAACTGGCTCCTTTCTGGTCGCAGCCCTGATAAGCTGGAATATCGAACCAGCATCCGGCATCGATCCACTCTTAACTGGACAGAGTGGGTCTGTGTGTGTAACCAGATAATCAACTCCGTTGTTTATGTGTGATACCACTCTCCTGAGCTTTTCATATGTAAGCTGCGTGTCAAAGCCTATAATTATTATCTGAGGTGAGTTAGTATCATATCTTATGCCTCCATTGATAATGTCCCGTCTCAGCCCATCTGTGACCAGCCCATCAAAAGATTTTACCCCTTTTTCTTTTAGATATTCTATTGTAGGTTGAGTCGGCAGAATAAATCTTGATGAGGGGATGTTTACTCCAAGTATCTTTCTTACCAGTTTTAATCTTGAATTATACGAAATTGAATCATTGTTGCTTATGATAACAAAGCCTTTTCCGGTCATATCCAGAAGAGAGAGAAGTCTTTTAGAACCGTCTATAGGATTTTTGTCCAGGTACAATGTGCCATCGCCGTCAAATATAACGAACTTCTTTGAGGCGAAGAAATCGCTGAATGATTTGGTCTTCATAACAGTCAAACTACACGCGTGAATTAATCCTTTTTTTTATTTTTATAACTTCAAAATCTTCGGAGGATATACCACATTCTTCATCTTTTTTGAGACATTCCATGCCAAGGCGCTTGACGAACCTGAAAGATGGACTGGTATAAGTTTCTTAGCATTGCTCTCCCTGAAAACCTTCATCGTATCGCTGTATGTGGAGTGGCGCCAGAAATCTGCCGCTTTTCTGTCCTTCTCAGTGTAGGTCATCTCGTGAAGAAGGATATCAACATCCTTAGCTCCATCCACTACATTCTTGGAGTAAGCTGTGTCCCCGGAATAGAATATAGCCTTCCCTTTATAATCGACTCTGTAGCCATTATCTGGTATAAGGTGGTCGGCATGAAAGACTTGTATAAAATCGGTGCCTTTGTTTTCTATATAGTCCGTGTTCGTGTCTATCTGTTCTTTATACCAATTCTCAGGAGTTTTCAGAGCTTTCATCAGCTTATGCGTGTTTTTCCTTATGCCTTTTGGCCCTAGCACCAAAAGAGGGTCCCTAGCTTTGTGTATCGATCTATACCAGAGAAGCTCGGCCACTCCTGCGTAATGGTCAAGATGCATGTGCGTTATTAGGAGCATCGTTATCTTAGTCGGGTCTATTCCGAAGTCAAGTAGCGACTCTAAGGCGTGAGGCCCAAAGTCGAAAGCTATCTTATTGTCAAGAACAAAAGAGATATTCCTCTGGTTTTTAACAATGTTTGAACTCCATCTACCCAAAAATTTTATATCCATCCAGATTCTTATTCTGTGAGCTCCTCTAACGACTTCTCCTTAGTCTCCGGGGCCATAAAGATTGTGAGCAGCATCCCTATGAGACCAGCTATCGCGAAGAAAAGCAGACCATAGCCTAGACCATAAAGGGCCACAATAGTAGGGAACGTAGTAAGACCAAGTATCGCACCTATCCTGCTGACTGAAGTACCCCAACCTTGTCCGGTTGCACGTATAGTAGTGGGGAAAAGTTCCTGACCGTAAACGAAGTCTGTGCTGCCCATGCCCCATGATTGCGTAACTTCAAACAGTATATACATAGCAGCTATCGCGATTCCCGTGAATCCTGCAGCGAAAGCATCCGTAGGTACAAGCATCGCTATTACAGCAAGCACCAGAAGTGATATAAACATACCTGCAAACCCGAGTATCGTAATGGGCTTTCTACCCCATCTATCGACAGTGAGTATACACATCACGCTACCTATTATAGCCAGCGATGAGAATATCGCCGAACCTAAGATAGACAGCGAGTGGCTTAGTCCTAAAAGTATCAGTATGGTCGGAGTGAAAAGTCCTATCCCATAAAAGGCTACATCGTAGAAGAACCACGCCAATCCGAAATAAACCGTGTTCTTTATGTATTTCTTTTCGAAAAGGGTCCAGAACGAAACTTTCTGCCTTGAGACCTTCAGTATGTCGGATTTACCGGTTATTATCTTCTCAGTCTGTCTGGCTTTTGCTATCTCCCCATGGGTTGCTAGCCATCTCGCTGATTCTGGGACGGTTCTTCTAAGCACAAGGACTATTATTGCGGGTATGATTCCTATAGCGAACATCCAGCGCCATGAATTGTCTCCGAATGGCAATAGAAGGTAGCCTACTACAAAAGCGAAGGCAGCTCCGACCCACCATGCAAGGCCATCACTGGCGAGGAATTTTCCTCTGGACTTCTTTGGAGTAAATTCTGATATTATTGTCGCACCTATAGCATAATCTGCACCTATAGCGAGACCGAGGATGAGCCTGAATATAAACAGAGACCAGAAATTGAACGATAAGGATATTGCAGCTGTGAAGACTATGAATATAACCATATCCCAAAGGTACATGAACTTTCTCCCCCTTAGGTCGGTTATGTAACCTATTGAAAGGGCACCAAAAAGCATACCTATCGTCGTCGATGCCGCCATAAGTCCCTTTCCTAAGGGTGTGGTTGCATAGCTGAAAGCTGAAAGGGCTGTTATGATAGTAAGTGCTACACCAATTATAGAAATGTCGTAACCATCAAGAAATGTTCCTGCGACGGATAACAGCGTTATTCTAAGGTGTTCTCCGCTTGTTTTGGCTGTATCCAGTGCTGTGTAAGCAGACTTCGCCATATTCAAGTATAACAGCCGAAAGTATTTAAAGCTATCATCAATGTTGGCTTTGCACATCAATTAAAGAAAGCCTTCCCCTACACACAAATTAGGCTTCCTGCACATAAATCCAAATTGTTAATAAAAACTCCTAAATTAACTTTAAGAAGTATCTGTGCTCTATTGTATAGATGGATATTATTAAGTTCAACAAATTCATCGGCATATTGAAAACAATCGAAAGAACAGGTTGGGTAAGGAATAACATCCCTCACCCAGAAAGTGTAGCAGAGCATTCTTTTAGAACCGGGATTTTAGCTATGTTATTAGCTAAAGAGATGAATGTTGACCCACTTAAATCGATTAAAATGGCACTCATACACGATATCGGAGAATCTATAATAGGAGACATAGTTACTGAAAGAGCAGGAACAAAAATATCTGAAAACTTGGCACAATCAAAAAAAGAAAAAGAAAGCAGGGCTATAAAACGGATATTTTCATCTCTCAGCAAAGAAGGAGAAGAGTACATAAAACTATTTGATGAGTTTGAAGAGGACAGGACGCCAGAGGCTAGATTTGTGAAACAGCTGGATAAACTGGAAATGGCTATCCAGGCATATGAATATGAAAGCAAATACGGATTAGATCTTGAAGAGTTCTATACGACTGCAAGAACCAGAATAAAAGATAAGAAACTGGTTGCAATCTTAAATGAACTAGAAAAAATGCGGAATAAAAGATAAGAAGATTATGGGAGTGTACGCACATTTATTGGGCTCGGTGAACACAAATTCGACTTTAATTAAAGGATAGGCTTAGTTTATGTGCAAAGCCATCAATGTTGGCTTTGTTAGTATAACCATTTCTGACAATAAAGTATTAATCTACCATATATAACTTTATTAGCGAACTTTGTTAAGAAAGCCGCCTATGTTGGTCTAAAACCATATATTATTAATAAGTCCGATCGCTCCGCTTTTATGACTCTTAAATGATATGCTTAAGTATTTTGCCTGATTTCTATGTCTCATGAAGGAGAAGATAAGCATAACACTTGATGAGCATCTAATAAGATTCGTAGATTCGCACAGGGGAGACGTGCCAAGAAGCAAATTCATCGAGAATTATATACGCGAGAGGACGAATCTATTCAGTGCGCTGTGGATATTCAAGGATGAGATCCCGAAAGCAGGGATGTATGAACAATGGATAAGTGTCCACTTATCGCAGCCTTTCGGAAAGCCCCTGCACAAACATGCTGGATTCATAGAAGTTGGCGACAGCAGACTGATATTCTATGACCAAGATATGAACGAACAGTTCTCAGTCAATAAGAATAAGATGAATTCTCTGAAAGTGGCGTACGATCAGAATTTCAGAAGACTTAAGGATTCGAGAGGACTGATACCTCCTCTGCAGTTCGGATATGACAAGACCAGAATATACCTATTTATTGGGACAGGCGGCAGGATAATGAAATACAGCGGATATGACGAAAAATTCGTTGACGCACTCAGTATAAAACCAAAGACAGCACAGACGACTGCTTTTATAAATAGAGGGTGATTCCTTGGGATTTGGCATAAGTGAACTTTTGACGAAAGACCACGACAAAGTTGGTTCTATGCTGAGCGAACTTGTGGTTGAATTAAAGAATAACACAAATGCTGTGCCAATTTTCGAGGATATAGCGAACGACTTAAAGACACATATATTCCTTGAGGAGACTGCACTGTTTCCAAATCTTTCAGAAGAGTTCAGAAATAGAGTGGTAGGATTGGAGATGGAGCACGGTGCTATATGGAAACTTCTTGATATAATAGGACACGCGATAAAAACTGGGGACATTGATCTGGCTACACGACGTTCCGAATCCCTTATTAGAGTATTGAAGAGTCATAACCTAACAGAGGAATCGGACATCTATCCTATTATTGACGCGACATTCAAAGGTGACGTCTCTGAGCTAATGAAAAAGAACCTTCCAAATGGATGGATCTGCGAAGTGCTCAGGATGAACTGAAGCAAGAGGGCTAAAAAATTTGAAAATTTAAATCGTACGGCATAATAAAATACATTGAGCACATCACATGGAAGCTGTAACTTCGGGCAAAATGCATGAAATAGAGGATGCTGCAATAAAAGCTGGCGTATCAAGGCTAATAATGATGGAGAACGCAGGTAAAAGCGTATCTGACCTTGTCAATAATCTATGCAAAGTTTCAGGCAGAAGAAGAGTTCTCGTAGTGGCCGGAACTGGAAACAACGGCGGTGACGCGTTTGTCGCAGCCAGACATCTACTTTACCATGGTCTGGACGTTGATGTAGCGCTTGTAGGCAGTAAAAAGAAGATAACGTCACCAGAAGCCAAAGTTAACTGGAAGATTCTCAGGAAGACAAATGGGGTAAGGATAAATGTCATCGAAGAACTCAATGAACTTAAGACACTTGAAAATATGATTGTCGCCAGTGATGTTATAATAATAGGACTGTTCGGTACCGGATTCAAAGGAATCCCAAGACAGCTGCATATGCGGACCATAAATTTTATAAACTCCATAAAATCGGCGACGAAGGTCAGCGTAGATATACCGTCTGGGATGGAAGCGGACAGCGGGGTCTGTGATCATTCTGTTATCTCAGATTATACAGTCACAATGC
The DNA here is from genome assembly GCA_021802105.1 of Nanobdellota archaeon. Classification (GTDB taxonomy): domain Archaea; phylum Nanobdellota; class Nanobdellia; order Parvarchaeales; family Parvarchaeaceae; genus Parvarchaeum. The sequence continues at coordinate 11,514 of JAKAAW010000002.1, read as the reverse complement.
ACGCTCCAAAGAAAGGGATGTTGAAGAGTAGAGAAAGCAGAAACGCGTGCGGTGAGATAATAATAGCGGACATAGGCATACCTTTTGTTTAGATTAAAGGCAAGGTACTTGTACATGTGATATCATCCACATCTAAAGAGATTGATTTTCCGCTCACGTTGATAAAATTATAGATAAGTATTGGTATAGTAATGCCTTAAAGAGCCTGATTAGGCCAGAACCAGTAAAAATACAGAGACTATTATCGCCGCCGCACCAATTATTTCAGTAACCTTTATCCTATCTCTAAACAGCAGAAAGGCTAGTATCGCTACGGAGGGTATGCTTATTTGAGTAAAAAGTGGACTTAGGACGCTGTTCATGCTGTAAGCAAAGGAGAACATCAATGTGCCAACCCCGCTTGCTACGCCTGCTGACAGCATGTAAGATGTCAGTTTTCTCGACTTTATCGGAGACTTAAGGTCCGCTATCTTTACCCCAAGGACGACGGAGAACACAACGGAGAAAATAGCGGCAAAAATCGCCAGCCATGTATAATACACGAACGGAGAGGTGCCCGTCTCTATTGTAGCGTAGAATATAAGCCACATTATGACCCACGCCACTGTTCCTAAAAAAGTCAGAAGAGCAAATTTTGATAGCTTTAATTTTCTTTTTCTATCGATAGAAAGCAGTATTACGCCTGCAAGCATCAATACTGTAAGCATCGTGTCCTTGAGGACAAGGGCTCGGATGAATATAACTGCCGAAAGGAAAGACAATATTATGAATTGGGAGGAGGTTATTGTGGTTATTATCATAACCTGTTCATTTTCCAAGCTGTAAAAAACCAGATAGGCAGCTACAGTGTATATAAATCCCATCAAAGCGGCGTATGCTAACCCATCCGGGCTTATAGATATGCTATGAACAAGAAACAGGGCAACTATAACTGCTGCTGCGGCTGAAAACGCGAGATAAAAAGGAATGAATGACCTGTATGATATTGTCAAGTTCTTTTTGTTGAGAAAAGCCTTTGAAAACAAGTTTATCGAAGTGAATGCTATGACGGTTATCGTTATAGCAATCCAGTAATACTCATTTAATATCTAGTTTATCAGACATGAAACCTATTTATATTTTAAGTTAGTCTGCGCCTCAGATGAACTGTATTATCATCTGCACTATGAAACCAATTACGCCTATAATTGACGTACCTATGGCCACCATTATAGCCAGCTCCTTGTACTCTGATCTGGTCGGTTTTCTGGCTAGGTGAAGAACCCTGCTGTACTCAACCCTGTAGTGGCTGAGTTTCTGCTTTACGTGAAGAGGGTGGAGAATTTTTGCTTTTGAAGCTATCTTGCTGATGGATATTCTCCTGCGTTTAACATGCCGTGGGTGCTCTTCTGTCTTATGCTCCGGCGGTTTGACATCTATTTTCCGTTCAGACGGTTCTTTCATGACAGGCTCAACGGCTTTTGTCTCAGCATGTTTCTCTTCTACGGGTTCAGCCTGAGGGAGGATGTGCTCCTGTTGGATGTTCGCATCTGCGAGACTTTTCTTTTCGTCCATATGCGTATAAGCTCAACTCAAAAAGGTTATGCCGAGCTCTTCTTCCACTTCCTTGCGCTCTTTTAGTTCCTTCTCTTCGTATATGGATTTGCCGCTTATCTGCTTTGAGCTGACCCCAGTTATTATAGCCAAGACTTTTACTGTGTTCTTTAGGTCTGGAAAGATGTGAGCGCCCCATATTATATTTATCTCTTCAGGCAACTTGTTGTTTACCAGTTCCACAATCTTGTTAGCTTCGTCGAGAGTCATTGAGGGACCACCAGCAACGTCTATAAGCATGCCCCTGGCAGTCGAAGTATCTACATCTATCAGAGGATTATTCAGCACCTTCTCCACGACAGATTCTAGCTTCTTGTCCTTTGCGTCACTCTCTCCTGTTCCTATCAAGGCAACTCCTCCATTTGCCATTATGCGTTTTACATCCGCAAAGTCTACGTTTATCAGACCAGGCTTTGTTATAAGTTCTGTTATCCCTTTTACTGCACTAGTAAGAACGTCGTCTGCTATCTTAAGAGCTATAGCAAAAGGAAGACCAGGCGCTATCGCCAGGAGTTTTTCATTAGGTACTGTTATCAATGTATCGACTGAAGCTTTGAGCTTTTCCACCCCTCCAAGCGCGGAGTTCATGCGCCTCTTTCCTTCTGCTTTGAAAGGAAGAGTCACTACTGCTATAGTAAGAGCGTTTAGTTTCCTTGCTACCTGCGCGACTACCGGAGCTGCACCAGTTCCCGTTCCTCCTCCCATACCGCTGCATATAAAGACCATGTCGGCCCCCTGCAGAGCCTCTTTTATTTCTTGTTCCTGCTCTTTTGCAGCAGCCTCCCCCACGGAAGGATCCGCACCAGCTCCGAGACCGCTAGTAAGCTCCTTACCTATCAGTATCTTCTTATCAGCAGGGGTGCAAAGGAGGTCTGCAGCGTCTGTGTTTATGGCTATAAGTTCTGCTCCTTTTATCCCGACTTCGAACATCCTGTTTATAGTATTGTTTCCAGAACCACCGACTCCAACTACCTTTATGCTTGTTCTTCTAGAAGTTATCAAATCTTCAAGCGCTTTATCAAACTCTTTCGTCTTACTCTCATCGAATTTTGGCGCTTTAATCCCCTGCGATGATATATTTGAATCAAGTTCCATAGTTTAATCCTGATATTTTATTTTTGTACATTGTAATATATAAATGTACCCTTATATACTGCATTATAAAAGCGTGAACCACGACATTTACGCGCCAGATACCTCCGTATTAAGGTCTTTGCCAACATATTTCTTTATGTCAGACGATATAGCGTCCCTTGTGTAGGGTTTGACTTCTCCTTTGTATGAGATCTTCACTTTGTTCTCGCTGATATCCAATGAGTCTGGCTTTTTGCCGATGTAGTGTTCAAAAATAGCAGAGCACTTGTCCTTCACATCATCCAAGACCTTGACTATATCTATATCGTAAACTAAATCTTTGCCAGCTAGAGGATTGTTAAAGCTGACCATCACCCTCCCACCGCTTACCGAAAGAACTGTCGCAAGAGCGTTGTCCAGCATGAGAACATCACCTACAGATGGATTTACACCGTTCTGCCTGAATACATTTAGACCAAGCGTCTTCACGAGCTTTGGATCGAACTTGCCGAAAGCATCTTCTGCTTTTACTTCGAGTGTGTATTTAGCTCCCACCTCCTTGTTCAACAGTGAATTAGCTACTGCTTTAAGCACGTAATTTGATGCTGGTATGGCTAGCACAGGTGAAAAATTGAATTCTTTGCTGTCAATACCTTCCTTCTCCGCGATGTCTTTCTTTGTCAGATCGAATATCTTACCAGAGGACTTTATCCTCCCAACAAAATCTATCAATATAAAATCATTTTCATTCATCATATATTATCTCTTCATCTCTATGGATATAAAAGAAACGTTGCGTTTCCTTCCATCATCTGATGCTATCTCTTCAGTACCTATATCTATCCTACCTAAATTTAGATCTTTTGAGAATTTCCTTTTTATCAGCTGTGAGACGTCGACAGCTTTTGATATCATTAAACCTCTTGCTTTCAGCACGACAGAATCATGTCCGGAATTAACGTGCGTTAAAACGGCCAACACATAAGATATCACAGGTTTCTTTCCTATGAAGATTGTATCGTTCTCCATATCGCTATAGGTTTAAGCTGTAAATATTTAAAGCTTTTCGAATTATCACAGCGTGACGAGGCTGTTGCCGGTTATGCGTATAACTTTCAACTTTTTTGACAGAGACCTATCTATAAGTTCCTTGTCCTCTGTCAGCACAGCGAAATCGTGTTCTGATGCTTCATTAAGTATCTTATCATCTGTCTTTCCTCCAAGTTTTGTACCTATTACTTCTATCTTGTTGACATTGACCCATTTTACCACGTCTTTCCTTCCTAACATCTCAAGCTCATCCATGCATGAATCCAGAGTATAGAATCTAAACGCTTCCCCAACGCTGTTATCAAAGATGGAGTATATGTCCTTTTTACCATCGAAAGTGTACACCAGCGCGTTTGTATCTATGAGCACCCTAAGCATACACGGTTCCAGAACCGGCAAGCACCCATACGTTGTCAACTTTTCTCGAGATTATCGCCCTGTCTCCTATATAGTAAGGCAGTAGTGCGTTGGTGAAAGCTATAGTTACCTTATCGTTCTGTATGAGTGTTACCGTGCCTAATATCTTTGAAGCAAGAACATTCAAGAGAACGACTTCATTTTTCTGAAGCTGTTTTTTGAATACATTTTTCTCTTTCTCCTGTAGAGGGATATAAGTTATGGAGATTCTATCCTTGAACTCTGGAGGATTTTCAGTCGATACTATAAGGCTCCCTGCAAGACTATCTCTCCTTGCTAGAGAAGGGTCTATATTCGTTTTTACGCCCACCATCAGGCCAGGTACTGCTTTCTTTTCCTTTCCGAATTCGCTCTGGATTTCCTTTATTTCTGTTTTTATAGGTTTCCATACGTTGTTCACGAATATACCTGGGTAAATCAGAATGTCGTCTCCCAGTGACAATTCTCCCGCTTTAAGTCCGCCTCCTAAAACACCTCCACTCAGATCGTTTATTTCCGTGCCAGGCTTGTTTACGTCGAAGCTTCTTACAGCTAGCATCTTAGGATTTTTGCTGTCGTATTCCAACGAAGCAAATTTGCCTATCTCCTGTATAAGCTCTGTTATGTTAATGTCATGAACCGACAGGACTGGGATTACCTTTATGTCCTTGAAGCCATTTTTAGCAAGGAACTCCTCTATCTCTGCCTTGCTCTGCCTGGCTCTCTCAGCACCGACAATATCTACCTTTGTCTGCGCGACAACTAAGTTCTTCACACCTATTATCTTTATGGCTTCCAGATGTTCTTCGGTCTGCGGCTGTGGGCAGGTTTGATTCGCTGCTATAACAAGTACCGCACCGCTAGTGAGTGGTGCACCGCTAAGCATTATCGTCATCAGCGTCTTGTGCCCGGGAGAGTCTATTATCGAGACCCTGTAGAACAGTTCCGAATCTCCGCCGCAAATCTCGCACTTCTCATGTCTGCTGGAGGAGGAACACTTCTTACATTTGTAAAGGAGGAAGTGCGCGTACCCAAGTCTTATAGTGATGCCTCTTTTTTTCTCTTCGCTATGCCTAAGGGTAGACTCACTTGTAAGGGCTCTGACGAGAGTCGTTTTTCCATCCGCAAAGCTCCCTATTATATCTATTACTATATCCTTGACCATTCTAATTCTCAGTCTTCGCTATGAAAATCTCGTCGAGGGACTTCTGACCGTACTTCACTATCTTAAAGTTTATCTGAGAGGTGAACTGACTCACGGTGTTACCAGCTACGCTCTTCCGCCTCCTTATACCCTGCCTGTTCCCGACTCCTCCACTTATTAAGGCTGGTTTAAGTCCTATGCTGTCTATCTCTTTTCGCATAGGCGTACCTGTCATGTAACTTCCGCCGGTTATCACAGCTGAGTATCCCTCCAATCCGATGAAAGACAGATCTATCTCCTCTCCGAGTTTTTTGCTCATTATGGATGTGTTCTCATCGGGTGATAATGTCTTATTGTAAGATTTTCCAGTCTTCGGGTCGCTTATTACAATCTTTGTTTCCATAGATTACATTAAATTTCAACGAGTATATAAATACGTTTGTTCCTAAATAATACGTTGATATGGAAATGATGTTTATAGAAGCAAGGTTCAGAGGCCACATGAGCGAAGAGTTCATCAGGAAAATAAAGGAAACCATAGCGCCGTACAAAAAGGTAAACACCGTGTGTGCGGTACAGTTCGTTGACCAGATGAACGAATTCATAGAGAAAACTCCAGAAAAGGAGTTCATAGTAAAGAGCTCTAAATATAGGGCTAGGTATCCAGGGCAGATCCTCGGGTGCGACGTCTATGCGGCAGACTGTCCCGACTGTGACGCAACGCTCTCGTTCACGCAGGGTATGTTCCACGTGCTAGGTATTCCAATAAAATATGGAAAGAGTGTCATAAACGCTGACCCTGAAAGCGAGACTATAGAGATAGTGGACAAGGAGCTAGCTGAAAAATACAGGACAAAGTCTCTGCAAGGTGTAGGCATAGCCCTAACCTCCAAGAATGTAATGTTTATAGAATCCACTAAAGTCGGACAGATATACGGAGTAAAGCTGTTGAAGGAAGCGCTTGCGAAGCGCGGCGCAAAGATATACTCCGTGGTCCAGGATGAGATAAACTACTCAAGGCTTAATGAATTTAGGGATATAGACGTTTTCATAAACACAGCATGCCAGAGGATCGCGATAGACGATTCCGAGAAGCTTGATAAACCAATAATAAACGCGGAAGACCTAGAAAGCTATCTTCTTAAATAAGCTAGCTGTGCTAACTGAATAGCCTAATCTATTAGCAACACATAACCTAAAAGCGTACATATTCTAGTTATTGACTTACGCTTTTATCCATTGCTTACTGCTAAGAAAGCATGGGAATCAGTCAGCTGTGATCGCTGCATCTCATACTTTTTTCCACGTCAAAGAAACTGGTATAAAAACTGCCAGTCATTCTGCTTGGGAATACTGCACCGACTTCGAAACACAATGTATAGTTTTGTATGTAGAATGCCGCAGAAAAACCGGAAAAAGGAATGCGTGTCAAGTTGAATATCTTGTTATTGGAGTAACTTAACTGGAACCCCACATGATTTGAGATGTTGACCAGCAATATTTCCGACGGCAGAACAGCAGCTAAGGAACTGTTATTCACAGTATTTTTTTTCATCTGCGACAGCATGTAACCGGTTATGTTTATAGGGAAGGTCCTATTGATACCAGTGACGTTTAAGCCGCTCAAATAACGCTGAAAAGCTGAAGGTGATAGCTTGAAGAGACTAAGATTCGAATGGGACGTGTTAAGCAATTGCGAGCCTACTACTATCAAGGACAGGTCTTTAAGAGGAGGAAATTCCGACTCTAGATATTTTCTAGCTGCTTCTGAGTTGTTCTGTTTCAAATATTCTGAGGCTGTACTGGAAAGATTAAAAGACTTTACACTGTTGACCATAGAAGGCGCATCCCCGATTGCGGATAATATGAACTGATACGGCAGCAGAACAGTTATCGTCATATTCGTAAACGAACTTCTGCTAGTATTAGAATTGTTGATCTTGTTTCCAACTCCTATGTACGACGATACAAAAGAAGCCACACTATTGAGATTTATTGATGTCATACTAGCTGGATAAGAATAATTCAACGAGCTGGAGGAAAACTTATTCAGATGATTCTGGATTGAGAGGACAGAGAATACTGAGGAACTGCCTAAAGAGTAAGCTGACGACAATTGCGACGGAAACATCATATATACAACCAAAAAGCTTACGATTATGATTATACCTCCTACAAAGAAGGCAGTCAACCCATAAGAAAGTCCATTCAGGCCGCTCTCCAAACCATTAAGAGATAAAATTATCAAGAGTAGCAAAGCTGTATATAGGGATATACCAATATACAGCAGATAACTTATAAAGGTACTGAAGAAAGACGTGCCAAAAACAAAAAGTATCATCAAAGCGCTCACGCACAACGCCATCCCAAGCACCGCCCCTTTCATCTGATTTTCCTTGAGCCATCTTCCGCTAAGATGGAATAGGCGGCTAACGACTATCGCCGATATGCCTAAAACTATGATCAAAGCGCCGATAAAACTAAGAGTGTCGGGAAATATATACGCCGAAACAGAGTGCGGTAGAACTGCGTCCAGAATGCGCACTCCTAAAGTCACTAATATGCCTATGAATAGAGTAAGCACGCCAACTATCATGGTTAACACGCCGATTATCCACATAAGGAAAGGAGCTGCGTAAGGACGCCCTTTTTTCCCCTTTTTCATTTCTGTCTTCTCACTTTTCATTGATAGTGGTGTACTTCTATAGATAAATTCATGCGCTTCCAGCTCCTATTGAAGGCATAGGGGTGGGATATTGTGATATATATCTTCTCTAAAGAGGTGGTTTTCCGCTCACATTGACAAGGTTCTAAAGCTAAAATATATACTAGGCGTAAAGTAAGACACTTTTATTCCGTATACGGAGATTCTTGCTGCTGTCTGAGCGCCCTATTTATCCCCAAGGGGGCGGACAGCATATTTAGATAGTTAACCGGATCCGATCCTTCCACGAGCTTTTTTAACTCTCCCCCATCTATTTTCTTGCTCTGCACTGCAAGATCTCTCTCCACTACTTTCTGGACGTACATCATGTGCTCTGCTTTAGAGGAGTCACCAAGAGAATTAACCAGATCAGTGTAGCACTTCTTTCCTGCAGCAACGGTAGCCTTTGCCTGGTCTTGCGTCATACCTATATTCATATATGATTTTACTATGTCCAAAGGAGTCAGCTTTTCATAATAAGACGGCAGGTTGGAAGTGTTGTTGTTTGCCATGTCTTCCTTAAGCGTATTTAGTATTATTCCTAACTGTACGGGCCTTGCTCCACCAGGAATCGCTGATAACTTGTTAAACTCATCGGGGAATCTGTCTTTGTTCATTATTATGCCCAACGCCATCATGTTGTGGTGCTCTGGCTGAACATTGTCTTTTATCCTGTTTATATAGGACGGCAAAAAGCTTTTCATGTATTCGGACGTGCTGTTGAGCGAATCCTTGGTTAGGGTGCCGTCCTTTACGTTTCGGACCATCGCATCCGCCTTCAGCTCAAGTGCTTTCTTTATATTTTCATCCGAAGCTTCCTGGGACATTTTCACAAGAGCGTTATAGAATAATTCTCCGGTGGATTTGACGCTGAAACCTGGATGATCCTTCATCCTTGAGTATTTATCTATAGCCGCAGCAGCCAGCTGATAGACTTCAAAATTGCTAGCGTTTAAAACGTCTTCTAGACTGACTTTTTTATTTGTAACAGTATCCTGTTCCTTATTATCCATTCGCGTGTTTTTTACTACCATATTGTATTATTTTTACTACCCTATAATGAAGATATATACTATATAAAGCTTTCGTGGGCTGCTAGCTGAACTCAAAACTTCCGACTACCCTGTTCTTTCCCACGGAAAGGCTTGCGTCCATAATCAGATGTCTGCCGCCTATTTTTGCCACAGGTCTGTTGAACGTTATGGTGGTAGACGTTCCAGATCCTGTGATGGATATACTGAAGTTCCTTCCAAGCATCGCACATCCAAGGTCCTTTTCCTGCGTCAAGTCTCCCTTATAAAGAGACGATATAATTACCTTACAGGAGCGGTTTTCTGCGAGTTCTCCAAGAGATGACACCGCGTAGTTAGACGACAGGTCACCTTCATTTATATTATTCAAAGCCAGGCCGACGTGCTGGCCGTTCTCCGCTGAGGGAGAATCGATGTCCATTATCTGTATGCTCTTTATAGAGACCTCTTTCATAGAAGGCAGAAGACGGAGCCTATCACCCTTCTTTATCGAGCCGCCGAGGTTGAAGCCTATTATGACACTGCCTATGCCTTTCACTATGAAGTGCTTATCTATTGATATGTATGAGAAACTGGGATTCTTTGCTTTGCCTGAATCGTCGGACTGCTGCTCGCCTGGTCTTAATACCTTGAACTTTCCTACTTTATATTTTTCAAAAAACTTTGAGAAGCTGCCCTCATCAGAATATTCCGTACGCAGAGTCGTGCCTATGTCTATCCGGGAATTCTCTATCGCTAGTGCAATCTCCGCATCTACAGCGGTTATCTCCTCATTTATGACCATTAGCACCCTATCAGCCATCGATATTGCCCGTATCATGGCATTTATAGAAGAGGGATAATCGAGAGGATAGACGACAATTCCCCCCTCTTTGTCCAGAGCTATCTGTAGATTGTTTACGCTATCGAGTTTCTTAGATATCACAGAATTTAGGACTTCACTACTTACTTCCTTCGATGATAGAAGCGCTGTTATCATAAAGACTAATCCTTTAGCTCTTTTTCTCCCTTCCTGTCCACGAGAAAGTGTCTTATCCGGCTGTCGGTTACTTTTTCTCTTACCATGTTTAAATTTTCTATCTTGTCATCGAAGAACAGTATCTCGTCATAATCACTTATGTAATCTTTTATAAAGTTGGATTTCCATTCTTCATCGCTTACGCGCCGGTCGTTATTAGATAGAACTATCTTCTCGCACTTTATATCGTATAATCTTAGACCGTATTTTACCTCCTCTCTTAACTGTTCACCCCTAGCGCTTAGGATCATGAATTCATAGCCTTCGGTCATCATACGCGCATATTTGTCCATCAGCTTCGTATTCGGCTCCAAGTTATCCTTGTATTTAGAGAAAGCCAAGTCATAGATCTTTGATATGATTGGCTTGTCCAGGTTTCTCACTTCCTTTCTTGTCATGCCAACCCCAAAAAGTTCATGAGATGCAAAAGCTATGCTGTGCTCAGTGAAGAATAGAGTATCATCAAAATCAGAGATTATCAATTTCCTGCCGGTGGCTTTCCTTCCCTCTGGTCTTTTTTTCTTGAGTTTTTTCTGTCTTTTATCAGCCATAGAATGTTATAGAATCCTTCTCATTTAAATAACTGGGACTCTATCCCAATATTCATCATCTCATCGTCCTAAGCTTGTGCTTCCTTATATCGAGCATAAAAGGTCAGTTGAACGACAAAGGTTTTACATCCGGCTCGAGCGCCGTTGTAGCGCCTTTAGAGATTGCATCCTGATGGTATACATATATTTTCCAGTAGGATAGCTCACAAAGTATAATAACTGAACGCTGTATTAATCTTTTTTATGTTTGATTCTGTTTTCAAAAAGGACGTGTGGCTAAATGGTATGAAACACCTGCGTCGAAGGGATAAAAGACTTGGCAGGATTATTGATAGGATAGGTTACATAAAGATAACCAGACACAAAGATTATTTCGGCACTCTTGTGGAATCTATAATATCCCAGCAGATATCGGGGGCCGCTGCGGACTCGATAACTAAGCGGTTCAAGACTCTGTACAACGGGAAGATGCCGACACCTGATGATTATATTGAAACGAGCAGGCGAAAACTCTCCGGTTCCGGCCTATCTCCGCAGAAGATATCATATATAAAAGACCTCTCTCAAAGAATAAATGACGGCAGAGTGGAACTGAAGAAATTTTACAGACTCCCAAACGAGACAGTGATAAAGGAGCTGGATGAAGTGCGTGGAATAGGCCGATGGACGGCCGAAATGTTCCTTATGTTCAGTCTCGGGAGAACAAATGTTTTGCCAAGGGACGACCTTGGCATCAGAAAAGGAATACAGAGGATATACAGACTAAGGAATGCGCCTGATAAGAAAAAATTTGATGAACTTGAGGCACTATGGCACCCTTTCAGTACAATTGCCTCTATATATATCTGGAGATACGGAAGCGGAGGAATACAATGACAAAGATTTTAATGCGCATGGAACCATCTTCATTCTAGTATGGAGATGACATAAATTGTTTACACTTCTGTATTCAT
>JAKAAW010000013.1 GCA_021802105.1 Nanobdellota archaeon | reverse complement strand
TAGGAACAATCTTCTTATCGCCTTATTTGGATTGACCTCCCTGTTATGCATACACTCAGTAATGTTATATCCTATTTATAACTTTAACAATCGTCTGCGCAGTTGTTTTTTTTATCTAAATAGGCACGCAACACAATCTGCATATATTAGGAATGTAATAATTTTATCTCAAATAAATTGGACTGTTTATTGAAGTTTTTATAGAAGCTTATAAATTTGTGTTACACACCCCTTAAGATTTTATCTTTTATCGCCTAGAATGGTATAGTATGCATTATCCTTATCTCTAGAAAGAATAAATCTTACGCCAATAATCAGCTTAGAAGAACAAATGGGAACAAGCACCAGAAAATACCACTCTAATGATTATTAAGCTTTGCGCGATAAATAATATCATAACTATGATCGAAAGTATCTTTCGCATAAGAGATGCAGTTAGCCGAATAAAAAGTAGGCAGATCGGCTCCCACTTTACTCTCAGAATAGTCATAGATGAAACCTGTACCAATTAGATATTGATTTTAGATGATTTAGGTATGAATTATGCAAAGTATATACTTTTGTATATATACTGGGGCAGGAGTGAAATTAAGGAAGAGATATACTATACCCCATGCATTAGAAGGGACCACCGGGATTTGAACCCGGGTCAGATGGTTACTCCATCTGCGGCATTCGAAGCCATCTATCCTGTCCAGGCTAGACTATGGCCCCATACCTTCTGTAATCTAGTAGGATATTTATCTTTGCAGTATCAAGGTAAGTTTTAAATCTCTATGACTTTTCCGTCAGGTCCTGCATTTATTATGGACGTGTTGTTCAGTTTGTCTTCCAATCCAAAAGTCTCGTGAATGTGCCCGCATATGCACTTCTCTGGACTGAATTTTTCTATGCTTTCTCTGACAGCAGTGCTTCCTGCGCTTATATTCTTGCCTATCTTGTCAAGCTTTGTCTTGTAAGGAGGGACGTGCACGACCATAATTCTTTTTTTAGCGTCTTTGACGTACTTGAACGAGCTTTCTATCCTCTTTTTTATCTGTGCCTCCGAAAGTTCATTTGGACCTATATTGGCAAGTCCGCACCCAAAGAATCCAACATCACCGACCTTGAAAGCATAATTGTGCAGGTCATAGAGAATATCAGGATATCTTTTCTTAAGCATGAATATATCCGCTTCGCTATCATGGTTTCCAGGTATTATAGCCACCTTTTTGTTCACGTCAGAGAAAGGCTTCAACAGTCCTTCCAGTCCGTTTCCGAATATTGAGAGGTCACCTGCAAGTATCACGAGCTCTGCGTCCTCTTTCTTGGCTTTTCTTGCGAGCTTTTCGACGGCCTTTATATCACCATGAATATCCGATGCAGCTAGTATCTTCATATAAATTACTATGATGTCTGCCTTTTATATTAGTTTTTTCTGTGGATCAGCAGCATGAAAATACATATATACTTTCTTACCTATCCTGTCGCCGAGCACGCTTGAAAGAAGCTGTAGATCAGCGCTCTTTGCATCGGCGAAGCTTCGTATTCCGCGTGAATACATTCTCCTCGCTCTAACTCGCCCTACCTCAGGTATTGCTATGAGCGGTACAAGCTCATCCTTCACACCGTGCTTCACTCTCATCGAAAGCCTTGAGATATCTGCGTATCTCGCTCCGAGCGCTTTGAAGAACTCTTTCAGGCTATAACTCAGCCATCTCAGACTTTCCAGCATAGTATAAAATTCTCCAGGCAGTATCTTGTATTCTTCCTCTATGTCGCGCTCGTTGCGCTCGTTTATCCAGTCATCGATAACATGCGCCATTTTTATGGCAGAGACATACCTGTCATATTCGACTATATTCTGGTCTGTCATGAGTTCAAGTTTATAGCTCTCATCTTCATATTTGTTGAACTCACTCTGCGTCACTCTAAGGAACTTAAACTCACTAGAGCAGAAAAGAAGATGAAGAACCGCGAAAGGATTTAGTTTATCACGCTTTTTTACCTGTTCAATAAAGCTCATAAACAGCAGACCTGTATATGGGTCAAGATAGAGTCTATTGACAAGTTTCCCATAAGGTGTTGTGGAGAGTTTTCCCCTTTCGTCTTTTATGAACCCGTGTTCCTCAAGAAAATCAAGCGCACTGTCTATATATCCTTCCATATCAATGCCAAATTCGGATATGTAGAGCTCGTCAAAGAACTTATGCACAGCATTTTCTGACTTGTATATATCCATATCTATCAATGCAAGAACGTACTTTCTTACCGCGACCTCATTGTTGAATTTCGAGATTATAGGTTCTGTTTCGCCGTCAAAATATTTCTCGCGTATGAGCTGTTCATCTCTTTCATTCTTCGCGATTATTATGGCAGTTCCTTCAGTGTCATATTTAGGTCTTCCCGCCCTTCCTAACATCTGTTCAATCTCAAGGGCAGGCAGTGGTTCGGAACCGAAATCACCGTACCTGTAAACAGATGAGATTATAACGGTATTGGCAGGTAAATTCACTCCCATCGCAAGGGTGGGCGTAGCAACTATGAACTTTATCAGTCCATTCCTGAAAGCATTCTCAACCAGTTTCCGCTGCTTGTTCAAAAGACCTGCGTGATGGAAGGCTACACCTCTTTTTATTACCTCACTAAGCTTTTCGCACTGAGAAGTTGGTATATCCAGCACGTGTAGTACCTCATCTGAGAGTCTTTTAAGGGCAGAAACCTCTTCTGGATCAAGTTTAGTACCAGTCACTTCAGACAGAGCTAGGGCGTTTGACATAGTAGTTTTCTTAGTTTGGGAAAAAACCAGCGCCTGTTTTCTTTTCTTTAAAAGTTCTATGGCAATGTTTAGGAGAGGATTGTCAACATTGTTTATTTCATCCCTCTTTCCATTGATTAATTCACCGTTAAGGTATATCTTCTTCACTAGTTTTACCGGCCTGAAATCACTCTTTACGAAGTTGCAGTCAAGCCAGTTTGCTATGTCATTTCCGTTGGCTATCGTTGCGCTCAGTCCTATAATCTGTGCGCTAGGAAATATCTTCCTATTAAGGGCTATAAGAAACTCCAGCGTTGGACCCCTATCATTGTCAACTAGCAGGTGTATCTCGTCATAAACTATGCAGCCGACATTCATCATATAGTTGTGGGAGTTTCGTAGCATACTGTCAAGTTTTTCAGTGGAAACAAAGATCACATCATATTTGTCTAGGTGGGAATCGCTTTCCGTATAATCCCCCATTGACAGCGCAGTTTTAATATCAGGATAATCATTCTTGAAGTCTTCATATTTCTCGGATATCAGCGCCCTCATAGGTGCGATGTATATAGCTTTCTTGCCATTCGATAACGCATTTAGTATCGCCATTTCTGCTATGAGAGTCTTACCAGAAGCAGTCGGTGCAGAAACCATTATATTTTTTCCTAAAAATAATCCCTCCTTTATGGCCATTTCTTGCGGGGGCAATAGACCTTTCACTTTATTCTTTATCTTAGAGTACACCACGGTCGGCATCTTATCCCCCCAATTTGTCAGGTCCATACTCTTTTTAACAGGTTTGCTATAAATATCATTTAATAAACTTTTATATCAGGGCTCCTATATTTATAAGTGTACCAGAGAAAACGTCTGGTCTGTTTTGTATAATATGAAGATATTATTTTTAGGATGGGAATTTCCGCCTAACTCAGTAGGGGGGCTGGGCACGCATACTTATGAGATAGTAAAATCTCTGTCAAGGAAAGGCGTTAATATCTCTATTCTCCTTCCTTTTTCGGCGCATTCGGATATACCTAGCGTAAGATTCTACAGCGCAGATCTTGCAGGGCACTTTAGTGTGTATGCTAGAATGAAACCCCTGTTCTCTGCAAAGGCATATAATGACGTTTATGCAGAGATGAGTGCCTACACAAGCGCGGCGGTGGAGATCGCGAAGGACCAGAAGTTTGATATAATACACGCAAATGACTGGATAACAGCGCCAGCCGGAATAAAAATAAAGGAGCTCAGCGGCAAACCTCTTCTTCTCACGATGCACAGTACGGAGAATGATAGGACTATCGGGCACCCTTGGGACTTTATTTTTGACTGGGAGAAAAAGGCTGTAAATTCAGCCGACAAAGTAATCACAGTAAGCAACCGTCTTAAGGATGAGCTGACGTCGATCTACGGCGCGGATCCGTCCAGAATAGAAGTCATACATAACGCAATAGACAAGTCAAAATTTGATGGACACGCCTTAAGAAAAAACTCAAAAGTAATCTTGTACGTAGGGCGCTTGTCCGTGCAGAAGGGGGTAGACTACTTAATACGTGCTTTTAAAACAGTATCTGAGCATAACAACGACGCTTTCCTTTATGTGGTAGGCGACGGACCGCAGATGAGTTACCTGATAGATCTTACTATAGATCTTAATCTTAGCGACAAAGTCATCTTCTTCGGTAGGGTACCGGACGATATTCTCGAGAATTTTTATTTTATGGCCAGCGTTTTCGTGATGCCATCCGTGTCTGAACCTTTTGGTATAACTGCTCTTGAAGCAATTGCGTCAAGAACTCCGACAATAATCTCCGCCCAGTCAGGAGTTTCTGAGGTAATAAAAAATGTGTTTAAAGTAGACTTCTGGGACTCTAAGCAAATGGCAGACATACTGTTGGGTCTATTGGGATATCCCGCCGTGAAAGAGGAGATGTCAACAGGAGCGTACAGCGAACTTACGAATCTGACTTGGGAGAATAGTGCAGATAAGTTCATCAGAGTTTACAACAGCATGCTGAAAAAATGACCCTTCTACAGTTGGGTACAAAAGGTTAAATTCGACAAATAATTAGTCCTCTGATGGCACTGCAGAATATGCCTTCATTAGTGTATCTACTTTTGGCGATAGTGCTTGGCGCCATTGTTGGTCTAGAGAATGAATACAGAATGACAAAGGGTATAAAGATATACTTCGGGCTTAGAACCAGCATATTCATATCTATGATTGGATATATATTCGCGCTTCTATATACGATCACAGACAACACAGGAGCAATTTTCGGAGGAATAGCCGTTATAACCGTCATAAGCACTGCTCTCTATATAGAGAAAACAAGCGTATCCCACGCCCCAGGTGCGACCACTTATACGAGCATTTTCATAATGTTCTTTTCTGGAATGTTAGTCGGATTGGGTGCGTATCAGTATGCTATAGTCTTGACCATACTCATTGCCGCAATAAGCGTGTACAAGAGAGAGTTCATCTCAGCGATTAGGAAAATAAAAAGAGTGGAACTTCTCGCAGCTATTAACCTTCTTCTAGTAGCTTTTGTGATACTTTCATTTCTTCCAAACGCTTATGTAGGTCCTTATGCACTCTTCAACCCATTTGAATTTTGGGTTATAGTGGCTACGGTAGGCTTTGTATTCTTCATACAATATATCGTCCTAAAAATGTCTAGGCATGGGGTGCTCTTCTCATCTGTAATCGGCAGTCTTATAACTAGTACGGCTGTGGCCTTCAAGCTCATAGAAATCGGAAATAGGATGAAAAAAGCATCAAAAACTATAGTGTATAACGTTATGTTCTCCTCAAACGTAACCATGATACTAGTACAGGGTCTTTTATTCACGATTATAATAACTGAATCATTATCGGTTGCGTATCACCTGATTCCTGTGATGGTCGTCTCTATGATACCTATGCTTCTGTTCCTTTATTTTGGAAAGCGTAATTTTGAGCAGAAAATAGACAAATCAATGAGCCCTTTTCCCATAGTACAGACGCTAGAGTTCGCTGTAATATTCTTCGCAATATTCACACTCTCTAGAATAGTCGCTGTTTTCGATCCACAGTTCCTAGTCCTGTCAGTTTTCTTGTCGGGTTTCGCCAACGTAGCCGGCACGGTGTTCTCGATATCTTTCATTTTCATGCATCATGACATAACTGCGGCATACACTGCGATGCTGATAGGACTGTCTATAAGTTCAGGTCTTTTGATAAAAGCGGCGTTAAGTCTGCTTTCTAAGGATAGTTATATAAAGACCAGAATCTTTACGTACTCGATGATAATAGGTGTGGCATCACTGCTCACGTCTCTTATAACATACTATGGAATTTAAGGTAGACTTTGATCCTGAGCGGATCGAAAAATTGAAACTTCTCGAAGAGAACGGTTTTGAACCTTATGGTGGAAAATACGACGTTGACAAGCATACAGTAGAAATAAGGGAGAGCTTTGATAGTCTCGAAAACTCAAAGGTTAGAATCGCAGGCAGAGTTATGGGTAAAAGGGACCATGGTAAGCTGAAATTTCTGGATTTGTCGGACGAAAGAGGAAGCATACAGATATATATACACGAGAACAGTTTGGGTAAACGCCCCTTCGAACTACTTGCTTACATAGATGCAGGAGACATTATAGGCGTCGAGGGAAAGGTTGTTAAGACAAAGACAGGAGAAATATCAGTTGATGCTGAGAATATAACTCTGCTAAGCAAATCACTGCTGCCACTGCCACCGAAATGGTATGGGCTTGAAGACACTGAAAAACGATACAGGAGGAGGTATCTCGATTTCATAATAAACACAGAATCACGCGAAAAGATAAGAAAGGGAAGCCTGATGGTATCCAAGATAAGGCAGATATTGGAGAGAAAGGGTTTCGTTGAGGTTGTTGTCCCGACGCTTCAGTCAATATCAGGAGGAGGCAATGCAAAGCCATTTGTGACGCATTATAACGCACTGGACAGGGATCTTTATCTTAAAATAGCATCTGAACTTTACCTAAAAAGGATGCTTGTTGGCGGGTTCGAGAAGGTATTTGATATCAGTAAGGATTTCCGAAACGAAGGGATGGACACCAGACATAACCCAGAATTCATGATGTTAGAGCTTTATCAGGCTTATGGAGACATTGGGACTATGCTCGAGATAAGCGAAGAACTCATAAAGGAAACAATTTTTTCGGCGAACCATACATACAAAGTCCAATTTGGGGACAGAGAATTGGATTTCTCAAAATTCCAGATAAAGACAATGGAAGACGCCGTAAAGGAGGTAACTGGGCTGAAAAGTGAAAGCGAGATAATCAAAGCTGCAAATAACATTAATCCGAAAGTTTCATCATATGGAGAAGCGGTAAACGAGCTTTTCGAAAATAAAGTCTCGGATAATATAGTGCAGCCGACGTTCATAACCAGATTCCCTATCGAAGTATCTCCATTGGCCAAAAAAATCCAAGAGGACAAACGATTTGTATACCGGTTTGAACTTTATGTAGCAGGGATAGAGATAGTAAACGCGTTCAGCGAGCTCAACGATCCGATTGACCAAATAAGTCGGTTCAATACTGAAGCCGAAAGGAAACAGAGAGGAATAGACGAAACGCAGGAATTTGACAGAGATTTCGTTGAGGCCTTGGGGTACGGCATGCCACCTGCCGGTGGGCTTGGAATAGGCATAGACAGGCTGCAGATGCTCGGAACTAACTCGAAATCGATAAAGGAAATAATAGCGTTCCCACAGTTGAGGACACTTGACGAAGAATAATCTTATAAAAAATAAAAATTAAAACTTTTTTTTGCTTTTTTCACTTACAGTGATTTACTGCATTCCTTTTCTCTTCATGTAGCAATCTCTGCAATAAACTGGCCTACCTTCTTGTGGCTGAAAAGGGACTTCCGTCTCTTTGCCGCAATCAGAGCAAGTAGTTTTATACATTTTTCGCTCAAATCTTGCCATATCTTCCTCCTATTTTTCAGAAAGAAATTAAGTCTTCAAGAAACTCAACTGCTCTCTATTGAATACAGATGATTCGCTCGCTTTATAAAGCTATCTACTGTACGGTTTTTCTTGCTTTTGTCTCACACGCTAGCAAAGTTTATAAGTAGCCTGTCTGATTATTTGGTATGGATGATAAAGAGCTGAAGAATATTGTAAGTCTAATGGATAGGGAGTGGACTAGACCATGGGAAGTCGAATCCGAGCTCAAGGGCGTTATACAGAGCAAAGGAATGTCAATAGTCAAGAAACTTGGAGAGGCGCCGCTGCCTACTGAATATGGCGGTACTACTTACTTGGCTTTCGGTGATTACACCACAGGTAGGATACACGATGTCATAGTCTTTGGCGATATAGAAAGGTTAAGGAATGGTGATTACAGTGACCCTCTGGTCAGACTTCATTCGGCGTGCAGGAGCAGTGAGCTTTTCCACTCCTCAAACTGTGAATGCAGGCAGGAGCTTGAGACTGCAATGAAGGCGATGTCAGAAGAGAAGAAAGGAGTAATCTTATATATGGATCAGGAAGGAGGTGGAAATGGTATAGCTGCCAAGATATCAGCGCTTAAGGGTGCTTTCATGTGGTCTGGTGACGGCGTAACGCAGAGAAAGGAACAGCAGACAGGCATGCCTGTAAACACCTATGAAGTATACGAGGCAGAAGGCTATAAGAATGAAAATAGGGATTTCACCGCGGTAGGCGAGATACTCAACAGCCTTGGCATTAAATCCGTGCGATTGATGACAAATAACCCACGAAAAATTACAGGAGTAGAGAGTGCCGGTATAAAGGTAACTCCTGTATCCATACACATATCACCGGATAACGAATTCGTATCGCAGCATCTTAAGTTCAAGTCAGAGAAACTAGGCCACGATATAAACAAAGAGCACTGGGAGAAACTATAAAAAATATGGCCCGACCGTGATTTGAACACGGGACCCCTGCTTTGCTTAAAGCGTATTAGAACACTCTTGTATAAGAGCAGTGCTCCACCGGGCTAAGCTATCGGGCCATATTATAATTAAGTATTTTATATCTCATGATTTAAATATGATTCTGTTCGCCGGCACAGCCGTTTTTGTAATGGGTTGTCTGAACTCATGTGCCGTAAAACACCTTAAACACACCTGTGCACGACTAGTCTAAAAGACGATAGTCTCACCGAAGCCTGTTTCTTCCACAGTCTTATGCGCCAAGAAACTTGTTGTAAGGAATCGTCTACTTAAAATAGAAAACTATTTATATTGAATCCCTTCTGATTATTTCAATAGAAGGAGGTTGATTATGGATTTTTGCGCAAAAAAGAATGTAGAGCAGGCGTACACAGGATCAAAGAGTAATCTCGAAAAAACGTTGGACGGACCCGATAAGCTTTTGTCTGTAGTGCACGTTGCAGACGAAGGAAAACGCGTTGAAGTCTTGAATCAGTACACGAAACGCAAAGAAACAGTAAATCTAAACATCCGGCAGAGGCTGGCACTAGCCATTCGATGCTATGAAGTAAAGGAGAGCGTCAGGCGGTATGAAGGCTGGAGGGACACCCCATTCTACCTTTTCAAGTACAGGGAAAATGGGAAGACCTACACGATGCTAGATTACCACCACGGACATGACGACCACTTTCATATAGATTTCCTGGGGTAAACACTCTTAGTAAAAATCAGCAATAGGTCAGTTTTCCTCTTTTTACCTTTGCACATTCTGTATACTCATGGGGACGAAGCTCGCCGTTGCTCAGTACATGTATGACGCTGTGGCCGATGGATTTGAGATAGTCTGACACCATTATTCTATGGCATCTCCAGTAAAGGCTCTCTGCGCACATTATAGCCGCAGTGTGCCCTTTCATTTGTTTTTCCAGCTCGTTTATGCCGTTCCTGAAACCATCTGTCATCATATAATCTGCATAACCCCTAAAAGAGGCGTTATTCCAGCACACGTTAGGTGATTTCTTGCCTAACCCATACCTTCTGCCTCCAAGATCCTTTATCCACACATAATCTATACCAGCCTTTTCAAGGGCTCTCTTAAGGTTTTCGGCGTTGAACTGCGGGTTAGCCCCTGAGCCAGGTATGCTTCTTATATCCACGAGAATGTCTATATCGTTGTCCTTAAGCAACTCTGTAAACTTCCCTATCAGTAGCGTCGAGTGCCCTATAGTGAATATCTTTCTGCTTTTCATGCCTTTAGAGTCTTAATCTTTCAGGATCGAACGCATAGTCCTGTACATAGTCCTTTACAGCTTCTCTATTTTTTCTAAGGTCAGAGAGAAATCCGTTTATCTTGTCTGCCGCTATAGCCTTCATCTCTCCACTAAGCATAGATCCTGACTTGTATTCGCCGTACACTTTTTCTATTTTCTCCTGATCGCTCTCAAGAAAACTGTAAACGTTGAACGAGAAGTCTATATCTGGATTAGCTCCATATTTTCTCTGTTCTTCCAACGTGTCTCTGCCTCCGGAAAACGCGTATTTCATGAGTTTTCTCTTCACCGTTTTCTCATCATCATCGAGGAATATTGCACTCTCCGGCGAGGATGATGACATCTTTGCCGTGTTACCCTGCAGTGCCGGCAGGAATTTTGATATTATAGATGAAGGTTTATAGTACCCTAGTTTCGGCAGGACGTCTCTTGAGACCCTAAAATAAGGATCTTGGTCTATAGCATAAGGTATCAGGCACCTTATCTTCTTGCCAGTTATGGCGGGAATGATGAAAGACGGCACTATCTGCATGGAAGGGAAAAATGCCTTGCCTATGTTGTCGCTGTCTGTGATTCCGAAAACCGCTTTGACGGTGGACAGAGTCGTATGTTTTGCTACGTCTGTTGCGTAATAGTATAGTGATTTCGCACTGTCGAAATCCTTTATTATATGCGTTTTTTCTCTGTCAAAACCCAGCGATAGTATATCAAGTACGTTCTCTTCCGCCATCTTTTCTATCTCCTTTTTGTCGCTTTTCTTTACAAGATATTTCTCGTCGTCGGTTATCTGTATAACCAAGTGCACATCAAAGGTGTCCTGAAGCCATTTCGTGAAAGTGAACGGTAAGAGGTGCCCAAGGTGCATCTTGCCGGATGGACCTCTCCCTGTGTATAGATAGAACGGTTTTCCTTTTTCGTAATCGTCAAGTATAGCGCCTAGATCCCTATGTGCGAAAAATATCCCTCTATAAAGAAATGGGTGTAGCTTACCATGCGCAGCTTTCTTGATCCTGTTTAGCAGGATGTCATTTATTATGTCCACACCGAACTTTTCGACGAGCTTCTTGTAAGCTCCTTCATTAAGCTCTCCCGACACTTCCCAAGGCGTGACTTTCAAAGAGTCCATGCTAGATTATACTATCCAGTATATTTATAAAGTATGAGCGGGAAAACCCATCTCTTTAGAGGAGGGATGAGAGCGAACTCAGAAATGGAAAACATGAATGGCAGAAGTAATAAAATAACGATATACAGACAGCATACAAGTCCAGGCTATATCCAGCTGAAAATCATAGCAGGTCTACGAGCCACAGTCCAAAGAAACAGGAACTATACGCTCTGAGAAACATTAAACTTTCAACAGGGGCTGGAAGCCCAGGAATTCATTCATAGAGGGATGTCACCCTTAGGATGCAGCCAGAAATTTCAGCGTCTTCTTACGCCGTTGATGTCTTTGCTCAGCCAGGAATAAGCCCTGATCTTTGCGGTTCTGCCATACCCGCAGTGTGAGCAGTAGTGCTTTCTCTTTAAGTAGGATTCCTTCCCGCACCTTCTACACATGACATGGGGTTGTTTCCTGTTGTGCAGCCCCATCGATTTTGTACTCATACAGTTGGAGATATCAGTATTATAGTGTCACCTCTTATAAAGACGTTTCCAAGCTTTCTAAGAGTGTCACCGTTCTGCTTTTCCTCCGAGTTTTCAAGAGTCACGTTTATGTGAACGTCAAAAGCTATCAGTTTTCCAGTTATCGATCTGCCGTTCTTCAGCTCTATAAGCACTGTCTTGCCCTTAGCACTGTTCAATAGGTCAAGCGGTCTGCTGTTTTCTGTCATACTTATTCATATCCCCCTGGGCCCATCGGTGGCTGCGGTGCGCCTCCGGATGATTTTCCTGCTGCTATTATGTCATCTATCCTTAATATCATTACTGCCGCTTCACTGGCGCTTTTTATCGCCTGTTTTTTGATCCTAAGCGGTTCGATGACACCTTCTTTTTCCATATCGCTTACCCCAGGTTTGTAGATATCAAGCAGGTTTACACCTGCCCATTTCTTACCTTTCTGGTGTTCGGCTCTTAGGTCAACAAGTATATCTATTGGATCAAGGCCAGCGTTCTCGGCTAGAGTCTTAGGGATTACTTCCAGTGCTTCAGCAAAAGCGCTTACTGCCAGCTGCTCTCTCCCCTCCAGTTTCTTCGCGAAGTCCTTGAGTTGCTTTGAGACTTCCATCTCACAGGCCCCTCCACCAGCGACTATCTCTCCTTTGTCTTCTATAACTGACCTTAAGTCTCCGAGGCTGTCCTCAACGGCTCTTTGTGCCTCGTCTATGACATGTTCTGTCCCTCCTCTTATTAAGATGGTTACAGCCTTTGGATTCTTGCACTCCTCTATGAATGCGAGCGTCTCCCCTGCTATTTTTTCCACTTTCACAAGTCCAGCGGCTCCTAAGCTCTTTTCATCCAGTTCATCCAAGGATGAGATGGCCTTTGCTCCCGTGGCTTTACCTATCTTCTTCATGTCATTCTCAGAAACCCTTCTGAAGGATAGTATTCCTGCTTTCGAGAGGAAGTGTTGAGCGGCGTCATCTATTCCTTTTTGGCACAGCAGAACGTTTGCACCTGATGCTTTCACTTTATTTACCATCTCTTTGAGCATCCTTTCCTCCTCCTCAAGGAAAGCGCTTAGCTGCTCAGGCTTTTCTATCCTTATCTGTGCGTCTATGTTCGTCTTTTCCACTTCCAGCGCAAGGTTGAGAAGAGCTATCTTTGCGTTCTTTATGACGTCTGGCATGTCTGGGTGTACTTTCTCTTTGTCTATCACTATCCCTTTTATTAGCCTTGAATCCGAAAGTCCTCCTCCTACTTTCTTCTCTATTTTTATGTCGTCAAGATCTACAGCCTCTCCATCTCCTGTAGAAGCTTTAACATGATGTATCGCGTCAACTATCAGAGAAGTAATATACTCATCTCCGCCTGCGCTCTTGCTGGTCGTCGCGGTTCTGACTATTCTTCCAAGATCCTCCTTCTTGTTTATGTCTAGTTTCATGCTTATATCATTTAGAATGTTCTGGGTCTCTTTTGCGGCAAGCTTGTAGCCTCTCGCTATAAGAGTAGGGTGTATATTCTGGTCCAGAAGCGTCTCAGCGTTCTTTAGAAGCTCACCGGTTATTACCACCGCTGTGGTTGTTCCATCACCGACCTCTTCTTCCTGGGTCTTAGCGACCTCTACTATCATCTTAGCGGCTGGATTCTCGACTTCCATATTCTTAAGCACGGTGACACCGTCGTTTGTTATAGTTATATCTCCTATATTATCCACCAGCATCTTATCCATCCCTCTAGGCCCTAAAGTGGATTTCACAGTGTTTGCTATAGCTTTCGCTGCGGCTATATTGTTCCTCTGTGCGTCCTTGCCGCTGGTTCTTGTATAGCCTTCTGGCAAAATGAAAATAGGTTGAATTCCCTCTACCATATTGTTTACCTCCTTTTACAACTGTTAAGATTTCTTTAAGAAATCTATGATTATGTGTATAGCTCAAAGTAGTATTTAAAGTTTTCTTACATAAAGTTGAGCAGAAAGCCACGGTTTAAATCGCGAAATGCATGCAAATAGGACTGTGTTTGATACCATCAGATAGAGAGGAATATAACCTGTTGGAAATCTAATAGTGACGGGACTTGCTAAGATAAGAATCAGAGAGGGCTCTACTAGCGGATGTCACAACTTTATAACTTGCATATGATAAACCTTAGTATATGGTAGATCTTGATCAATTCGCGGGCAGCGAGATAAGAAGAGATTACAGGACAGGATATCTGTCCATAATAGTCCCGGGTAGGAACAAGAGGCCACACGAAGTAAAAGAAGAGGACCTGTCTGGCAAATCATTGGAGAATTGCCCTTTTGAGCCGGGTCACGAGCACATGAGTATGGAGATAATGCGTTATGGCGAACCATGGCAGATAAGAGTGATAGAGAACAAATTCCCAGAGTTTAACCCAAGCACGCCACTGTTCTCTGAAAACAGGGACAAAGGAGTTATAAAGTACATCGGCGGTTACGGATACAACGAAGTCGTCATAGAGAGCCCGAACCATTCTGCTCTATTTGAGGATCTACCAATAGATCGCCTAATTAAATGGCTGGAAATAATCATAGAGAGAACGGATGTACTTTACACAAAGAGATATATAAAGCACGTAAACGTCTTCAAGAACTACGGTGCGGGAGGCGGAGAGAGCATAGGCCATCCTCATACGCAGATAATGGCTTATCCACTGCTTGCGGGGAACATAACGAAAGAGAGAAGAGAGCTGAAGAAATACGCAAGAGAAAACAAAACGTGCCTTTATGAGGATATCTACAAGATAGAGAAATCTAGGATGCTTACTGAGAACGACAGCTTCTTTGCGGTTGCACCCTTCGGATCAAGGTTATCTGCAGAGTCGATGATAGTTCTAAAAAGGCACGCCTGTTATATAGGTGATCTTACACAGAAAGAAAGGAGGGATTTAGTGTCAATCCTCGCATCTGTGCTTTTAACCAACAAAAAACTGTATGGAAAACAGTCCTACAACTTCTCCGTGCACGATCTTAAGACAGACCCGACTTTTCATCTGCACGTTGAGATATACCCAAGGATGTCGATCCTTGCAGGAGTTGAGCTAGGAGAGGGTCTTTTTGTAAACACCATAACACCTGAAGATTACGCCGACGATTTCAGGAAGACAGCGTTCAATCCTTAGGTTCTGATAGAAACTTTCTAGCATCCATAGCGGCCATAGACCCCCAACCGGCAGCTATAACCGCTTGTTTGTACTTTCTGTCCTGCACGTCCCCGGCAGCGAATACACCTTCTCTGCTTGTCTTAGTGAAGTCATGCATCACTATATATCCATCCTTATCAAGGTCCAGCTGTCCCTCAAAAAGCTTTGTGTTTGGAGTATGCCCTATAGCTATAAAGAGTCCTTCTGTCTTGAGATTCTGCGTTTCTCCAGTCTTCAAGTTTCTTATCTTTACGCCAGATATCCTCTCCTGACCAAGAACGTCCTCTACAACTGTGTTGTATATCACCTTTATCTTCTGGTTCGACAGAACTCTATCCTGCATAGTTTTGCTTGCCCTGAAAGAGTCCTTTCTGTGGATTAGAGTCACGCTTTTAACGAACTTTGTAATGTAAGAAGCGTCTTCCATTGCGCTGTCCCCGCCTCCAACGACGACGACATCTTTGTTCTTGAAAAAAGGTCCGTCGCACACAGCACAGCCCGAAACTCCCTTCCCTATCAGTCTTTTCTCGTTATCCAACCCTAACCACTTTGCGCTCGCCCCTGATGCTATTATTATCGATTTTGTCTCGTACACTTTATCACCTGCGTAAACTTTATATGGATAAACGTTTAGATCCACTTTTGTGACGTCATCGTCTATGCTCCTGCATTTTATGCCCTTTATATGATCGTACATCTTGTCCATCAGTTCGGGCCCCAGTATAGAGGGGAAACCAGGAAAGTTCTCGACCTCGGAAGTCAGCATTAGCTGTCCCCCTGCCTGGAAACCGCGTATAAGCAGGGGATCTAGATCATCGCGAGCAGCGTATATAGCGGCAGTATAACCTGCAGGACCTGATCCTATTATTATAACTTTTTCAACCATGATTCTTCATACTATTCATATAGATATAAATATATTTTTACGTCTCGCCTCCATCCTAGTTTTTATAAAGTGTGAACAGAAAATCATGGTTTAAATCATTATATTGAAGCGAACACGGAAAATGGAAAACACGAATAGCAGAAATAATAAAATAATGATATGTTGACGGCATGCATGTTCAGACTGTATTTAGATGGGAATCAGAACAGGCTCTACGAGCCACGGTCCAGAGAAGCAGGAACTATACGCCATTAGAAAGATTAAACTTTCAATAGGGGCTGGAATCCTATGAATTCATTCATGTGAGGATGCCACCTATACTTTTATAGCTCCGGTGAGTTATCTATGCATGAACGGAGGATATTTTTTGGCGGAGATATCTTTTGAGGCAGGTAATAAGATAGGAGGCATCTGGACTGTTGTAACATCAAAATCAGCCTATACTAAGGAGAAATTCGGGGACAACTACCTTGCTATAGGCTTTTACAACCCCACGCAGGCAGCCGTCGAATTCATAGAAATGGCCCCTCCTCAGTTCATAAAAGATGCGGTGTCGGATTTCAAACTTGACGGAATAAAGATATATTTTGGTAAGTGGGTATCCGCAAGCGATTCTAATATAATACTGATAGATTCAAAAGAATTTGAGGCTAAGCACGCCAACGATATAAAAAGGGAATTCTGGGACAGGTTCAATATAGACTCCTTAAATTCCCCTCAGGATTACACTGAACCGCTGGCTTGGTCTTACGCAGCAGGTGCTTTCATAGAATCGCTGAGCAAACACCTGAAGATGAGACTGGTCGTGCAGGCACATGAGTGGCTGTCTGCCGGCGCAATATTATACTTGAAATCCAAGGATGTGAAAGTACCCACAGCTTTCACTATACACGCGACTGTGCTGGGCAGAGCGTACGCATACTCCGGCAATGATACATTCGAATTCGTCAACAAAAACACTACGATAACACAGGACATGCCCTATAAGTATGGAGTGGCGGCAAAGCACTTTACAGAGGTGGCCGGCGCGATGAACGCCACAGTTTTCACGGCAGTCAGCGGTATAGTACAGAAAGAAGCGGAAGTTATACTCGGAAAGAAGGCTGACTTCATCACTTTCAACGGAATAGACACGCAGAACCTTCCTTCGGAGGATGAACTAGAAGCTCTGAGGACCACTGCCAAAAATAAGTTTACTAACTTCATGAACTCTTATTTTCTGCCTTACTACGACATACCTTTCAAGAACGCACCTGTGTTTATCACGAGCGGAAGGTATGAGTTCTTGGATAAAGGTTTTGACCTGTTTATCGACGCCTTAGGAAAACTAGACAAGGTTTTGTCCGATGATAATTACGTCGTGGCGCTTATAACCGTGCCTTCCGGTACTATTGGCGTTAAGGACGAAGTAGTGGCCAACTACCTTACATATATAGCGGTAAAGTCTGCGCTCGACGAGGACCTTAAGAACTTCGACCAGCTTGTTTCTACTAATCCTGCCACAATGGCTGACAATGTAAGCATAGACAAGGCGTACAATAAGATACAGAACGATGCTAGGAGGATGGTGTCGCAGTTGAGGAGGCTAAAACCAACAAATCCCCCTCCTTGTCCTTTCAAGCTCTCATATCCCGAGGAGTCAGATGCTATACTTAACAGACTAAAGCAGAACGGCCTGGAAAACAGCATCTCGAACCACGTTAAGGTGATATTCTACCCGAAATACCTGACAGTAGGGGATGAGCTGCTTAACTTGACTTATAACGAAGCGCTATCCCTCTCAACCGCTGGATTTTTCCCTTCGAAATATGAACCGTTCGGGTATACGCCTCTAGAAGACGCGGCACACATGTCTATAGCGTTTACAACCGACCATTCTGGATTTGCAGAGTGCGCGCAGCGCCTCTTCAAGAACAGCCTTAAGGGAATAGTGATAGAACCAATGCTCGGCGAGACGCACGAAGAGATAGTATCGAGACTCACCTCAGATATGCTCAAGATAGTCATGATGAGTGACGATGACAGGTTCTCTCTCAGGGTGTCCGCCAGAAGAACCTCAGAAAATTTCGGGTGGGACAGATTTATTTCTAACTATCTTGATGCCTATGAGGCTGCTCTTGAGCGGGTCTGA
Organism: Nanobdellota archaeon; assembly: GCA_021802105.1. Taxonomy (GTDB): domain Archaea; phylum Nanobdellota; class Nanobdellia; order Parvarchaeales; family Parvarchaeaceae; genus Parvarchaeum. The sequence continues at coordinate 1,693 of JAKAAW010000013.1, read as the reverse complement.
TATCTTTGAGTTCTCTGTCCAGGCTTGAAAGTATGTTCATGTAGTTTATATAAGCCAGGTATGGATTCTCATAAGCGTTAAAGTACTTGTGTATATCTCCGTCAGCGAACCACTTAGTGCACATATAATAGAAATTGTCGGAGGTCTGCAACACCCTCCATTTCCTTATAAGATTCCTGTTTTTGCTCTTCAACAAGGCATTTTCCATCGACTTCAGCTTGTTGAAAGCTTCCATCTGCATTTTATTTCCTAGCCAAGCAGAGAGATCCCTGTCAACGTCAGCCCACGACAGAACTTCCGGCACATCTATCACCCCAACCGGTTTTATCTTAGATGTGTCCGTTATGGTGTTGAAACCGACTCCTCTGCTAGACAGCGCTGACGGAAGCGCGCTCATAAATTCGAATATCCCTGTCTCTTTCCACTGGTGCTCCCCGAACGTTTCGTAATCCATGAACAGGTTCACGGTATCGCCTCCGCTGTTCGCTATCCAGTCAGCGTATTTGCCAGCTGTAAGGGGCCACTGGTTCCATTCATGTGAGGAGAATCTGAACGCCAAATCGTCGCTAAGTCTGTAATTTCTGAGGAGTACGCTGATATTTTTCGATGGTGGAGTATATATGTGGTTTGGAGATCTCCAGCTAAGATATTTCTCCCATCCTTCTGCTAATATGCCTTTGTAGCCCATCCCTGCCACAGTATCTGCTATATCATTGGAGTACATAGCCTCAGTGTTCCTGAATATCGAAGGTTTATAGTTGAAATATCTTCTGATAGAATCCGAGTGCTCAGAAACTTGTTCCTTGAACTCTTCCTTGTCTATCAGAAAAGCAAGCGAGTGGTAATAGGTCTCGCTAAGGATATCCATGCCGCCGGTGTCGTAAAGACTCTGGAAAGCATTTATCACTTCAGGCCTGAACATCTCCGCCTGTTCGAAGAACGTTCCAGTGAACGAAAAGCTCACTTTAAAACCAGAGTGTTTCTTTACGAGATCTGTAAGGAGTTTAGTCATTGGAAGATAGCACTTATCACTTACTCTGTTGAATATGTGGCTGTTCCGCTCCTTGTCAAGTATATCAGACGTGTCTCCAAATGAAAAAACCCTTTTCAGTCTGAAAGGCTGGTGCACTTCGAAGTAAAACGTTACATTAGGCATATATTTTGATTGGAGTCTTATCTATATATCTTATTGCAAATTATAAATAACATGTGTAGTTCCTCAAGAATAATCAAAGATAATCTGCGCCGGAAAGATACCTATACGGTACACCTAAAGGGAGTTCTTAATACTTACCTTAATAAGGCATTAAAAGGGATCGTTAGAGGTTTAATCTCATCTTATGGGTCTGTGGACGCCCTTAGAAAACAAATGAGTTTTTCCACAACTTGAAAATTGTTGTTTATAAAAATATGCAGTATTCTGTCCATTTTAGAGTTAAACTTCATAATGTACGCTTATACGCCACCCGTGAAAGTGAAAAATCACTTTACCCAACATTTATACAACATTATTCTGATGTTAATAGATTCAAAGAAGTGATGGAATTTAATAGAACACTAAGGTATGAAAAGCTTAATAATATCTTAGATAGTTATAAAAACAGGATGCCCCGATAGTCTAGAGGCCAAGGACATCGCCCTTTCGATCTAGAGACGACAGGCGAAGACCTGGGTTCAAATCCCGGTCGGGGCA
>JAKAAW010000025.1 GCA_021802105.1 Nanobdellota archaeon | reverse complement strand
TAAGGAGGAGACTGTAAGTGCTTGTATATAGAAGTGTACCCTAAAAAGAATGCTACAAAAGAGGTTATAACCAGCAGAGCAAACAAAAAGTAATAAACGTATTTCTTTCTATTCTTTGCGTTTATATACACAAGAGGGGAGAAAAGCGCTGACAAGGCAGACATTACATACAAGCCAAAGGCGGGGAGAAAGTTGACGCCGGTTTCGAGATTGAAATTAACTATACCTGCAGCACATACCGCCAGATATACTCCTAAAAGGAAACCAAAAATGGATAGTATCTTGGCGTCTATCTTTTTGTATAACATGTAAGCTCCAGCGACCATTATCAACCCCAAAACTAAAAGAGGGTCTCCGAACAGCATATTATAAGCTCCTGGAAGGGGCCATGTAAAAGACATTATGAAACCACTTATGGAGTCAAATAATCCAAATATGAAAGCAAGCACTATTAGGGCACTTATATCTTTTTTGCCACGCGCTGACAGAAAGAAATAGAGGGATATTGTAAGGGAACTAAATCCTAAAAGAAGCAATGTCACCGACAATGAATCTATGAATACCATTTTCGCCTATAGCCATTATAGCAGCTCTGGCTTTAAAAGGATTGTATAACAGCGTTAAGTTTTGACTGCTCTTGGAAAATCCCAATCCGAATTCTCTATTTCTTCTTTTGTTGCAGCTTCCAGTTCTATGCGCTTTTCAACTGATGCGACCAGCTCCCTTACGTGCACGGCTGCGTCGGCATTAACGGATATGTCATCCACGTCGGAGCGCACTAGGAAATCGACTATTTCGTCATACTTGGAGGGGGCTTGTCCGCATATGGATACGGTTTTCCCGTCCCTGTGTGCTATCTTTATAAGGTAATGTATAAGTCTTTTGACTGCCAGATCTCTCTCATCAAAGCGGCTGCTCATGAGGGCGTTGTCTCTGTCTGCACCCAATGTCAGCATAGTGAGATCATTCGACCCTATGGAGTAGCCGTCTATAAACTCATTGAATTTATCGGCGAGTATTATGTTGCTCGGGATTTCTGCCATTAAAAACACCTTCAAGTCGCTTCCACGTTCTAGGCCGTTTTCTTTCATTATCTCAAGAACTTTTTTGAGCTCGTCGACTGTTCTTGTAAAAGGAATCATGACCCACAGATTTTTAAGGCCGAGTTCTTCTCTTACCTTTCGTACAGCTTTGAGCTCTAGAATAAATGCTTCTTTGTATTTTGGATCGTAATACCTTGACGCGCCCCTCCAACCTAACAAAGGGGCCTCTTCAGTTGGTTCAAACTCCTTTCCCCCTTTTAGATTTGAATACTCGTCGCTCTTGAAATCACTAAACCTGAGTATCACAGGCCGAGGATCGAACACTGAACATACTTTTCGCATGCCTTCTGCTAATGTGTCAACGATAAATGACCCTTGTCCTTTTTTGATTAAGGAAAGAGGGTGCTCACCTATTTGGGCCCATAGAAATTCCTCACGCATAAGACCTACGCCATCCACAGGAAGAGCCGAAACTTTACCAGCCAGTTCTGGTTCGGCGAGGTTCACGTATATTTTTGTGCCGGTTATTATCTCTTGAGCACCTACCGCAGCCACTGCTACGGGAGCTGGTTGACTCTCTTTTACTTCCCCTTCGTAAACTACACCTTCCTTTCCGTCAACGGTTATCATTTCGCCGTCTAGTATGGTTTCCGTTGCTTTTGTGCTCAGAGACCCCGTTCCGACTATGCAAGGCACGCCCATCTCTCTTGAAACTATTGCTGCGTGGCAGGTCATGCCGCCTTCGTCTGTGACTATAGCTTTGGCTTTCTTCATCGCGGGCACCCAATCAGGAGCGGTCATTTTTGTTACAAGAACCTCTCCTTGTTTGAATGAGTCTATCTCCTCCTGGCTCTTTAGTATATGAGCCTGCCCCGACGCAGTACCTGGTGATGCAGGCAAGCCTTTTACAATGATTTTCAGCGGACCTTCTAATTTCTCTGTTTCTACAGTGATAGGCGCCTTTTTATTAGCCCAGACAGTCTCACTTCTCGCTTGTACTATAAACAGACGATGGTCTCTGCTATCTTGAGCCCATTCAAGATCCATCGGCCTATTGTAGTGTTTCTCTATGTCTATAGCATATGAAGCCAGCTCTACAACCTCAGAATCTTTAAGACACTGTAATCCTGCCTTCTCCTCACTTATGAAGACTTCTCTGGTGCCACCAGATTCTTCTCTAAGCAGCATCCTTGTCTTGTCTTTAGAGATTATTTTCTTAGTTATTTTGCGAGTGTTTTTGTCTATGTAGTATGTATCGGGCGTTATGGTTCCCTGTACAACGTACTCTCCAAGGCCGTAGCTTGCTTCTATCATCACGACTGAGTTATCTCCGTTGGAGACATCCAGCGTGAATATGACTCCTGCCGTTTCAGAAAAGACCTGTCTTTGTATAGCTACAGCCAGTGCTATTTTTGACTCCCCGAATCCTTTTTTTATCCTGTAATATATGGCCCTCGCAGTAAAAAGGCTCGCATAACACTCTTTAACCTTCTCAAGGACATTATCAACACCCTTAATGTTAAGATAAGTCTCTTGCTGACCGGCAAAACTTGCGTCCGGAAGGTCTTCCGAAGTCGCCGACGAACGTATGGCCACAAAGTCTTGTTTTTCTTTGCCAACTAATTTCTCATAATAATCAGAGATTTCCTTGGACATGTCGTCCTGAAGCTTCGCATCTATTATCATCTGTTTTATCTTTTTGCTTGCTTCCCCTAATTGTTGGCTGTCCTCTTCATTTATACCCTTGAGAGCGTCATTTATTTTATCTTCAAGTTTATTGACTCTGATAAACTCGTTGAAGGCAAAGGCCGTTGTAGAAAACCCGTCTGGCACCGGAACTTTCGTAGATGTGATCATCTCGCCAAGATTGGCAGATTTACCGCCTACAAAAGGGATGTCTCCTTTATGGATTTCATTAAACCATAGAACAAGTTCTTTTGATCTCTCCATAGTTATACTCTGCATTTTTAGTATATTAAGACTATATCACATACTTCTTAAACTTGCTGCCTGCATCCATTTCTGTGCTGGATACTCATCACAGTGGAATATTATCGATAAAAGCGCTTTGCTGAGAAGAAGTTTAAATATCTATTCAATGCTTCCGAAGCTCACAGAAGGCATCACGCCATTTGGAGGATAGGCACGGATTATCAATCCGTTCCAATATTCATCAGCAGAACCGCCGCCATCGCCTACTAACCCCAAATAATTACCATTATTAGAAACCGTGTAAGTATTAGAGGGGTTTTGTCCTATTTCACTTCTATAATTTCCAAGAGTAGTAGAAAGATACTGAGTAGCAGTCCCATCTGCAACTACTACCCCTGAAAGAACCCATTCTCCACTCCATGAACCAGTATCTGGAGGTGCATTCCAAGAAGTCCATGAAGACGTGGAAGCAATTCCATACCAGCCACTGCCATCTCCCTGCCTTGCTAACTGCCCTGCTCCGTTTGAATTTTCTAAAAAGAAGACATCATTTAATCTATTGATGTAAGTATAATATTCAATTATCATGTTGGTTGATTGTCCTGCCGCAGTTGTATACATATAACTCTCTCCTGAGTCTAGAGCGTAAAGCGCGTTGGTTCCGAACGGAGAACCGGAAGGAGCTGATGATGTCTGCCCGGACGTTCCCGCGAGTGTCCAGCCACTATCGCTTGCTCCTGAATAATAATTCAAGAACACGTTCGCACCATCATCGTATTCCGCATAAGTCGAAGAAAGCTGAGGGGCTTCTCCGATGTTTACGGTATTGAAAAGATTGGTCGATGTGGAAGCGAAGCCCATGTAAATCGTCAGCGGATCTGAAGGTGCGGCTCCATTGGGAAGCTTGACCCACCAGATTGCATGAGTTGACGTGTAGTTTTCCAGCCATGAATCGAGTATCTGACCTGTCGGGGAGAAGAACACTACATTCTGGCCGAAAGGAGAGGATGAGATGTAAGACCACCCAGGATCGCTGCTTGTTACGTTTACCATCTGCTGAAAAGGGGAGGGAGTCGCAGATGGCTGCGTGTCTGTAACCGCAAGGGTCTCATACGACGTTATCGAAGACGGTGGGGAATTAGCCGTCCCTGATGCTGTTCCCCTTGAGAAATAAGGCCCAGGAAACACTTGTCCCGGTTCTGTGTAGGCTATGACGGCTGAAACGGAGTACCTTGATCCTGCTGTACATAGAGATGAGGATGGGACTGTCACTATTCGTACGCTGTTTGGCTGTATCAATACGTTGGGATTGTAAGTTGTACTTCCTG
>JAKAAW010000012.1 GCA_021802105.1 Nanobdellota archaeon | reverse complement strand
CATTATATTAGCTACTTTAATCATAGCTTCTTTGTCTTTTGTATACATAGCAATACGTACCAATTCCCAAGCAATACCCCAAGCAGCATTTCCTTCATATCTCCCGATAACTCTTGCAGACTTTATCACAGCTTCTTTGTCTTTTGTATCACCAGCAACATATGCCAATCCCAAAGCAACACCCCGAGCAGCGTCTCCTTCATATCTCCCGATAACTTTCTCAACTGCAGCCCTAGCTTCTGGCCCAACAGCATCTATTTTTGCGAGCAACCCTGCATCAAGCATCTCTTCAAGTTTCATAGTTTCCTTTAGTTTTTTTCCATAGCTGAGGAGAACCTTTTCTTTGCAACTTTGGGCCTTCCCATATCGATATAAGACTTGCAGTCCTTTATATACTTTACTACTGTTTTGTGATTATTAATGTATAACAATAGGGCATAGGATGACCTGAGTCAGTAGCTTTCTAAAATTTCTGTCGTGGGGCATCTTTTCCCGCTGATTTTATTCTGGATAACAGAATCTGGTGTGAAGTGTCAGGTAATCAAGTTTTTAATTTTTATCAGTTTTATAAAGCATGAGCGGAAAAAACCCATGTGCTTCAGAGGTGGGAGGATGTCACAGCCTCACTTGTCGAACTACGGAAGTCAGTTTCAAAGTTTAAATAGTCTGATATTCAAGATAATTGAAGAAGAGTAGATATGTCAAAATTGAGACCGGGAAGATCGTACAGGGAAATGAAGATACCCTATACTCGTAAGTCTAAATATAAAGCTACCAACTACGTCAAGATGGCGCAGTCTCCTAAAATAACGCAGTATCACTCCGGGAACAGCAAGCAGAGCTTTGGCAGGAGCATAATATTAATCTCGGAAAGAAGCATCCAGATAAGGGACAACGCGATAGAAGCGGCCAGAATAGTCGCAAACAAGTACCTTACCGACAATGTAGGAGATCAAAACTTCCATCTCATTGTGATAGCATATCCGCACCAGATTATAAGAGAGCACAAGCTCGCTACCGGTGCAGGAGCGGACAGGTTCTCCTCCGGTATGCAGAAATCCTTCGGAAAACCAATCGGCCTAGCCGCTAGGATAAACGCGGGGGGAAGGATCTTCGAGATACATGTCGGAGAAAGCCACTTATCACAAGCAAAAGTCGCTGCACAAAAGATAAGTAAGAAACTCGGAATAGGCACAAAGGCAGTTATAATCTAAAGTCGGTATCGTTCTTCCTTATGCCCTCCCTTCTTGTTGGCGTATCTGAACATCACAAAAAGCAGTGAAGACAGTCTGTTGATGTAGCCAGTTATATCCTTATCATCCATTCCTATCTCGAGTATGCTTATCTCTGCCCTGCGGGCTATCGTCCTACAGATGTTTATCTCAGTGGCAGACATGGACCCGTTGGGGTATATAAATTCTCTCATCTCATCCAGGTCTCTAGAATACTCCGTTATCCAGCCTTCAAGCCTTTTGACATCGTTTGCCGATATCTTTTTAGCGGCAGTGCCCTTGTAGCCAGCAAGTTCGGCGCTCGTTACGTACAGATCATATTCTATCTCTTCCAGAGTTTTTATGATCCTATCATCATCGGCACAGGAAACTGCATGGCCTATATGTGCGCTCAGCTCGTCTATGTCACCTACAGCCTTTATTATCTGGTCCGTCTTCGATATTCTTCTATTATAAATGTTCGTCCTTCCGTCGTCACCGCTGCCAAAAGCGTACTTCATTCCTCCTCATCGCCGGTCTTTATCTCGCTCGGCTTTATAAGGTAATACTTTGCCTTTCTGCGTATGTTATCCAGATAAACTCTAAACATATCATATGATAAGTGATAGTAAACAGCCTTTCCATGGTGTTCGGACACAAGTATCTTGTCAAACATCGGTGATACTAAATTGTAAAAATGTTTCTTTCCATTCTGTGAAGTTAAGTCTATGTTAAGGAAAGTGGCAAGTTCATCCCTGCTTACAGCGTGCTTCTCCCTCACAAAATTTATTATCCTTCCCGCCTCGGCGTGGAGTTTCTTGCTCTTAGGATGGTTTCCGTATATTATGTAAAGGATCTCTTCCATAAGAGAGTATATCGCAGTGAATATAAAACAATTATCGGCGTTAGCGCGTGAATTTGGGTATCGGCGAAATAGGTATTTATATCTCGTCTTGCATTTATAGGTATGCAAAAAACATCGAGAAAACGATCCCGTGTTGCAAAGAAGGGGTCAAAACTCGTGCATGCCAACGAACATAGTGTGTCGGAGCTGTATCTTCATGGCGTAGCTGGTATAATCGGGTTGGGTATCCTCGTTATCCCCGTTTTCATAGCACTTTTTTACGGAGGATTGCTTTCGATCTACTTCATCATAGGTGCCGGCTTTATAGCGCTTCTAATAGCAGCTCTGATCTATGATATCTCGTTAACCCACAGCCACGATCCCTATAAGTTCCTTAAAGAGACGCTGGGGAGAGAGTACTCCTTCATTTTCGGATTCCTGCTTCTGGTCTCATTCATAATAACCATAACCGCTGCTGGAATAGCGTCCGTAGGAGAGCTTTCCGTATTCTTCGGTCTTGATGTGTACGTGTCGATAGCAATAGTCGACATAGTTTTCTTTTTCATGTGGGTGCTGATTTTTTACAACCATACAAAGCGCACGATAACTTTCGCCGGTGCCCTAAAGATATTCTTTGTCATTCTGCTTATGATGATAGGGGCACTTTCAATAGTTTTCCACGGTGCAAACCCTCTAAACAATCAGGCGCCTTTTGCTTCGCTGACCGGAATCGTGCCATTATCGCTGGCGTTGCTTGTCCTTCTCTGGATGTATGGTGGTTTTGAGGGCATAGCAATAGTTTATAGGGGCAAGGACAGGTCAAAGGTTGCAAGGGCGCTTCTATACGCCATATTCACAATGATAGTGATATTCTCTATTATCCAGTTCCTCATATATGAGGTTGGAGGAAGCCTTTCATCTATATACATACAGCTGGATCTCACGACGGTTTTCACTACCAACGTGCTCTCGTCGAGCTTCGGGGGGCTGTTGCAGGATGTAATGGTAGGGCTCTCCATAATAGTTATCCTCACCATGGCGTTTACCCTCATAAACTCCTCGAGCCACACACTAGATGACATGGCTAAGGACGGTCTTATGCCTAAGTTCCTTGTAGGAAACCAGAACATGAAGCTCCTTGTGACTGCAGCAGTTCCTATAGTGCTGATAACCATCTTCTCCAATATTGTGACCATAGTGCCTGGCACTCTTTTTGTGTATGTACCTATAATAATCCTGAGCGCACTGTCGTTTGCCGCAGCATTCGCCTTTTTCGCAATTGGGTATGGATTACATTACGCGCGAAGCAAGACTCCGGCGCGTGCAGTATTCGGTTTCTTCGTAGGCCTTCTACTTATAGCTCTTATAGTGCTCTCTCCAATCGCTTTCCTTGTAGGCCTGGCGATAGTGGTGGTTATATCTATAATAGGGTACCTTATACTCAGGTAGACCCTCATTAGTTGTATGGTAAACAGGAGAATCAAGCAGATAGTTGCAATTGCGATAGCTGTGGGCTTCGCCGCTTCAATAATGTTATTCATCCCAAGAGTGCCGAACTCCACTCCTTTCACTTATGAGATACTCGCCCCGACCACGATGATAAATCAGACCTCCCTTTCGTTGGGGCAGGTGTCCATTAATTTCAATGGGGAGAATGTATCATCTCTAGGGGGAGTGTCATACACACCTATAGGGAACATAATCTCGTCGACCAACGCCTCGAATCTTATGCAGTTCACAGGCATCCTACTTAACCAGAGCGGCATCACGTACACTGAGGCAAAGGGAACCCTTGATTGTATGTACTCCAACCAGTTCCTTTCCCCAATCTGCGACAACTCGACATACTCATGGTTCCTTTTCTATTCGAATGGGCAGGGTTTCTCCCTTTATCAGGGAAATGGAGTTCCATCCCTCTCGTCGATAAGCCTTAAATCTATAGTCGGATCTAACATTACAATGCTTCTGGTGTATATGAATCCCGGTGCAGGTGTCACAACATCCAATTCATCAGGATATCCTTACCTTCCAGCAAGCGGGCGATGAGGATATGAACACCTTCTGAGCGAAAGCTATGATGAGAAGGGTAGCTTCCGAGCCCGATATTCTTAAATACTGAAAACCAGTCATAATGTGATGAAAAACAAAACGATGGGTCAGAAACTCAACAACAACCTGCATGAGATATATCTAGGTCACGTAAAAGCCTTTCTACTCGAGGCATCCGACGGCAGCCTGGTGCTTATAGACACGGGTCTTCCGAAAAGTTCAAGCAAGATAATAAGCTACATAAACAGCATAGGGAAATCCATAAGTGACGTGAAATACATACTGCTGACCCACGCGCACATAGATCACTTCGGAAGCGCTTATGACATAAAGAGAATATCGGGCGCATTACTGGGTATAAATGAAAAAGGTGTGGAATACGTTGATGGTACGAAAGGACTTCTTGTGCCTGTCGCCAGGAACTCGAAAAACTTTAAGGACAAGGCACTGGCAGGCGTGCTTAAACTTATCTCAGCGGTCAAGATAATAAAACCTAAGTTCGTAAAACCGGACATGGTCTTGAAAGAAGGGGTATTCCCCGAAAGTATGCACGTTAACGCAAAGATAATAGAGACGCCTGGACACACGCAGGATTCCGTCTCGGTATATCTCCCAGACACAAAGACGATAATAGTCGGAGACCTATTCAAAGGAGCCTCTGACGCTCTAGTAGCACCTCCTTTCTTTGATGATTATATAGCCCTTCTGAATAGTACGAATAAGATAAGAGAGCTGAACCCAGACCTAATCTGCGTTTCGCACGGCAAGAACCATAACGTCTCTGATCTTAAGCTGTAAAGAACGTCTATCTATTCTCATCCACGCCATTTTTTGGGCATATCTCTTTTAGAATGCACCTGCTGCATAGCGGAAGCGTCGAATGGCATATCTTATGCCCATGGGCCTTAAGGATGTACGCTATATCCTTCCAGTGGCTCTTATCGACTATCCTCATAAGGTCTTGCTCTATCTTGTCCGGGTTTTTGTTCTCAGAAAACCCTATCCTATATGAGAGTTTTATTACCCATGTATCGACCGGTATCCCTTCAATAATTCCATAAGCATTAATCAGTATAGTGTTGGCTGTTTTCCTGCCGACGCCGGGGAGGCTGACAAGTTCCTCCATTTCATCAGGGACCTTACCGTGGAACTTCTCTTCTACCATCCTACAGGTTTTTATTATGTGCTTAACCTTGTTCTCCGGGAAAGTAACCCTCTTCACGTAGTGCAGAAGCTCAGATTCGGACGCGCTGGCGTAATCTTTGGCCGTCTTGTACTTTTTGAAAAGCTCTGGGGTTATTTCGTTTACTATTATGTCCCTTGTCTGCGCCGACAGTATCGCAGCAACTAGTAGATCCATCGGCGTTTTGAAATTTAGATAGTATTTAGCTCCTTTATACTCCTCCTCAAGGAAGCCTATTGCCCGTTTTGCTTTGTCTTTGCTTAAAAGAAGCGGCTGTGCCATTTTTTTGTAATGCACTGCCGAATTTAATTATTTGCTTAAAAAGGATTTAAGTTAATAGGCAGGTATAACATTATATGAAAGTGTCATTTTGGAAAGTTTTCAATGCTTACGGAAATAGTGGCCATCAGGATGGCAATTTGAAGTTAGGTGGATGGCATATACACAACCGGACAAGTATATTCGGAAGATCAAACACGTCAAGATCCATTTCAAAAATAAATTTTTGGGAGACTATCAAAGGGAGAAAACTAAATTTGATAGTAAACAGTTATCGCAAACCTTTTAATATAAAATCTGAGCCATTCTTTAGTGCCTCTATAGCTCAGCGGCAGAGCACCTCACTTGTAATGAGGAAACGAGGGTTCAACTCCCTCTAGAGGCTGTTTAACTATTAATATTATCCATAGTCTTAGACTAACTCATGGATGAAATCAAGTTTGTTGACATTCATGCCCATATGAGTGATCACGCGTTCGATGCCGATAGAGATAAGCTGATGACGGAGCTTAGCGACTACATAATACTGAACTCCGGTGAATACCCTGAAGAGAACGAGAGGATACTTAGCCTTGGCCAGAAATACCCGAACCTGCTACCATGCGTAGGGCTTCACCCTGATTTTATAACCAGGTACGGCAGCGCGAGAAGAGAAGAGGGTTTTGAGTACCTGTTCAAGAACATAAACAGGGCATTTGCAGTGTCTGAGATAGGCCTTGATTTTAACAAGAAAGATGAAGAGCAGATAAGCGTGCAGAAAAGTATCTTCATGAACATCCTCGAACTGGCAGAAAAACACGGAAAGGTTTGCATAGTGCACAGTAGAAAAGCAATGGAAAGCATGCTTGAGATAATACCAAGTTTTAAGGTAAAGATAATAATGCACAATTTTGAAGGGAACTCGCATCAGCATGAAAGAGCCATAGATAACGGTGCTTTCATAAGCATCTCAACAGGAGTCATGAGATACACACGGGAAAGTTTCTTGAGGAAACTTCATCCTGATCATTTCTTCGTCGAGACAGACTCGCCTGTCCTAAGCCCGGATGCGAACAGGAATACTCCTTTTAATATACCGAAGCTTTTAGATTACATAGCCGCTGTGCGCAAGACCGATGCTATGGTGCTAAAAGCTCAAGTATATTCAAACTTCAGAAGAGTGTTCTATGGATAAGGCTACGGTACTGGGCACTGCGTCCGCATTTCCGACAAAATTGAGGAACCACCCCTCGATATACTTGAACTTAGGTGGAGCAAAAGTGCTTTTCGACTGCGGGGAGGGCACGCAGAGGCAGATAAGATCCGCCGGGCTGAGTCCTTCAGTCGATTTCATATTCGTTACACACTGGCACGGAGACCATTCACTCGGAGTGGGGGGGATAATACAGAGCCTCAACATGATGAAGAATGAAGGCCCCCTGACAGTGATGGGACCATCCGGCACGAATGCGAGCGTCAAGCACATACTGGATACCTACAAATTTTACAAAAGGCTACCCATTAAAATCCGGTCAATCGATGCCAAGAAGGAACTTTTGGTAAAGGAGATAAATGGGCACAATATATATGCCATAAATGTAAAGCACGCAGTCAAGTGCCTGGGATACAAAGTAAAAGAAAATGACGTGAGAAATATACGCAAAGACCTCCTTGAAAAGTTAGGCGTCAAACCGGGCCCGCAGCTAAAATTCCTTAAGGCAGGGAAGGACATCGTTGTCGGCGGAAAGAAGTTAAAGGCCAGCCAGTTCACTTACATTAAGAAAGGCAGGTCGCTGGTTTACCTGACTGACCTTGTATACGAAAAGAACATATACAAGTTCGCCAAAGATGCGGACGTGCTTATAATAGAGTCTACTTTCTCTTCCAATATGCAGAATCAGGCGAAAGAGTTCATGCATCTCACCGTGAAAGACGCCCTCACCATCGCAAAACAGTCTTGTGCAGGGAGAGTATACCTAACCCACCTCAGCCAGCGTTATGAGAACTCCGGCGAGATAAGAAAGGAGGCGGCCGACCTAGCAAAATCAATGGGTCTAAAGGCGGAAGTCGCAGTACCAGATGATCTGTCAGAGATAATCATCTGAACGGCAAAAGATTCTTCTATCCCTTAAGCGTGGCTTCGCCTTCTTCCCAGTTAACCGGACAGAGGCTTCCAGTCTGCAGCGCAGAAAGGACCCTGTAAGTCTCGTCTGTGCTTCTTCCGACTTCGTCCGGTGTTATGACTATGTAACGTATATAGCCATCAGGATTTATTATGAAAAGGCCTCTTCTAGAGTTGCCTGTGAACTCGTTCAGCACTCCAAAAGATCTACTTATGTCCCCTTTCCTGTCAGCTATCATTGGATATTTTATATTCGAGAGCCTCTTGTCGAATTCTACCCACGCTTTATGCACATAGTGAGTATCCACGCTAGCGGCTATTATCTCAGTGTTTTTCTCCTTGAATTTTTCATAGTCCTGCGAGAAGCCCTCTAGTTCCGTAGGGCAGACAAAGGTAAAATCCGCCGGATAAAAGAAAAGTATGACCCATTTTCCCCTGTAATCACCGAGCTTGACTTTTTCAAATTTATCGTTGTGGTACGCATCCGCCTCGAAATCAGGCGCCATATCATCTATCATGCATAATCTTTTATCTTCCATCTTAATCCCCCCTAGTCTATATGATGCGTCGCAGAACATTTAAAAGTTTGCTGGATTGTGCTCCTTATGCAAGTATGGGAGTGCATATTCCAGTATGGATAAGAGATCCGTATGCAATCCAGTATGCGATAAAATCCGCCCCACCAAGATATGATCCCACAAACTTCGGATAAAGGTTTTGAGGGAGGATAACGCCCTATAGACCGAGCTGTGCCTTAGCTTCTTCGGTCATTCTGCTCTTATTCCATGGAGGATCGAACGTTATCTGCAGATCTACGGCATCTGCCGACGATAGTTCTTTGATCTTATTTTTTATGTCTTCGATCATGTAATCTGTAACAGGGCAGAATGGGGAAGTCAGCGTCATGACGATCTTCACAGTCTTCTCTTTTATGGTGATGTCGTAAATAAGTCCCAAATCATATACATTCACAGGTATCTCAGGGTCATAGCATTGCTTTAGGGCGGCTATCACATTCTTTTTTTCAATTCCGTTATTCATAGTATCACTGCCAGCGCGTAGGCGCCGAAGAATAATATCTGCAGCGGACCGATAACCGCCATAGCAGGATACACTTTTCCCTTTTTACCGAAAAATATTATCAATGAGAGACCAAGAACCGCCGCTATGAGGGCGAGGATGCCAGCTAAAGCGCTGTATTCAAAAAACATCGCATTTACTAAGATCGCAGGGAACACTACATCTCCCCCTCCGAGCATGGCGCCCACTCTCTTTGTCGAACGAGCCATGAAAGTTAGCCCAGCTAAGAATCCTTTGCCTTTCAGTCCCTTTGCAAGGGTCAGCATATGTTTTGTTATAAAAACAGATATGTAGTCGTAGACGGCTATAACACCTATAAGTATAAGCGATGGGTAAGGGCCGAGTGCCGCGGCCATAACCGCAGATATCGTTATGAATATGAACACGTTTATTACGTTTCTTGCGACGCTCCCCGCGTACTTAAAGTAGTAAACGACCGTAAGCGCCGCAGCGACTAGCGCTATCAGACCGACATATTGTCCTATATAATCCACAAACGAAAAGAAGAACACCGAATAGAACTCTATCAGAACGAAAAAAGATATGAAGGCGAACAACCCGCTTATCAGTTTGGACATGTTTCTCCGTATCATCAAGAGCATCGCCGCAGTGACCAAAAGAAGGCTGACCAGTATGTAAGCGAGCTCTACGTACGGCTGTACGGTGTAGGTCTGTGCGCCGAGAACCTTGACATTGTACACATTAAGGTTTATCATCCCAAAAGAGAAGAGTATCGAGCTAGCAAGACTGATGGCAAAGACAGCTGTTACGATGGCCGCCGTTTTCCTCTCCCATTTCATAGAAACATCATTAACCTAATGATATTTATCGTTTATAACTTGACTATATCAAAGACGTCTCTTTCTGGTCGAACAGTGCTGCGCATATAAGAAGCGCTATCCTTGGGTTTCCACCAGATTTTCTGTAGATCTTCTCGAACTCGTCGTCCGTGAAAGGATCTATGTTGTCCCTCGGGACATCCCTTACCATGTTGAGCCTGTCGGTCAACAGCTGCCTGAGGTCCGTTCTCTGCAACCCGGTTATGTCGAATTTTACGGCTTCTATGTGCATGCGCCTGAAATCCTTCTCGACGCCCTCTGTTCTGTTCTCTATAAGGAGAAGGGCTGCCTTCTCTGCCAGTTCAGACATCAGCTTTATAACCTTTTCCTGGCTGTTCTTGTCCAGAAGCTCTACGTTGTTGAAGTCGTCAAGAATCACAAGAGTCTTTTTTATAACGCCGAGATTCAGGCTCCTGAGCTTGTTGTAGACCGACGGCGTAAAGTCCTCCCTTATCACGCTTACGTTCTGTGATTTCTTCAGGTTGTTGACTATAAGATTAACGAGAGTGCTCTTCCCGACGCCAGGGCTTCCCTTAAGGACGACTATCTTGCCGTTCTTCAGCGCCTCATTTATCTGCATCTGGAGTTCAACCTTCTCTTTTACGCGGTCGACTACCTTCTCATGACCCGATGAGGTTATTACAATAAACGGATTGTTCGCTAACATATTATACGGTCTCGACAGAGATTTTTATAACCATTATAATCATTGTTTATTTATATATTTCTCAGCCTATAATACAATAGTTTAACGTCGCTCTCGTAGTTTAGCTTGGATAGAACGTCGGTTTCCTAAACCGAATATCCCAGGTTCAAATCCTGGCGAGGGCATATATTTGTCAAGAGCCATAACGGCTTTATGGCAATATGGTAACTTTTAAATATCATTAAAATTATACTTTGGGATGAATAACCCGGGTGTAGCACTCCTTCTGCCGAACTTTAGCTCACTTAATAGCAAAAAAAGGCACTGCTTCCTATCAGAACTGGACAGGATAAGCCCTCCCGGCACGCTGGCGCTGACAGACCTGCCTGTAGAGCAGGATGACACCGTTCTTGACAACGTAAAACTGATCAAGTTTTCGCACGGCAGCGACGTCGGCGACACGCTCAGGACCGGTTTTGCAGCGGCCCTGGAACTGGGCGCCGAGAATATAGTGACTTTTGAGGATTACTCGGAGTCTAATGCGAAGTGGTTTCTACCCTATATAGGTAACGGAAACATCATAGAATCCTGCAAGAGAGGCCTGGCAGACATGATTATAACGGAGGCATCAAATCTCCTATCATTCGGTAATATGTACAACGGCTTCTCCATGAATAGGCTTTTCACGAGAGAGGCGGCCTTGTCCATAAAAGACACACGTCTAAGGGGCAAGGCTTTCCTAATAGAGGCTGCGAACGTGCTGAACGCAAAGGGCATAAAAACCGTAGAGGTGGTCAAGCCGGCAAAGATACAAAGCAAGAAGAGGGTAAACCCCAAGGAAGTGTTCGATTCAATAGTCAACAGTCTCAACCATTCGTCCGTGCTTTTCGGGCTTTTCGGATCACTTGCCTATCTGGCTAATCTAATAGCCGTTTATATCAGTCTCAGCCTGGGGTGGTTCTACCCCGCTGCAATACTGGCAGGGGGAGAGATAAGCGCGTTCTCCAACTTCGTGATGAATGAGAAGATAAACTTCAAGAACAAAGGCCTTTCGAGCTCCGCATACCGCTTCGGAAAGTTCAATACGATAGCGATAATACCTCTCCTGGCGGATATACTGCTGATAAGCTTCCTTACCAAATACACGAATATAATCGGTAAGACGATCTTCATAGACCTATCCTTGATAACAATAATCTTCATGTCGACAATGTCCATATTTTTGGTCACTAAGTTTGTCTGGTCCAAAGGGAACAACATAACGATCAAAATATGAAAAAAGACCCTCTGTTGAAGCTAGTGCCTATTTTTGAGGGCGTATGGCTTTACTTTCTTTTGATGTGGGGTTACATAGCGGTAACCATATGGCTTTATCCTTCAACGCAGTATCTTAATCTCTCACAATATGTACCGATAAAACAGAATCTTCTTGCAGTGGCATCGTTCGGTACATCATTCGTTTTCTTCGTGCTCTGGAGATACTTCAAGCCCCGTTGAGATTTTGGAGATAGGGATAAACCGCTTCCACGATCTTTTTATACACGGATCCTGGCTCCATCGAGCCGTCTATGACTATGTGGTTGAATCTGCTGAGGAATATCCTGTAGCCTTCTCTAACTTTTCTCTGCATATCATAAGTCTCATAGATTTCCCTGGCGCCGCCCCTGTTTTCAATCCTTTTGATAGCAGTGTCCGGATCCACATCTATGTATATCGTCAGGTCAGGCTTCATATAGCCTGAATTTGCACTCTCAAGCAACTCAACGTCAAGCCCAAGGGCGTAACTATAAGCGAGGGTCGATACAGTGTATCTACCGGATATCACTATCTTACCGTCTTTCAAGGCAGGATAAACCTCACTTTTTAGGTGATGGTTTCTATCAACGGAGAACATAAGTTGCATTTCCAATGGGGAATATCTCTCTTTTTCGGACAGACCTTTCTGCCTTATCTTCCTGCCGATTGGGCCGTCAGTCGGTTCCGAGGTCTCAAGTACGTCGTATCCCATCTCCCTAAGATAACTGGAGAGAAGCCTGAGTTGAGTATCTTTTCCGCTCCCGTCCCCACCTTCAATCACTAAGAACAGTCCTTTCCTATCGTCGGTAGAACTCATATTTCAATACTCAGGGAGTTCCTTCTATAAATAGGCAAAGCCAGGCAGCATCATCTTATCCTGAAAGAGGCTGACTTGATGATGTACAGCCGTCTTCCTTATATGGCGGACTAAGACCTGTGTGCGATTCAAAGTGGACCGGGGGGGATTTGAACCCCCAGCCTCTGCCATGCGAAGGCAGTGTCATGCCATTAGACCACCGGCCCTTAAGAAATTAAGCACATTTATAAATATTAACTTCTTAATTGAATATCTATGTCACTTAATAAGGCGCTCGACAGGGTATTGGGTAACCCAGTACTCTACGTCCTAGTCGGCACACTATTGGCAATAACCGTTGCTAGAATTTATGTTCTTCTTGGCGGCGCCGTGACGCTCGCCTATAATGGCGTATATTTGCATCACTTGTTCTATGGTGTCATAATAGTTGTTGTTGTCGGTATACTATCATTCTTATTCAACGAGAGGGCATTCAGAAACGAGGCTCTAAAGAGGGTGCTGGCGCTGGCATTCGGTTTCGGGCTAGGACTGATAATAGACGAATCCAATCTTCTCATCCTTACAGGGCAGGAGTACAGCCTGTCTTATTACTACAGCCCTTACAACGTCGCCATAGAGTTTACAGTGGTTCTGCTCCTCGTAATCGGGCTTGTAGTATCAACCGTTACGCAAACGCTTATTATTAGGCACAGAAAGAAAAGATAAGTTTATATTCGTATGTGCACCTAATAATTAGAATATTCACTATGGTTGTAATAGACGGAAAGGATTGTGTTCTTGGCAGAGTAGCTACTTATGCGGCTAAGGCAGCTCTCGAAGGGGAGAGCGTGTCTATAATAAACGCAGGGGAACTCGTAATCATAGGGGACAAGAACAACATAGTCAACAAATATAGAGAACTCTTGGAGATGGGCACGATGGCCAAGGGACCTTTTCCGCCGAGAACAGTCGAAGGCATAGTAAAAAGGACAATAAGGGGAATGCTTCACAGAAAGACGCCTAAGGGAAGGGACGCGCTCAGACGCGTAAGGGTATATCAGGGCGTGCCGGAAGAATTAAAAGCCAATCCCGGCTTGACAGTTGCGAAGATGAAGATGGATAAGCCGATACATAAGGTTAAGATAGCAGAATTGTCAAATATACTTAAGTACAGGGAAGTATGAAGAAGAAAGTAGTCACGATAGCAAAACGAAAGACAACAATAGCCAGCGGAGTCATAACCGACGGAGAAGGCAAGGTCTTCATCAACAAAAAATCATTATCATCATACCAGGACAGGCTTTTCAGGCTGATAGCAGAGGAACCTTTGGTCATAGCTTCCGACCTCGCAGGAAAGTACAACATAGACATTACCGTAAGGGGAGGGGGCACCGTGTCCAGGGCTCAAGCGATAAGATCTGTGATTGCAAAGAGTCTTTCAAGAAAAGAGAAATCGCTCAAGAAAAGATTTATGGAGTACGACCGTTCACTCCTAGTGGACGACAAGCGGCAGACCGAGGCACAGAAGCCCTACCGCAGTGCTGCGAGAGCACTCAAGCAGACATCTTACAGATGAACAGCGTTCCATAGGTTTTCTTTTTGGACTCGCAATACTTTTATAATACCTAATATATCTGTATAGATGTACGAAATGCCTAGGTGGCTCAGTGGTAAAGCGTTTCCTTGGTAAGGAAAAGATCGCGAGTCCGATCCTCGCCCTAGGCTATTTTTACCAGTAGAGAGCAAAGTGCTAAATCATTGGCTTTTTATAAAGCATTTATTGTTGCAATCTGTGGAGTCCTATGCCAAATTTATGACTCAATTTGGATGACAAACGCTATTTTCGATGGAAAAGTGGCAGATCAACCTAAATACGACTAAACGGATTTATAATATTCTACGAGAAAAATCAAGTAACAGCCAATAGGACCTTTGTTCCGGATTACTGTAAGAAAATAGGTTGAGACCCTGCCAAAAGCGATATATAATATTTCAAAGCCTAGAAACTATACTGTTGCACATAAAGATGAATGATTAGAGAGAACCTAAAGACTTTACCAAAATTCTATTATTATTTAGTATCCGTTTTTAGCATTATTTTTGCTTCCTTCTTTGTTTTCCTAAGTTCTCGTAGATTCTCTAATTCTTTGTGTACTTGTTCCTTCACACCTTTTATTCCGATTATTTCAAATATAGTATCATCTAGCTCGGATTGTATGCTTCCTATAAGTTTTTCACTATTCTCTCTTTTAGCCGTGCACAGTTTTATAAATATATCTTCTATTCTCTTTTTCTGTTTATCTGTCATTTTTTTGGGATCTAAAATAGGTATCCTCAAAAAATTATGGCCAACTAATTGGAGTACTCCTTCTCCATATAAGGTTTTTCCCTCGATTTCAACAAAAAATTCTGCTAGCGTGGAGTTCAAAAAACCTAGAATTATTAATGTGTCGTCCTTATTTCTAGGATAAACCCAATAAAAGTTCTGAGCCGTAAAAAGCCTTGCTTTATTCCATACCGCATACCATCTATCCCATATCAAACGAGGAATTAAAATAGGCGGGGGCGTTTTCTTTGGTAATGAATACCAGATAGGTTTATTTTTTAATCCCGGCAGATTTTGATAGCCGTGTACTATTTTGCCTTTCTGCTTGATTCATCTGCTGTTGGCTTTGAACTTTGGAACGGCGGGCAAGTGTAGAAAAAGACCTCCTTACATCATAGATTGTTTTCCTTAGCCGTATTTATGGCCAAATTCTTGATATCTATTCGTTTGTCCCCGTTTAAGCCTAATTCCTTAGAAATCAAATCGAGGTAATGTGCCTCTGTAAGAACGGCAGTATCGTCCATAACAAAAATTACACTGGCGGCCCCGTAGGATCACCAGGGATCATACTTAGTTATGATAACTGTCATTTATAAAGTTAACTGATTTCTACTTTTGATCTAAAGTTCCAAGTTTTATTTTCTTAGCTTTAGCGCTAAACTTATATCTACTTATACCAAAAATCATAATATCCTCTTCAGTCTTCTGGACCCAATGTGATTATAATAGTATCTAGCGACAAGCTCCGCAATCGCACCTTGCTCTCTTCCAAGTACCGCGAACATAAATTTTCTTCTATAAACTACAAGCTTTATCGGCAAGTAACCTACTATAAATCTACAAACAGGTATCTCGTTCCGTCTAGCTTCTGTTTATTTTATCGCTGTATTTCTGCATAGTTTCGCCGATGCCTTATAGTAATCTATGTCAGGCAAAAGGCGGTCCATTGTTGGCGTTTTTAGCGCATTGTGCTAGCCGTTTAAACCTTTTTAATATAGCAGCACGTTATCTTTTTATGATATCAATAACCCAGGCGATAAGAAACGGATTCTACAAGACTTTCTGTCTGAAGGACACCAGACTTCTTATCCCAATAGTAGCTTTCTTCCTGATATCCATAGCATCGACTCTCATAGGCAACATATCTTCGTCGCAGCCATATGCACAGAGCGGTTTCTATCCTTTTAACTCAACGATGTTAGGCCAGATGCTTGTGTTCACGGCGTGGGCGTTTCCTTCAGTTATAGCGCTATTCCTGCTTTCTCTTTTCTTCTTTGGGTTCACAATTATAGCCTATTCATCCAGAAAAACTAGGAGCAGCATCAGACTAATGAAAGATACGGCGAAACACTATCTCGGTCTTCTCGCCATATCGATCCTGCTGGCTATCATACTCGCAGCCGGTTTCATAGCGCTTGTGATACCTGGGATATTCCTATCCGTAAAGCTGGCTTTCAGCCAGATGTTCGTCATGCTGAAAAGAAGCTCTCCCGGCAAAGCACTGAATGATTCCTATGACATGACTAGAGGCAGGTTCTGGGACGTGCTTGCTATGCTGCTTGTCGTAGGCGTCATAGCCAGCATCGTCGAAGGGATAGTGTCTATGGCATTCCTGTTGCAGCCTATCTACGCGATATCCGTTGTCGTCGAATCGCTGCTGGGCGCCTTCTTTACTGTGGCTTTTATATCAGTAGTAACAGATTACTTCCTGCAGATACACAAGAAAATAAACATTTGAATCATCTTGGATGCATTGTGTAGTGCATGGACTGCGCTCTTTTGAGTCCTACCTTATAGCCCAAAAATCCAAGACCAGCCACTATCACAATGACCAGGAAGAAACCAATGCCCAGAGAGTTAAGATTATGCACCTTAATATTGGTTATTACGCCTATGGACATTAACTGTGGGAAAATAAGGATGGCTATGCCCACTATAAAGAATGCCATTCCACCATATTTAAGTACGAATTCGGTGATCGTTTTCCCTACTACCGCGACGCCTTTCTGTGTGAGCTTCTTTGTCACGTAAAGCAGCCTTCCGAAAAACGATCCGAACAGAATCTGCATAACCATTGTCCCAAGGCCGAAGGCAGCCCCTGGGACCCACCCTAGGTAAGGACTCGGCATGGCAGGGGATATAGTGGTGTATAGTATAAGCGCGAAAGCCCCGAACCCGAATCCCGCTATTATGCCGTGGATAAAAGCGAGGTTGACGGGCACCGGTTTGGTCAGGTCGCTCTCGTTGATATAGGCGGGGTTCAGCCTGTGGGTCAATTCGAGCTTTTCGCGCCTGCTGCCCCTTTTGTGTATGCCCAGCAGCTCAGATAATTTCACCGCCAAGTAATGCAGGTGAAAATACTCTCCTTTTCTTACTATATATATGGCAGCTAAGAACATTGCCAAACCTATGGTTATGTACGTAATCCCGAAAACAAAATACGTGGTGAATATGCCTACGAGTGCAAAGTACGCTATCTGCGACAGTATCGCCCTTTGTATTGTAAAGCCGGCGGAGAAGACTAGTCCTGTTTTGGCACCTCCTTTCGTACTGTAGCTTCCGACGGAATATGCGAAAGTTATCGGCCACGTGTGCTCGTCAGGAGTTATGCCGTGTACGATCCCCAGTATAAAAGCTACAAGCAAGGCGCTGGTGAGGCCATAGTAAACGGGATTCCATATGTTTATGTAGACCATAGTTATCTTAATCTATCTGCATTTTCGGTTATTAAACAACGTCAGTAGGAGAGCGCATTGTCTATCTCCTCTATATACGTAATGCCTGCTGCCTTCAGCTTTCTGGAGTATGAGAGGTCTATACTTATGCCGCAGCCGGTGAAATATTCGATGAATCTCTTCATCCTTGCCATGCCGGAATGATCGTTGTCGAATAACGGGATAACAGTCTTTTCTTCTCTTATAATGTCCCTTTCTATGTTGCTGTTTTTCTTCTGTGCGCTCTCTATTACCGACTCTTTCTTTATGCCTACTTTTGTGAGTGCGTCAGTGTCCCTATTGCCTTCGACGATGAGTATGGCATCTTCCTTTCTCAGGTCCGATATTATTCTCTCGAGGTAGCGAGGGTTTATCATCGTCTCACAGTATACAGAAGAACGCGCATATTATTAATAGTTGAGCAGTTATTTTGAGAGTGAAGCCTTGCCTGGAGGTATAAGCTTGTCCACCCTGTCCTTCTCGACAAGGATACCAGCATTTTCTGCGAAAGATCTTATCACCCTTCTTATGATCTCCTCCCTCTTTTTATTCCCAGGCCTCACCAAGACGTGCGGTCCGTCCGGCTTATGCGCTGTGACGGCGAGTTTGTAACCCACCTGGCTTGTAATCACGGATATGTACACGCCCAGTTGTGCGTTTTTGACGTATTCCCTTTTGCCATCTATATAGAAAGCGCCCTTCTTCAGGTATTCCCCCGAAGGCGCCCCCTTTTTGACCTGTTCTGGCTTAACGCAGTATACATCCAGGCTTCCAGCACCGGATTTCCATGCAGAAGAATACGACGCGACCAGGGAGGATGCCTCTGCTATGTCTTCTTCAGTTATACCGCAGTCTTTTCCAGGTTTCAGCACGCCGAACGGGCTGCCGAAGACATCAGCGTGTATGACTATATCATGCTTATCAGCGTGCTTCTCGACCAGAGACATGTTCTGGTTGTTGTCCTTTCCGATTACGATCATGCAGCCGTTTTTCGTTACAGCCCATCTGAATTTGGAATACCACGCTTCCTCCGCTATAAATGGCATTTTGTTCACCTGCGGAGCAGCCATCCTCTTTTTGCCGAGCGTTTCCCTCAGTTTTTTCAGCTTGTCATAGTACTCAGATATGACCGTCCTAAGCGGTTTTGTTATGTCGACCTTTACGTCCTTGTTCTCTATTAGTGTCACGAACTTCCCTTCCATGGACCAGCCCGCCTCATTAAGAGATTCTCTGCGCTTTTCAAGAGGTATCTTTGAATCCTTTGCTTTTTGGATCACCGCCAGCGTATCGTCGTAGCCGGAGTTCAGATAACTTATAGCGCGTTCGTATCCGGATATCGCTGCTTCTATCTTCGCCGTCTTGTCCGCAACGGATTCTTTTCTTATGGTCTTCCTCTCAGAGAAGAATGCCATTATTGCGGTGTTTATGTCCGGGAAATATTCCCTCTCCGCGTCCGTGTGCTTTATCTCTATGACCGCCAACGTGTCGTTTAGTATGCTCGGCTTCGGTGTCTCTGAAAGCATGATCCTAAATTCAGAGAACATCCTCCCGGTGTCATCTCCAGAAACGCCGGAAGGTTTTTTGTCCTTCTGCACGTTCGCGCGGTAACAAAGCTCCTCTGCGTATAGCCCCCCGAGCGACAGGTCTATCGCTATTGCTTTTACAAGACTCTCTTTGTCGGATGTAAGTATCGTCTTCGTGAATGTCTCAAAATCAGCGTTGAAAACGTCTATCCCTCCTTCAGGATAAAGGTATCTTTCTCCCGATGAGATGACCCTATTGCCATATCTGCGGGTAAACAGGGACATCTCTATCGTGTCGCCCTTTACCAGGATTATGTTCCCGTTGGAAAACAGCTCAGTCACCAATCTGGTGTCACCGGACACGATCTCGATTATCCTATCGGAACCGTGCATCGATACAGAGACTCGTTTTCCTGACAGTTCATTCTTTATCCTGGCCGTAAACGGATACTCGACAGTGTCTTCAGGCTTGTTTTTGGACAGCGAGACATACCTGCCGGGGACTATCCTCAGCCACTGCTCCACTCTGCTGAATATCAGTAGATAGAGCTCATTTTTCCTGCTCTTGACGGCTCTGATGAAACCACCGTCCCTAAGCGACATCTCCTCTACGAACCTGTGCAGGTCGAAAGAAGAGAGGCTCTTTCTGGGCATACCTTACTGCCCGAAGTGTGATTGAAGTGTGTTCTTCAGGTCCCCTACTTCATTCTCAAAAGCAGTCTTTCTCTGGCTTATAACGTCCTGGTTCATCTTGTCATAAACCGGTCTTATAAATTTGGATACGCCAGATGTCCATTTGTCTAGATGGTCGAGGAGCATATCTGCCACTATCGTTACTTTAAGCTCTCCCGTCCTTATCTTGACCTGTTTTCCACCCTGTATGGCAGTGGATTCAGCAAGTCCCCTGTAATCGAGTTTTAGGGTGATCCTATAAGCCATGTAATCGTCCAGCAGTTTCTTGGCGGTCCAGCTTATCGCATAGTTGGTCCCTCCAAAGTGTATGTAAGAATTCTCAGTGACGTTGTAACCGAGTCCTTTCAGCGTGTCCTTTATGAAGTTATACGTGTTCTGCTCGTCCATCACACCGGCGTACTGCACGACCGTGACCCCTATAGATATAGTTTCCATGTTTACCTGTACATCCCTTCGTATCCGTCGCCGTGTTTTGCCGCAGACTCATTGAGTTTTTTCTCCACAATCGACGCATCAGCCTTTGACAAGGCACCCAGCATCTTCATAAATTCTTCTCTCTTATAAGATATATGTTTTGCATTTAGAGTGTACTCCACCTTTTCGGCCGTGCTTTTCAGTTCTACGCTATTAGTCAGGTAATCAAGAACCACCTTGCTGTAGGATCTTTTGTATGCGTTCATAAGGTCGTAGAACCCGATAGGATTCCCGTTCACAAACGCGCTGATAACTGCCTTGTAATTAGGCACATTCTCGACTATGGAATTTGCTGTATCTATCATCTCGCTTATCATAACCGAGTTTTCATCGCTGTTCGGATCCAGGTAGTTCTTTACTATAGAATCGTTCTCTACCGAAAATTTGAATAGGGACTGGTAGCCTATCTGTGTTTTGTCCCCCCTCTTTTTCATTGCACTTATCATCTCTGATTTGTGTTTAGAACCGCCTTCGCTCGATAAGCACTGGCGAATCAGTTTTTTCGTGTCCAGGGTGAGTTCGTTGAGTGTGTAGTCAGTAGATACGCCGTAGCCCTCCATTCTCTCAGGGTCGGTAACGAAAAGCACAATGCCTCTGTTGTTGTAGTCGTCCAAGTTTCTATAGTTCACTATTACTTTGGAAGGTTTTATCCTGCCCGAAGGGGCGGATATCTCCCCGTAACCGCCGTTTTCGGTCCCGGACAGCAAAAGTGCGAGCCCTACCACCTTGGAATCGCTCTCTTTCGAACCCTTGCCCTCTTCGAACGATGCTCCCTGCGGATCCATGGTCAGAATGCCAAGCCTATCATCCCTCAGATAGACTGGAGCGAATCTCGCAGTGGCGTCTCTTTTTGTCTTTACGTATTCCTGTATAAGGACAGGATCGAAAAGGTACACGTACTTTCCGGTAACGCCTCCGGTTGAGCTGTCGTACTCGGCTACGTATGAGTATCTAAGAGTGGGGGATATCACATCTTCAAGTTTCCTGATCACAAACTTCGATGTAGGGTCCGCGAGCTCGGTTATATTTTTGATGCGCCTTATCACATCCTCTAAGATGGAATCTCTTGAAGTTCCCGCAGAAGAGTCGCAGCTTTCCATCTAATCTATAGATTCATGCGTAATATAAACTTTATCTCTTATGGTTTACTCCGCGGTAGAGGTTTTTATGTTATGTTTTTTTACCAGAGTACGAACAGTCCCAGAGCCGCTATAATGACCTCGACAAGCGTCAGCATATAGACTATCTGCCATTCCCTAAACTTGCCTGTCCTAAGGAAAAGATGGGTAAGCGAATAGACGCTGTTCCCGTGAGGGGACCTAAGCCTTCCGTCCTTCTGGACCACACCCCATGAATTTGCATGGAACCTCTTTCTTGCTTTTAGCACGAACTCAGCGAACCATGGGATAAGGAGTATCACGCCCAGGGGCTCCATGTTTCCCACGAGAACGGTCGCGGCGAAAGCACCTCCTATCATGTACGTGAGCGTGTCGCCGGGCAGTATTTTTGCGGGATACGACCCGTAGTAAACGTAAGCCAGCAGACCCCCGCTGAAGATGGCGGCTATGGCAAAAGCGGTGTAAGCCCCTGTGTGGAAAGAGAATACCCCAAGCGCTACAAAGGCTACGAGCCCCATCTGCGTTGAGATGCCGTTCAACCCCTCAAGCATGTTGAAAACGTTTGCGGCGAATATGACTGCCACTGGTATGACTATAACAGTGAATAGAATCTGGTTTATCTGCACCGCTCCTAACAGAGGTATGACGATAGTCGGTGCGCCCCAATTTATGACTATCAGTGGAAGTGCGGCTATCAGGGTGAGGAGAGGTTTCTGCCACTGCTTTACGCCGCCGTTGAAGAAGGCGTAGTTCTTTGTCATCTTGATCAGGCTCTCCTTGGAGGACCTTACCTTTCCGCCCATCAGGTCGTCCAGGAAACCGACCATCGCAATCGCTATGACGCTTATCAAGGTCATCAGGAGTATCTCAGTGTTGACCACCGAGCCTATTATGTAATCGACAGAGAACATCAGCGCCAGGACGCCAGCAAAGAAGCCCAGAGCGAGTATCAATCCACCGCTCGTCGGGAGGATAGGCCTGTTCCTCTTGTTTATGTCCTGTGCGATAAGCCCGCTCTGTGTCAGGATCGGCATTAGGAACTGCCCGCCGATTATAACCACTATAAACGCCGCCAGCGCGGACACCAGAACTTCCAGTATCATCTTAATTCTACTTGCCAGACTTATTTAAAGTTTTTTCGCAAATGATGTTTTTCAATTTAGCCTTTAATATTT
>JAKAAW010000024.1 GCA_021802105.1 Nanobdellota archaeon | reverse complement strand
AAGGCCGAGATCACACAGGCAGTGAATGAAGCGCCTAAGCAAGAAGAGGAAAAGCCTGCGGAGGAGAAGAAAGATGTTACCAAAGAAAATACTTAATTCAAAAGTCAATGAGAGAACCGCGAAAGAGTACTTGCTCAAGAAGTTCAACAGATTCGCGATAACAGACATACTAATAGAAAAAACTCCTCTTGGCATGAGAGTCGTCTTAAAAACACCAAAGCCGGGACTTATAGTAACGAGGGGAAACCCTCTATTGAAAGAATCATCAGCGTACCTGGGTAAATATTTCAACCAAGAGCCGCCCCACATAGAGGTTGAACAGACAGAGGACTCGGAACTCAACCCGGAGGCAATAGCGGATTCTATCGCGTTCAAAATATCAAAATATGGGCCTATGAAGTACAAGATAATAGCACACCGCGCCCTTGACGACGTAATGAGATCGGGTGCAAAGGGAGCTGAGATAGAAATAGGAGGAGTAATAAAAGAGAGGGCTGCGCACTTCAAATTCAGACCCAACGGTGGCGTGATGCCAAAGACCGGACAGTTAGAGCAGTTCGGTGTACTTAAAGCCAAAAAACAACTTACGCTCAAAAGGGGATCTATAGGGATAAAAGTCACCGTAGTGGTGCCAAAGCAGATGCCTGGAGAGGTGAATTTCAAAGATGGAAGAGAATCTGAAAGAGCTGGAGATGGAACTCCTGAAAATGAACATAAAGAGGAGTCAGGGGTTGCAAGCAGCTGATGCTGGCAAATACAGACACTTAAAGAAGAAGATTGCGCAGTTGAAGAACGAGTTGAAGATGAAAGAGCTGGAAGCATCCAAAAGTGCTAACAAATAAAACTGACTCAAAATTTCTAATCAGAACGGTACAAACGCCACTCCTATGAAGAGCGTCAGCACAAGCACTATTATTACAGCTTCCTTTATGCGCCTGCCTGGTATGGGCTTGCGCACTATACCGTTTACCTTTGACAGCTCCATTTCCATTATCAAACCGAAATAATAAAATGTCGAGAAAAGGATTATCGCGAACAAAGCAACGACTATATACACGTAGCCGTGCGTAAGAAGAGTCTGAAAGATCAAGAGCTTACCGAAGAAACCTACTGTCGGTGGAAGACCTGCCAGAGACAGCAATCCCACAAACAAACCTATCGTAGCTACCTTTGAAGTCAGGAACATTCTCTTTGAATCCTTTTTATACACGATTTTATTGTCTTCGAATACCTTGTAAGCAAGGAACACCAGTACGTCGGCAACAGCGAATGTAAACACGTAAAAAATCGCGGAATGGACTCCTAAAAGATTGAGCATCGCTATTCCTATGAATGCAAAACCGGCCTGTGCTATGCTTGAGTAAGCAAGTATTCTTTTTATTTTATCCTGCACTATCGCCATAAAGCTTGCGAAGAAAATGGTGGCTATCGCAAGCGTCACGAACATTACCATCACGAAATTCGAAGAGAATGGAAGCGCGAAAAAGAAGACTCTTATCATCGCTACAAGCCCGGCGGTTTTTGACACTGAGGAAAGAAAAGCGGTTATCGTCCCGTCTGATGCTTCATACACGTCCGGCGCCCACATATGGAAAGGCACGATTGTCGATTTAAACGACAGACCTGCCAGAACCAGGCCCACTCCTGCTATAAACGGCAAGTAATTCTGCGTTGACGTGATGGAGAACGAAAGACTACCAGATCCGCCATATATCATGGAAGTGCCGAATATGACTATTATTATCGAAAGAAAGCTTATCGACACGTATTTCATCGCCCCCTCCAGCTGCCTGTCGGTTTTATGGAAGAAAACCAGGCCGTAAGACGCTATGGATATCATCTCTATCGCTATTATCAGCGATATGAAGTTGCTGGATATTACGACGAGAAGTGCGCCAAGAGTAGCAAAAAGGAAGAGAAAATCTATGAAGACGCTGTGCTCGCCGGAATCTGACATTAGGAACAGATATATTGCTATCGACAGAAAAAGTATGAAACCGTTTATGAAGCCGCTGTACTGCATAGATGAGAAGAAAGACACATCCATATTCCCAAACATAACTTCCGTTATGAAAGCGATTATCAGCACGAGTAGAGTTATGTAATGTATAATCCTACGGCTGTCCACTCTAAGCATGACCCTTAACAGATCAGCCAGTATAATCAGTAAGACCCCTCCAATCATCACGTATTCTGAATTTATTTGTATCATATTGAAAGGCTAAACGAGTTTGTTATTATACTTGGGATCAATCCGATTGTAATTATAAACACGGAGAACAGTGATAGCTGTATAGCATCGCCGTACGATATGTCCCTGACTTTAGACAGAGTCTTGTTCAAGGATGTGAAAAGAATGCGCTTGACAGCCGAAAGGTAATAGTTAGTCGCTATAAGCACGCCTACCAGAGATATCAAGGATAGAGGGTAAACCGCGTATGCACCGATAAATATCAGCAGCTCACCAACGAAATTACTTAGACCCGGCACACCGAGAGTTGCAACAACTGCGAACACTAGGAAAAACGCGTACATTGGCATCCTTGTCATTAACCCGCCGAGTTTAGTTATATCCCTTGTGCCTGTTTTTTCCTTCAGAATACCGGCGAGAACGAACAGCATACCGACTATGAAACCGTGGCTAACCATAAGGAAGATTGATCCTGTCTCACCTATAGAGTACATGGAAGATATGCCTATGAAAACTAGTCCCATATAGAAGATACTCGAGTAAGCTATCATCCTCTTGAAATCAACCTGAGCAGAAGCTGCTAAAGTAGAGTATATCACTGTTGCTACCCCTAAGATTATGAGAGGTACCTGCAGTGATTTTACTACTGACGGCAGAAGGAGAGAACCGAAGAGAAGGAGTATATAACCTCCCATTTTAAGAAGAACGCCGGCAAGAAGGACGCTTCCTGCAGTAGGGGCGCTTACATGCGCGTCGGGAAGCCAACTGTGCAGAGGGAATATAGGCATCTTTATCACGGCAGCTATCAATACAAAGGCGAATATTATCTCCGATATATAGGTAGGTATATCGCTTACTGCGGCACTTATCACACCTATGTTAAAAGAACCCGTGTAGATATACATCAAGATGAATGCACCCAAAAGTGTAAGGCTGCCAAACTGCGTGAAGATAAGGAACTTCATGCTCGCCCTCCGCCTTGTCTCCTCCTCGCCCCAAAACGCGATTATGAAGAAGAAACTTATAAGGACTACCTCCCAGAACACGAAGAATGACAACAGGTTGGATGATATGAACACACCTATAAGAGAGGTGTATGATAGCAGATAGAACATGTAGAACAGAGTCTTGCCGCCATTTATCTCTCTAAACGCAGACCAGAAACCGAGAGCTGGAAGCACGATTGCAAGAAGTAGAAACGGGGTGCTTATACCGCTCAGATGGAATGTGAAAGCGAAATCTATCGAACTGACTATGGTTATAGACGATTCTGAAAAGCCTGATAGGATTCCGCTGAAGAAAAGTGCGGCTGTGACCAAAAACACGATCAAAGCTATATATTCTGGTCTTACGCGATTTGATGCCGCACTATCGACAGCCAGGGCTATGACTCCTAAGATAGGCACAATAACAAGAGATAACAGATTTATCATATGAACACCGAAGCGACGGCGAGCGTCGCTATAAGTCCTATAAGTATCGCCATTATGTAGGTTTCAACGTTACCTGTCTCTATGCGCCTAGCTTTTGATGATAAGAGCAGAGAGGTATCAGCAGCCCCACTGTAAAATCTTGATAGGGCATCGTCAAATTTTCCAATAGACTCTCCGGCGTGAACGAACGCCATGCCTAGCTTGTACAGTGCCTTATCATAGCCGATGCCGGACAGCCTATTCGCATATCCCTTAAGTGATGCGGCGAGATTAGCGTGCTTACCACCGTAGAAAAAGGAGAAAGAGACGTAAACACCTGCAAGCGCTGCTGCTGTAGTTATTACAGTAAACATGTCGACGCTGTATACGAAGCCGCTCGCGACCTGTCTAAACACAAATATAATGACCCCTCCAAACAGAGCTATGGCGGTTAGCACGTAGATCGGCAGGTATGAAGTCACATTTTTAGCCAGCCTAACTTCTGATTTTCTGTTGAACACGAGAAAAAAGGCCCTAAAAGAGAACAACGCAGTTAGGAACGCTATGGCTGAGAACAGTACGTTCTCCAGGAACGTGAAGTTTGCAGATAGAGACATGTGCGCGAAAAAGCTCATAAAAGGAGGTAGCCCGGCGATTGACGCAAAACCTACAAGTGCAGGGATCTTTAGCCATGTGTGCGAAAGTCTCTTCAGCTTCAACGCATAAACGTCCTGCACTCCAAGCAGCACGGCGAACACTCCGCTAACGAAGAAAAGCATTGATTTGAAAATTGCGTGCGCCATGAGAT
>JAKAAW010000023.1 GCA_021802105.1 Nanobdellota archaeon | reverse complement strand
GTTTTTAACGCTGCAGTAACAAATGCTTAAATAGAAACAGCTTGTTAGTTACCCATGGAAAGGCTGCTCGTCACAGGCTTACTTTTAGTAGTGTTAGTGTCAATAGGTTCTGTGAGCGCTCTTCAGGTCAGTCCTACGAGCTTCACAATCCCCAGCAACATACCGTCTTCGTTTAACATAAGCTTTTACAACAATCAAAACACTACGGCAAACATAACTCTTAACACTGCCCACGCAAAGATAGTATATGGTTATTTCTTCTCAAACATAGCAGCCAGCCCGCAGTCGTTTACAATCCCACCTCTATCATCGAAGACAATTCGTTTTACGTTCAATCCTACAGGTGAACTGTCATCACTACCGATACCTCTGAACATATCCTACACGAATAATGGTCAGCCAGAGTATCTTATCTTCAACGTGCCTATAGTCCCCATCCAGAACATCATATATTCCGTCGACCACGCTTCGTCCGTGTACCCATACAAACCTTTAGATTTTAACGTTAGTATGATAAACGTTCCCGGACAGATAGGCGCAATACTCCCGATATCCTACGGTCTTTATCGCAGCGGGAACCTTTTGTACCACGTCTCGTCGACGGTAACAATGTCGACTCTTGGAATAAACAGATTTCCTATTTCTATGCAGCTTAACAGCTCAACTGCTCCTGGGAACTACACGCTTTACGTAACGACCGATTATGCTGGCCAGGTCTCTGCGTCAAATACTACTGTGTCAATAATAGCCTACTACTCCCTCGGCAAAACAGCTTCCTCCAATATAGGGGTATTCGGCGGTACGAAATCCGAGACCTTCACTAACAACGGTAACGAACCGATATCAACTGGTAACATCTCCCTTATGATAGGTGGCTTCAATTCAATATTCCTGACGTCAAAAACCGCATCCATAGGGTCTCCAAAGATAGCGTCCTACGCGCTTACGACATCCGCACAGTCCATACTCCCAGGACAGTCCCTCACGCTTGCGTACAGCGTATCTTACATACCGATATACCTGATCATAGCGATTGTGATTTTTGTCATAGCGCTGTTCCTATACCTTAACAGAAAACTAGTAGTGTCAAAGGAAGTCGTTGAGCACAAGGTGGTCGGCGGATTCGTTGACGTAAAGATAGCGCTGAAGGTGCGAAACGTATCAAAGAAGGCTATAACCTCTCTCACAGTTGTAGACGCCGTGCCTCCAAACGCGTTGAAGATATCCTCCACCGGTCCCAAAGAGGGGAAGGTCTCGAAATCAGGAGGCAACCTGGTCGTGAAGTGGAGTGAAGGGGATCTTCAACCCATGGATGAGATAATGTTGATGTATGAGATAAAAAGCAAGCTTGGCATAATAGGGAGCATAAACCTTGGCCAGGCCGAAGCTTCGTTCACTTTTGAAGGAAAGAGGTTCAGTAGAAAATCCAACTCTCTAGTCCTCAACATAAAGTAAAGATCAGAAACCGGATAGAAAAGTTTTAATAATACGGTTAGATTATAAACTAAGTCAAAAGCCCCAATAGTCTAGTGGTCTAGGATAGTGCCCTGTCACGGCATTGACGCGAGTCCGAATCTCGCTTGGGGCGCTTTTGATTAGTTTGCGTCCCTTATCATACAGAAAAGAATAAAGAGATTCTCCTTGGCTTCTTGAGGTTTAAGGAAAGTCAGGGGATAACTGTGAAAATATTTATATAACTTCATAACTGTACTCTTGTATGACTACATCGATTTGTGAGTGCTATAAATGCTCGTACAAGTTCAATTATGAGTGGATACCTGGAGCTTCGCTGCATTCAATAAGACTTGGGACAAAAAGAATTTTCCGTTGTCCTAACTGCAAAATACTTCAGAAGTTTGATCTGAGAAAAAAGGGTCCAAATAAATCCCTGAAAACCTACGGGGACAGCTCTGAACTTGGTATAGGATCAAAGATTTGGGCGATTCTGCTTGTCCCAACGCTTATACCTATATTTTTTGGTGCGTTCTCATTCTTTATTTTTATAAAACCAGTGTACATTCATTTTGTTTTGATCGCTTTTGGGATTGTATGGATATCCATGTCTCTGCTGTATGTAATACTTACCGTTGGACCTAAAGGGGCCAAGTGATGGTATACAGTTTCACACTTTCTGGTTCGGAATCCCTAAGTTTGCTGATACTGCTAGCACTTGTAATAACGGGCGTGGGCCTAGTATTACTGGCCTTTTTTGGCAGGAAAAAGAACGAAAACACCAAAGGAATAAAACAGATATTTCATATAACAATAGGATTGGGATTATCCATTATAATGATTGGAGTAATCCTTTTTTTTGTGCTCGGACAGAATTATACAGTAAAGATAGGCAGTGGCTATATCTCAGTAAATGGTCCAATCATGATTGGGAATGAAAACATAACTTCCAGTGATATCTCAAGTGCCTATATTGGCAATATTATTTCGGGAAACATCACCCTATCACTAAGAACGGGAGGAACGAGCATAGGCAATCTAAATGCTGGCAAATTCTTGCTCAGCAACAATGCCAACGCTTATCTAGCTTCAGAGAACAGCACTGATATCATAATAAAACTAAAAAACGGCAACTACCTAATCTTAGGCAACAATAATACGTCCGCCTTAGCCGCGATTGTTTCAAAATACGTCTATAACGTTAGCAAATCTGGTCCTTGAGGTGCACAAAAGCCCTCATGGTAGGTCGTCTAAGTCATAGTTAATCTCATCAAATGGCCTACTTATACAATCACGGACCAAGTTTAAGCTTCCGATAGGGCTGGAAGTCAATGGATTTATTCATAGGAGGATGTCACTGCATTACTGTGACCGAGTCTCTGTCGTTTTCTTAACTTCTTTAGCGAACTCCTTCGGGTCTATACCGTACTTAGTCTTTCCGTCTCTGGATCTGACCGCTATAGTCCTCTTCTCAGCTTCCTTGTCACCTATTACTATGGTGTATGGTATCTTCATCAGCTGGCTCTGCCTTATCTTATAATCGAGGGTAGAATTGCTGTCGTCAAGCTCTACCCTTATGCCTGCGGAGAACAGCTCGTCGAATATCTCTTTTGCATAACTGCTGCTTCTCTCGGTTATGGTGAGTATCCTGGCCTGCACCGGCGACAGCCACGCTGGCAGATCTCCCGCCGTGTTTTCAAGGATTATACCTATGAATCTGCCTATTGATCCCATTACAGCACGATGCAGGACTATAGGGGTGTGCTCCTTATTGTCAGGGCCGACGTACTTCACATCGAATCTTACGGCTAGATTGAAGTCTATCTGTACGGTGAAGACTGCGTACGCTGATTCCGGCCTTCCAGTGAAGTCCAGCACGTAAACGTCTATTTTCGGTCCGTAGAACGCCCCATCACCCTCTTTCACAGTGTACTTGTATTTCCTTTTTTCAAGTACGTTTTTCAGTATGTCCTCTCCTCTGTTCCATTCGTCTTCCGTGCCTATCCTCTGTTCAGGCCTAGTCGCCAGTGTCATTATGGGCGTGAATTTGAAAAGTGAGTATACCTCTTCCATAAGGTCAAATATCCTCATTATCTCGCTCTCTACCTGGTCCTCAGTGACGTAGATATGCGCGTCGTTCTGCTCAAACAGCCTTGTCCTAAGAAGACCGTCAAGTGTGCCCTCAAGTTCGTACCTATGTAGCATGCCGTAATCAGCAAGTCTCAAAGGAAGGTCTCTGTAACTGCGGGTCTTTGACTTGAATATGACCGTAGAGAACGGGCAGTTCATCGGTTTAAGCGCGTACTCGTCCTCTTCTGCATTGAATGGAGATACCCTATACATGTTCTCTCTGTACTTTTCGTAGTGGCCGCTTATCTTCCAGACTTCGGATTTGGCTATTATAGGCGTGACTATCTCGTCATAGCCGTATTTTCTATCCATCTCCCTGGCCAGTTTTAACAGCTCGTTGTAAACTACGGCGCCTTTCGGCAGGAAGAACGGTGAACCAGGCGACAGCGGTGAAGTCTCGAACAGCTCAAGTTCCTTGCCTATACGTTTGTGGTCGTGCTTGTTGCGCTCCGTCTCCATAGCCATGTACTCATCGAGATCTTGCTTTGATGGGAACGTTATGCCATATATTCTGGTGAGGACCTCGCGCTTGTTGTCTCCTCTCCAGTACGCACCGGCTACCTTAAGCAGCTTTACAGCCTTTATATATCTGGTCGAAGGGATATGAGGCCCCCTGCACAGGTCCAGGAAGTCTCCGGTCTCATACATAGTTATCGGTGGCTTGGCTTCCGCACCTAGAATTTCCACCTTGAACTTGTTGCTGCCGAATATGGACAAAGCCTCTTCTCTTGTGGCTTCTTTTCTTACAAATTTTTCATCAGCCTCTACTATTCTCTTCATCTCCTTCTCTATATCGGGAAAGTCGTTGTCGCCTACGTTAAGGTTATAGAAATCATAGTAGAATCCCCCATCTATAGGCGGACCAAGGGTCATCAGAGCCTCGGGATAAAGCCTTTTGATCGCTGCTGCCAGGACGTGCGCACTTGAGTGCCAAAACACCTGCTTTCCCTCTTTGTCCTTGAAAGTCAGGAACTCTATCTTCGTATCATGATCTATCTCCCTTTTAAGGTCAATAGGGCCCACGTCTATCTTTGCAGCTACTACGTCTTTAAGCGGGATGTCAAGTTTCTTAGCTATATCTATTGGAGTGGATTTCTCAGGGAATTCGTGCTTCCTACCGTCGTAAATTATTTCCATATCCACTATCAACTCACACTCTGTGACATACCACACAGCGAATTCGATGGGCTTCTTCTTTTCGCGCGACCTTCTCCACAAGGATCTTTCAGCGCGCTATATCGCCGATCGATGGCAAATCGCAGGAACCGCCCTTAAATGCACTCTCCTTCAGAGAGTTTCCCATCAGGGTTTTTGCTCTTTCCACACTTATATATCTTTATTTTTGATTTCATCTCAAGATTAAAATCGTTGACTTTCGCGCGCACATCCACAAAAATCTATTTTGCAGACACACCGAATGATTAGACGGCAGTTATCTCAAGACCAGTGTGGCTATATGGCAGTTCTCGCACCTCGGTTCATAGTATTCGCTGCCACCTACAAGCACCCTATGTTCGTCCTTGTTGAAAGCGCTCACGTTTGCTATCCTTTGGGTCATGGTGGCTTCTTTTCCACAGACGGCGCATACGGATTTCAGCTGTTTTGTCTCATCTGCTATTTTTATCAGGTTATCCGTCGT
>JAKAAW010000001.1 GCA_021802105.1 Nanobdellota archaeon | reverse complement strand
TTATGTTTATGGGATAGCCTAGGGAATTGCCAAGAGATACTGTGAAGCTTGTACCTCCTAGGCAGACTGCGTCTACTGAACCAAGGCCGCTGAAGCCGGTTATAGTCGCCGATATGCTTGACGATGGGGAGAATATCCCAAAAGAGTATAATACTGCCGCAACTATGACTATGATAAGGATGGCCCAGCCATAGGTCATCATGTACTCCAATGCCGACTGGGATCTTTTGTTAATCAGTGAATTTTTCTGTCTGTTGTATATAGGGAAACGCAAAGGCATGATTTATGTTTGGCTTTAGATGGATTTAAACTTTGTCTTACGGCTTCCTGTTTGAGGGGACTCAAGCTTGCTAAATTCAAAGTTTGAGGAGCCATTTCCACAGAGGGGTGAAAGATAATGAAGAGAAGACTATAAATAAATGGAAGGTAAAACGATAATATGCTGATGGCTCACAGGTTTATCGGACTATATCCAAAAAAGGGACAAAAAGTAACATTCTTCGAATGCTTCAATTGTAGTAGAGTCGTGTGGAACAAATCCTTAGAGCTAAGAAAAGAGCATTGCAAAGAACATAAATACGGCAGCTTAAAGAAGGGATCAAAGCCTGTGAAGCCGCTAATGGTGGCGGAAGTTCATGCTCTTTAGAGATGGAAAGATGCCACGAGCGCGGATACAAAATATTATTGGTGATATATGAAACCATCTGAGATACTTAGATATTACCTTAAGGAGGAAGTTATGGAGAGGCTTTTGCATGTGAAAGACCGCGAGTGTGCAGTCAGGTACGGTGAGAGCTTCGGAAAAAGACCTATGTACTTCCAATACAAAGGGGATATAGAGAACATAGTAAAGACCGGTGCAACAAGTTTTCACATAAGTGAAGAAAGATGGAATAACCCACTAGAGTTGAGCAAAGAGTTGAGTAAAGAGCAGCTTACAAACCTTAGAAAAGCGTGGGATATAGTGATAGACGTCGACTGCAAGAATATAGACATCTCAAAAATATTCACTAAGATGATTA
This sequence comes from Nanobdellota archaeon, assembly GCA_021802105.1. Taxonomy (GTDB): domain Archaea; phylum Nanobdellota; class Nanobdellia; order Parvarchaeales; family Parvarchaeaceae; genus Parvarchaeum. The sequence continues at coordinate 89,403 of JAKAAW010000001.1, read as the reverse complement.
AGGAGAAACTTGAGAGAGAAGGCATCCATTCTTTATCTATAAAATTTAGCGGAGGATCCGGTTTCCATATACTTGTGCCGTTTGAAACGTTCCCCGAGTCAGTAAACCATACAGAGACTAACAAACTCTTCCCTGACGCACCAATGACTATATCGATATTTCTAAAGAAAGAATTGGAGGAGATTTTAAGAGAGGACCTAAGAAAGGATTTTGGGATTAAGAGACTTGCGTCCATATTCAATATGGAGGAAAGTAAACTGCTGAAGGATGGGGAATTAGACCCTTACAAAGTCATTGATATAGACACTGTGCTTATATCAGAGAGACACATGTTCAGGATGCAGTATTCCCTAAACGAGAAGAAGTGGCTAGTTTCATTACCTATAAATAAAAACAGGATAGATGATTTCAGGCTGGACGACGCGAAACCTGAGAACATCGATACGAAGATGGATTTCTTCGACCTGCACCCTGCTAGAAACGAGGCTGCGAATCTTTTTATCAGAGCATATGACAAGTTCGAACCAGAAGAAATAGTGGATGAAAAATCTTCTAAAGCCCCTGTCCATTACGCAGAGCTAAACCTGTCCGTCAACCCCGAGAGTTTCCCTCCGTGCATAAAACTCATAAATGCTGGTCTGCCCGATGGAAAGAAAAGGAGTGTGTTCATATTGACCAACTTTTACAGAACGATAGGTAGAAACAAGGAGGAAGTGCTGAAACTTTTACTGGACTGGAACAAGAAGAATAAACCACCGTTAAAAGAAAACCTGATAACTCAACAGGTTGACTATGCGTTCTCCTCAAAGCAGTATCCTCCACCGAACTGTGATGCACAGGGATACTATAAGTATTTCAATGTTTGTTTCCCAGACGAAACATGCAAATTAATCAAGAACCCAATATCATACTATATCAAAAAGACGAGGGCGAAAACTGGCGTCAAACGAGGGTCGTACAGGAAAAGAAGTAGATCAGTCCCTAAAGCGTGACGGGTCTTTTAATATCTCCTTCAGAAGCGCTGGAAAACCAACATAGAACTCTCCTTTGCTAGATAGTTCTTTCCTGTTATGGATACCTATGAAACCGATACCAGCTCTTCTTGAAGCAACCGCATCGTACGGGCTGTCACCGACATAAAATGTCTTTTTCTTGTCAGCTCTCATCGCTTTTACAGCCTCTTCTAGAGTATACGGGTTCGGTTTCTCGTAGCGTATACTCGGAGGATTTATTATCAACTCTGATATCCTATCAAGTTTTAATGCCTGATCGAATTTCATAAGTTCGTTGCTGCTCATAGATGTAACTATACAGAACCTTATATCCAGCCTTTTCAGTAGCTTTGGCATTCTATTTACGCCGGGAAAAAGTTTTAGCGCACATAGGTTCTTCATGTTAAAAAAGTTCGCTTTATCTCTCATTATTTTCCTTTGCGCTTCAACAGAGAAATCTACGTGCTTATATTTCTTCTTTGCCAGTTTGAAAACCATTGAGAGTGGGTATCTTATAGTGTCCCTTATAAACAAGTCCGGTATAGCGTTCTCTCCAAAGGCGTTTTTCATTGCCGCCCTCATCGCCTTTAAGTGAAGTGGTACGCTGTCAACGAGTGTGCCGTCCAGATCAAAAATCAAAGCCATTCAAATGAAAATCAATCGGGAGATTTAAGCATACCTCTTGATTTAATTTACAGTGGAGTCTAAGAAAGCGTCTATTATGAGATCTTCTCCCTCTTCTTTATCCAATCCCCTAGCCATCAGATAGAATAGTTTATCCTTGTCTATGTTCTCTATAGAAGAGGAATGCTTTGCAGTAACATTGTTAGCTCCGACATCCAATACAGGTACCGAGTCGGCAAGCGCTCTGCCAGCACTTAGATTCAGCGTCTTTGTGTCAAAGGAGCCATAACACTTCTCCATGTACATGTTAAGCACCCCTCTGAATATCAGCGTCGATTCGCCATTTACTATACCCTTACCCAATATTACTGCCTTGCCGTTTTCACTTGTAAAAAGAGCGTTCTGCACTGCGTCGTAGTGAGATTTGCCGTCTGCATATAGATAAAGTTTGCTATGCAGTTCTGCCCCTTCCTCCAGATCTGCGTCTCCTCTGATGAATAAAAAGCCATCCTTTATGTGCCTGTTTAGCATATAAAGATTAGAGCCACTAGCTAGAGATTGCTTAATCCTAACGTAAGAGAGTCCGCTGCCCTCGGACATTATTGACACCTCACTCCTTACACCCTTGTGAACAGTTATGCCAATCAATAGATTCATAAATTTATATTTACCCAAGTCTACGGATATCTTAGAGTCCACAAGTATGTTTATCATCAGAATACCTATAACAGAATCGTTCTTGTCGAACTTTATAGTACAATCTCCGCTTATGTCAATCGACTTGGATAAGTTGTAAAGTTTGCTATTCATGGCAAGCATTGGATCAGAAGCGTCATTGATAAAATTATCATATGGAAAATCTACAAGACCATCCGCCTCTACATTTACATTGCTTTTAAGGTTTATTGCATCGAGATCCATCCTGGAAAAATCTGTGTAACTCTTTGTAGTCGGGGAGTCCTTCCACTCCTGCCTGCTTTCTAGGCTTATCCCTTCTGTAAGCATCCTCTCCTTTAATGTAACCATAACCCTATTTAACCAGTAGACCCGGGAAGCGTGGATATCTCGGCTTCGATGAGTTTGTTGATTTCGACTGCGAACTCGAGAGGTATCTCTTTCAATATCGAATCGAAAAATCCTAAAACTATCAGAGACCTGGCCTGTGCCTCTGTCATGCCTCTGGACATAAGATAGAAAAGTTTCTCTTTTGATATCTTGCCTACAGTAGCTTCGTGATAAATTTTAGCAGTAGGCGTATTCACTTCATTGTGGGGGATTGCTACCGTCTTCGAAATCCCGTCTAGAAGCAGCGAATCGCACTGGGTGTACGCTCTGGCATTTTTTGCCGCTTCATCGATTCTCAGAAGTCCCCTATACGTGGAAGTACCGCCCCCCATACTTATGGATTTAGAAATTATCTTCGCGTTCTGATTGGGAGCAGACATTATTACCTTGGAACCGCTGTCTTTCCATGTGTTCTCCTGAGCAAATGATATTGTCAGATGAGAACAACTTGCGCTTTCTCCTCTAAGATATGAAGCAGGGTAAAGCATAGTAACTTTAGACCCAAGGGTAACTTCGACCCACTCCATGAACCCTTCCTTCCTTACTATAGCACGCTTTGTGTTCAGATTGTAAACATTCTTGCTCCAGTTCTCTGCTGAGATGAACTTAACTTTTGCGCCGTCTTCAACGAATACCTCGACAATCGCAGCATGCAGAGCCTTGCTGTCTGGTTCGAAAATTGGAGCCGAACAATTGTGCACAGCAAATCCCTTCACAAGATAAGACTCATCGTTTTTAACCGCGATGTTAAACACATCCGCAGTGAATTTCCGTTTGTACAGTTTTGTGATTGGAACAAAAAATACATTTTCTTTGTGCCTAACATGACTCCATTTTTTATCCTCTGTGTATTCTATTATATATTGGTCGTTTCTGTGCATCTTTCTGCCTTGGGTGTAATCTTTGCCTCCTTTTCTCAGTTGTATGTTCGAAAAAATGCCCAGTCTACCTATTATTTCCTGAAGCTGAAACGCCAGGGTCTTACTTGCAGTGGATGCCCTAACCATAAGAGAATTGTTTTTTCTCTTGAGATACTTATTCCCATCACCTTTAAGATAATATTCTAAGAATATTTTTTGTTTTTCTGCAGGCAACTCCATAAGCTCCCTTGAAAGTTTCTTTGTGCGCGCCTCTTTACCGCAATTATCCCTACATAGCGCAATTAAGCTGCGTGAATAGGACGTAACGGAGTAGTATTTGCTGCGTGCCTTGCAAACACTCGCTTTTTCGCTCAATGAGTCTATCAGCATTTTTAATTCGTAAGCCAATTTCTTTTCTTTTGCGATTTTACCAAAACTAAATTGCAGCACGTCTCTGTTTAAAGCGCGGTTAAATGAAACTGAGCCCTCCGCTAAGTATAACCCTAGTATTTTAAGAATCGTCGCAGAAAATTCTTTTCTATCCAACGTTTTCTTTGGCACGACATACAGCAAAAAATCACCCCTCTTTAATTCTTCTGCTTTTCTGTACTCTGGTTTCGCCTCTAAAAGATTCTTAGTGGAAACTTCTGAAAGCCATCCATTCCGCTCCTTTCTTTTTGTCCTTACCTGTTCTCTTTTTATCGATAAAACCGGATGTTCTGGCGTCAATCTGAACGCATTTACAGGAGATTGGGGTATTATCTTTAACATGGTGCCATTATGTCGGTGCACGAAGGTGTTGCTTATTCCCTGTAAACTTCCAGTATGAGAAACTACTTTTTCTCCTATAGTTAGCTTGTCTATCCTCGCCAGTGTATCTCCCAAACTAACTAATTCGCCCTTGGGCAAACATCCCTCGACATACGTAACCTCACTTCCTTTATCCGCAATTATTAAAGTGTGCTCGAACTGCGCGCCATCCTTTTTGTTCATCCTGAAATAAGTCTGCAAGGGCGTGTCTATTTTCACCCCAGGGGGAACATAAATGAACGGCCCTCCGCTCCACACTGCCCCATGAAGTGCGGCGAACTTGTTATCTGTGAAAGGGACTGCTTTCATGAAGTATTTCTTTACAAGCTCTGGATATTTCTTTATGGCGGTGTCAACGTCCGTGAATATAACTCCTTTGTCTTCCCATTCCTTTCTAAGTTTCACTACTATGCTATCGGAATCAAATACGCTGAGCGAACCGGCAAGAATTTTTCTTTCGGCTTCTGGGACTCCTATTCTTTCATATGTATCTTTTATCTCCTTTGGAACGTTCTCCCAGTCGGTGGAAAGCTGCGTGTCGGGAGGTGAATAATAATACAGCTTATCAAAATCTATATCATTACCAAGCGCAGGGTAGCCCCACGTTGGGACCGGTCTTTTTAGGAATTCCTTGTAAGAATCCAGCCTTAAGTTGAGAACCCAGCCCGGCTCCTGTTTTATCTCTGATATTTTCCTTATCAGAGTCTCGCTGAGACCAGTCCCGAAATCATACTTGTACTTGGCAGCAGTAGAGAAACCGTATTTATAGTCTTCACCAACGCTCTTCAGCTCTTTCAGTCTTTCTTCTGCGCCCATACAAAACCTTCTTTCTCTATTTTCTTTGCGAGTTCCGATCCGCCAGACTGGATTATCCTGCCGTTGTCTATTATGTGGACAGTGTCCGCTTTTAGATGATTCAAAACGGCTGGATTATGTGTGACTATCAGAAAGCCTGCATCTGATCTGTTCAGCACATCTGATATCTTCTTTATACTGTCTATATCCAATCCAGAATCGAATTCATCTATAAGCGCGTATTTCGGACAAAAAACTAGCATCTGCAGCATTTCAAGCTTCTTCTTTTCTCCCCCTGATGCAGTCAAGTTAAGGCTCTTGGCTAGAAGCTCGTCCTTTAGAGGTATCTCTTCCTTAGCGGCTTCGAGCCTTTTAAGGAACTCCTCACCCTTCTTGCCAGTAAGTTTGAGATACGCGGCCCTCATAAACCGAAGAGCCGACAGACCGTCAACTTCCTCAGGCTCCTGAAATGCCATAAACAAGCCCTTCTTGGCTTTCTCATTTGGGGGGAGCTGTGTGATATCCTCTTCGTCAAGGGTTACACTACCATTTGAGATAATATAAGAAGGATCCCCCATAAGACTTTTGCACAGAGTGCTCTTTCCGCTGCCGTTCGGTCCCATCAGGATGACTCTCTTACCGGCTTCAATATCGAGGCTTATACTATGGATTATTTCTTTGTCTCCTGCTCTTACAACTAGGTTACGGATATTCAACATACGAACAGCTTCTATTTTCGCTTTGATATCTCACAAAGTCTCAGAAAGGCACCATTGTTAGCTGATATCAGACTGCTCTCCGTACTTATTTTGCATATCTCGCACGTCTTTGTATTTATGTCAAGACCCTTATCAACGACATCGCGGAAAAGTTGATTGATATATGATTGCATTGTCGTGTTTTTCCCCCCATTGTTGAGCATTTCTCCGCGTAAACCATGTTTGTACTGGGATATTGCCGGTTGTGTAAGGCCCAGTCTCCTTGATATCTCTGTCTGTTTTATACCAGAGTCAAGCATCTTTATCGCTATCGACGCCCTAACAGAGGGCATAACACCGTCAATTATGGTTTTACAAAGTATCTCTGTCATGTACTATATAGAATTTGATAGTTTAAAAATATAACTATGTTATTAGTCCGTTGTATAAATCGGTTGCGGACAGTCTGCTTGAGGAAAGAGCTGCTTATCAAGTGCTTGGCGTACAACGAGCTGCTTAAGCAAAAAACATCTGTATATACATTCATTTTTAGGTTTGTATTAGACCTTCGTGCAACAGTATCTACGCTATCCGTTTTGCGTTTTTCACTATTACCAGAGCTTTACCCGATAGGATATTAGGCTAACTATTAGGAAGACTATAAACACAAAAAGTCCGGCAGCCCTATCAAGATAGGCCATAATAAGAAATAGCATTATGAATCCTGCTGAGATGAAGTAGAAAATATAATTATGGTATATCATGAACGCACCATTAAACATTCTAGTAGGCAGCATGTCTACAATGACATACATTATCAGCAGTATCCCCGAATAGAAGAGAGGTGCGTTCCTGGATGCGCTACCAAAAGCTAAAAAGAGCTGTGCGAACGCGAGTATTGCCAAGAAAGAGAACATAGAAGCATCCCACTTGTCCTTGTTGCGTATCTCCCCCTTCTTCATCCCTCTGAGAGTAACGGCACGCTTGTATTCAGACGCATTCATGACCGGCACGGGTACCGGAATGCCGGCAATAACCGAAATCAAGAGTGTCGCTATAGCCGAGAACACTAGACCGGGAAGCCACGGCTTATATGACAGTTTTATATCGAATATTCCACTTACAAGCGAACGCACTATAAATATCACAGCAGCTGATGCGACTGCCATGCCTGCATAAAAAACTATAGATTCCAAGCTTAACGGGACTATCTGCCCGAGAAACGCCGCCAATGCGAGCGGAACTGCAACGAATGCCAGGCAGTACAGGAAATCGACCTTCTTAAAAGTCTCAGCTGAGAAAATATTTATAAGCCTAGATTTAGCGTGCCTCCCAATCATATCTTCCTCTTTCTTCCTTTCCTAACTCTAAGGTGGATGAGTATAAGGACTGTTATAGCTGCTACAAAGACAACAAGATACCCGTACGATGCAAGCATAGAAGTCAGAGAGATAGGTGGCAACGGCAGAGGATTATAGTACACAGAAGCGCTGGAGAACGTCCCATTCTTAGAGGGGTAAAAGGCGGTGACGTTGACTACCCTGGCGTTTGGTATCGTAAACGAGATGGAGGATGATGACGGAGAGATGACTTTTGACACGTTATAGACCACCAGTCCTTTGTCTATCTCAAGCAGGAATCTGAAGGTAGTGTTGATAGGTATGTTATTACCGTTTGTTATGCTCGCTGTGAACTCGCTTTTGTTAACGTTTATCTGTTGTATTGTTACGTTCGAGAACGACATGTTCACGACTGGCGAGACAAGAGTGGTTATATAATTCTTTCTCATGCTCTGTGAGCCGAAACTCCCTACAAACGAGAAGTTTATGACCGGACTGGCCTGTTTGGTTAGGGTAAGATTTATAGGTATATTAAACACATGACCAGGCAAGAGACCGAAAGACTCTATATAGTTCAGAGAGAAAAGGACGCCGCCTACTGTCGGGATTAGCCACGTCACATTCAAAGGGGTGTTGCCATTATCCACAACTCCTATTGTCAATGAAGCTTCAAGCAACGTGCTGGTTATGTTATTAAGGGTCTTTGATCTGTTGAAAGCATACGTGTAACTGTTACGAGACGAGAACCCGAAGTCGGGGGCAGGCAGGATAGCTACGCCAGTATCCGAAGGGAGATGAGACGTAAGCGCCGAAAAAGTTATGTAAGACTGATAGCTGCCGTATTCCGTGTTTGTAACATTGTATGTTAGCATGTAAACGTGAGTGCTGTTTGCTGGTATAACACCAGATAGCACCGGTTTATTACCGAGGTATATTGTATATGATGAATTCTGAGGAAAGTAGCCGGAAAAATTGAAGAAAACATTTTGGTTTATACCTACGGTAGCGTTCATCGCATTGAAATAAGCCGAAACCGAATACGCGTGCGCATCTCCAGCCGAGAAAAGCAGCACTGCTGAAACCAGCACAAGTATTATCAACGCCTCATTCCGCATGTTAGATTATATCTACTTAGGAATTTAACCATTTCCCGTAGCTCACACAAAGCACGCTTATGTTAACGTTTAAATTTTATCACGTTGTTATTGTCAGTATAACTCTATGATATGGAAATAAACGCTTTTCTGATTCTGGCATTCCTTCTCGCAGGAGGTGTTATAGCGTTCGCATTTGGACTGATTCTTGAGGATATACTTAGCCCTAAGGTAAAGCCAACCGGCATGGGAAAAGCCCCTATAGAGAGCGCTGAGAGGCCGATAACGGTCGCCAGAACGCTCGGATTCCAATATTATTTTTACGCTATGCTGTTCGTAGTTTTTGAGGCGATGTTTGTACCGCTGTTTCTGTGGGCTAGTGCGATAAAATCCGCTGGGCTTTTTGCTTTTATAGGAGTGTCAGCTGCACTCGTGTATCTCCTCCTATTCGTAAAGTACATATTCAGGACACAGAAAAGTCTGATGGATGGCATGCAATGAATTTAGAAAGTGAAGAAAAAAACGCTGCGGACGAGTTTTCATACCCTGGATTAGGGGACGTGATATTCATGAAGGCGGAGAAGTTCATAGAGACCGTTCTTAACTGGGGGAGAGGGTGGTCACTGTGGCCGGTCACTTTTGGTACATCGTGTTGCGCTATAGAGATGATGACGTTCGGTGCGACAAAAGTCGATGCGGACAGGATGGGAGTATTGTTCGTAGGAGATTCACCAAGACAGTCTGACCTGATACTCGTAAGCGGTACCATAACTAAAAAGATGGCAAGAAGACTGATAAATGTGTATGAACAGATGCCGTCTCCGAAATATGTAGTAGCGGTCGGTGCGTGCAATATAAGCGGAGGACTGTACCACGACAGTTATAACACGATAGCTGGGATAGACAGGATAATGCAGGTAGATGTACACATACCTGGATGCCCTCCGAGGCCAGAGCAGTTCCAAGACGCCGTCAAAGTTCTGAGGGAACTTATACAGAAGAACAAAATAGAAAGGTATGACAAGCGAACTAGTTGAAAAACTAAAGAGCGGACTCAAGGGTAATATCACCGTCATATCGGATGACGGCGTAAACGACGTTGTCGTACTATCCGATAAAAAACTAATTAAGAGTGCTGCTGAGCTGATAAAAGGGACACATGACATACTATTCATGCTCACTATTGTGGATAGGAATCCTAACTTTGAGCTGAATTATCTTTTCTCCAACTATAGGAATAAGAACATTATTATCCTCAGGGTAAATATCACGCAGGATGACTACAAGATAGATACGGTGAGTAAGGTATTCCCATCAGCAGATTGGGAAGAGAGGGAAGCGTATGACCTCTTTGGAATAGAGTTCAAAGGACACCCCGATCTTAGACGTATACTTCTTCCAGAGGATTGGCCAGGCCACCCTCTCAGAAAGGACTTTGAGGTCACCGACGACGTTAGAAACTGGACTGGCCTGGACCTGAAGTTCTGATATGGAAAATAGAAAAGGGGTAATTTTGAATATAGGCCCTGTGCACCCTGCCACGCACGGAGTGCTTAGGCTAATTGCAGATTTGGAAGGGGACACTATAGAGAACATCAAGGTAGACATAGGTTTCCTGCACAGAGGAAAAGAGAAGTTAGCTGAAATGCGATATTTCTCAAACTATTACCCCATAGTCGACAAACTTGATTATGTTTCTGCGCTGCAGATGGAGATACTTTTCGGCTCTGTAGTAGAGAAAGCAGCGGGCATAACCCTGCCGCCAAGAGCCGTGTACATAAGGATGATAATGGCTGAGATACAGAGGATAATGAGCCACCTTGTTTTCATAGGTTCATTTGGTATGGATGTGGGAAATTACACGGGGTTTATCTGGGCATTCAGAGAACGTGAAGAGTTAATGACTATTGTCGAATCAGTCAGTGGCGGAAGACTAGCCCCTATGTATATATGCAACGGAGGAACCTTCTATGATCTGCCTGAGAATTTCAACCAGGCACTTACTCCAGTTCTTGACGATATAGAGAAAAAGATAAATAAGGATTACAGGGCTCTTTTCAACGACAACAATATTTTCGTTATGAGAACAAAAGGAGTTGGAGTAATAAACAAGAGTACGGTGATTGAGAACGGTATAACTGGGCCGAACATGAGGGCAGCTGGTATAAAGAGAGACCTAAGGAGAGACGAACCTTACCTCGCATATGAATCTATGGATTTTGAGATACCTACGGAAGAAAGTGGAGATTCGTACTCTAGATTCATTATAAGAATCAAGGAGATAATAGAATCCATAAAGATCATAAGACAGGCTCTCAAGAATATACCTACTGGACCGTATAAGACCTCTGTGCCATGGCTTCTGAAGATACCTGAAAAACAGACGTTCGTTAGGCAGGAGGTCTCTAAGGGAGAGATGGCTATGTATATGGTGACTAACGGAGGACTGACTCCATACCGACTGAAGATAAGAAGTCCAACGTTCTTTTCGCTTAAGATGCTGGAGAAAATACTGAAGGGTAGCAAGATAGCAGATATAGTAGCCGTAGTAGCCAGCCTTGACCCTGTTATGGGGGAGGTTGATAGATAATGTTCTCGTACGTCTATGGTGTGTTGTCTAGATTCTTTTCTGCGCCAGCGGACCTGATAGTTACTCTGATAGTGATGTTGCTAGTGCCGCTTACACTCGTAGCGATTATACCTGTAATAATCGGCTGGGTCGACAGAAAATACGGGGCGAGGATACAGTCACGATGGGGGCCGACTTATGTTGGGCCTTTTGGTATACTGCAGAATGTAGCTGATGTAATAAAACTGATAGGGAAAAGAGTAATAACGACGAACGTCGACAGGCTATCCTACAGTTTTGTGCCTATTGCGTTGACAGCAGCTTCCTTCCTTATAGTCGTGCTTATACCTTGGGGGGCGCCCGGCCTTTACATATTAGATATACCTTATAACCTGCTTTTTATTTACGTACTTATGGCGGTTTCTCCTCTTCTTATACTTCTAGCAGGATGGAGTGAGAACAATAAGTATTCTATAATAGGAGGATTCAGAGGTGCAACGCAGATAGCTACTTATGAGCTCACTCTTATAATCACCATACTCAGCGTAGCTATGCTGTCAGGCAGCTACAACATAAGTGATATAGTCGCAAGTCAGAAGCACCTGTGGTACGTGGTATATCTACCAATCACCTTTTTAATGTTTGTAGTAGCCGGTTATGCCGTGATCGAGCGTGATCCGTTTGACATACCTGAAGCGACACAGGAACTGCTCGCAGGATGGAAGATCGAATACAGCGGTCTACGATATGGTATGTTTCTGCTTTCAGATTATATAAAAATGTTCGCATTATCAATGCTTACGGTTTACCTTTTCTTTGGGGGATGGAACGGTCCTTTGCTGCCGGCTTTCGCGTGGTTCTGGATAAAAACGATCATAGCCATGATGATACTTCTGACACCAAGGTGGGTTTACCCTAGGCTAAGGATAGATCAGCTTGTAAAGTTTGGATGGAATTGGATGCTTCCTCTCTCCATTCTTAACTTGCTTGTGGTGGGAGCGGTGTTGTTGGTATGAGCATAAAAGAAACGATCAAGGCGGTTGGATATGGACTTGCCAACGTTGCCAAGAAGCCGGTAACGGTTAGGTACCCTGAAGAGAAGATGCCTATCCAGAAAAGAAGTAGAGGAATGCTCAGCTTGGACCTAGATAACTGCATAGGCTGTGAGCTGTGTTTTAAGATATGCCCTGCTGATGCCATTCGTATGCAGAAACTTGGACTGCACCTTAAGGTGAACGCAAGAGATGAGGCTCCAGCAATAGATTTTAACAAGTGTATATTCTGCGGATTGTGCAGCGAAATATGCCCTCCAATCGTATTGCATCACACTCATGAGTATGATATATCTACGGCTGATAGAGAGAGCCTAATGTACACTCCTTTCGATCTGAAAAAGGTATATCTGGACACCGTCAAAGGAAATGAGGAAGAATATGATATCCATCGGCGTGAGGGACTTACTAGACCGCCTCAAACGGCTAAATCACCAGACAAGCAGCCTATGACAAACACTCAACCTTCAGCACCGACCAAAAACAATGATCAGCAAAAGAAGGATTAAGCGTTCTGCTCCTGGTACAGCCTCTCTGAACCTGAACGAGGATCTATCGCAAGCATAAGTTCCTTTAGCTTCTTCGCAGTTATACCGTTAAGCCTAAGCGAAGCGCGGTAACCTGTAAAGAAACCTACTGGAAGATTCCACCTCACTGGTCCGTGAAGATTAAACGAGAACCCATTTCCTTCGACATGAGGGTTGTACCAGTTTCTCTTGAACTTGTTACCGAAACCGACCCTTGCGTTCTGTGCGTGGGCGTAAACTCTGTTTAGTATGCCGTCCTTATCAAGTCCAGCGCCGTATCCATGGAAGAACCATTCTCTCGGCCTAAACCTGAATTCAACTATACCGTTGTATATGAGATCGCCGGTAAGTTTATCATGCATGTAGTTGCCATTTTTGTCTTTCATTGGCGAAACGTCAGTGATGTAAAGAGGCAAGTAGCTGTTCTTATTCTCCGAAAGCGGCATATAACTAGCCTTGTTGTCTGCACCAAGTCCTATCGGATAAAGCAGGGATTTTTGCTCGAGTACGTTCCTCCTTAAGGTTTCTTCAAGTCCTGCTTCTTCACCCACTATCCCTGCTTGAGCCCCCTCGCTTTCCTTAAGGAGCTGTGCTTTTATCTGATTGGAGTATATGTCTCCTATCGATCCGCTCTCCTCACTGTTAAGGCTATTATCATAGCTAGATAGCCGTGGGTCTCTAGGGTCCAACCCGCTAGCACTGTAGACTGGAGAGCCCCCATGCTGTTGCTGGTCCTGACCTACTCTATTGTAAGATGATAGAGTGTTTAGAAGTGTATTGTATTTGGAGAGCAATTCGTCGTATTTAGACTGAAGGGCTTTTAGCTGACCGCTGAATTCTGTGTATTGTTTCTTGCCTCTATATGCTGGAGAAGCAGCATTAAGCAGCCTGTCAAGATATCTGTTCTTGTTTGATTTTTTAACCATATTTCCTACTCTTTAATAGAGAATAACAAGTATAAATACCTTTCGTTGGCATTGCCGACTAAATGATAGGAAGACAGCCATTGATTAGGTGCTTACTTTGCATTTTTTCCTCTAGAACTTATTTGAGGTCAGACGACTTTGCAGGGCATCTGTACCAAGAACCTTCTTTCACTTCAGTAAATGAAAACAATGAATGTTTAGGTATTTTCTTATGTCACTGCCCGTTCGCTATTGCCTGCATGCATTCATTGAAATAAGGACAGTATTTACATTCCCACACTTTTTTCGAGTCAAAATAATATTCTGCAGGCGGCAGCAGATTGTTTCTTAAGTGGTAATCGAGGTCTTTTAGCCTCGACATGACTTTAGAGTACACCTTATCGTCGTAGTCCACTCTGAACTGTCTTATGCTTAAATTCTTCTTATCGGCGTAAACGAGCAGGCCGTAATCTACCTTTTCAGCACCTAGATAAAGCATAAGCTGCATAATGTGTTTTGTCTCAGGCTCGTTAACTTTGTTTACGTCACCGACGGATTTCGCTTCTATGATTATCTTCTTTCCAGTGTCCTTTGTGACTACATAATCGTCTATCCTGCCATAGACATAGAAAGTTGTGTCGCTGTCCTCATATTTTATCTTTAGCGGCTTTTCCTCCTCCACTAAAGAAAACACATCGGATGACTTAAGGGCTTCTGCTATAAATGAGTGCACATTGTTCCCTAGCGCGAATATCCTCAGCGCGGTACGATCTGTAGGTTTCGGAGAAACGTATGAATAGTAGCTTCTACGTATACACATGCCGGATTCGCTTGGAAAGTAAACTCCTACCTTCTTTGGACGTGATTCTTCCTCCAGAAAATTGTCGATTATATCGCCCACATCTATATCTGTTATTTTTCCGTCATCGTTTATGAGCAGGTTGTCGTTATTTTCCATTGTTAGGATAGATTCTATAATATGGAAATACATATAAACTTATATCTGCTCAGCTACTGAATGGAGAAAAAAAGGATGTTGTTATACGGCTTGGTGGCCATAGTAGCATTCGTGATAATGTTTGTAATAGTAAATTACAAATTGATATACGGTTATGATGTCAGCCTTTTTAGGATGATAAACAGCACGCTAAACGTCCCTTCACTCAATGGCTTCTTTATTGACCTTTCTCTTTATGGTAGGGTGGATTTCTGGGTGCCTATAGTAGCATTGATGTGGATATTCGGTAAAACGAAGGAGAAAAAAGCTGCGCTGATACTTGTTGTAGTCTTCCTCATAATAATAGCAGTGGGTCTTACGTTTAAAGGAGTTTATTACAGACCTAGACCTTTCTTAACGCTCTCTGGTGTAACCACCTTTCTACCTCTACCTACAGACTCGTCCTTCCCATCAGGGCATGCTCTTATAGTATTCGGAGGTGCTGCGATAGCTCTTCTATTCTTAAAGAAACGGTATTCCATACCATTACTGATTGAAGCACTGCTGGTGTGTTATTCAAGGATATATATAGGGTTCCACTATCCTACTGATGTATTTTCAGGTGCGCTTCTGGGATCAGGTATAGCGCTCCTAACAGCGTACAGTCTTGTTGATTCAAAGGTTTTCGAAAAGATATTCTCAGCGTTTAACAGAGTCTACAACAGCATACTTCATACCTTAAGGATAGCTTAGACGCTGCTCAATTTAGTGTCTTTTCTATGGAGTTCACAACTGGTATTGAACAGGCAGCCGCTGAATTTGATATATCGTGACAGATTATAGCGGTTATATAGTTAGCTTCTGTTGTAATAGCCAGATTAACAGCTGATCCGTTTGTATTATACCCGCTTATCATTTCTGTCGGTGTCATACCGCCGTTGCTTAAAGTTATAGGTATACCTCCGGGGACTAACGAACTTCCTGCGCCTATCTCAAAAAAGTTTCCTCCTATGACCGTGAAAGGAACACTTCCGACTGCGTCGTATTTGTTGATGTATGCGGTCTGTATCGCGTTTGGTGTTTGGAGTGGATTATTGTAATTGTTAAGAGTCTCCACGGAGGAGAAGGCCACTAGCTTCGAAGAGTACACAAGATTTTTGGCCAGGAAATTTATTGTCCAGCCGCCCTCGTTAGCCTGATAAAAAAGGGTGTATGGTTGCGGCTCACTGCTTAGATTTGATATGTTTAGCGTCGAAAGAGTTACCGGTTTACCGTTAAATGTCCAGTTGCCGAAGTTGCCAAGTGCAGCGAACACTGCATATCTTTCAGCTGCACAAAATTTGCAGCCTTCTATACCTATGAATGTGACGTAAAGAGAATTGCCAACAGTAAACGGCTGGCTAGCCGTGACGGCGTTCCAACCGTTTCCGACCTGTGTTATTTTAGAGTTACCGGATAATGCCGACATTATCATGAAAACAGCTACTATGACAGCAACAAGCACTATAATGACATATATCATCTGTATAAGCTTAAACCCATGTTTCTTGCCGGTTTCTGTCTCTTCCGTCATCCAATTAGATAGTAATTAGTTTATAAATACTAAAAAGTAGATTTAAGCGTCCTTCATAAAGATTATATTAGTGCCTTGCCAATCAATTATATTCATATGGAGATCGACCTAAGGTACTATAAGTCTAAAGGAGTATACACTCTTAATGGATTTAGAGTCATTCTTTTCCCGCGCGGCAGTCTTGAACTTATGCAGCTACAAATAGGCAGGATACTTGGGTTAGCCACAAAGAGCATATTCGACGACGCTATGTCGACTACTATATATTCATTCCTTACTGACCTATCCAAATCAAAACAAATGAAGGCGCACGGAGAAGAGAAGAGAGAGGACGAGATATTTACACTGTTAGAAGACCTCGGTTACGGCAAGATAGGTGTAGTGTCAAAGGAGCTTGAATCATATAGCGTCGTATCCACCAGATGCTTTAACTCCACACTACCTGAGATAATGCCAATAAATTCGTGCTTTCAGATGGGTGGTATTCTTGCCGCGGTTTACAGGATGCTGCTGAAGAAAGACGTCAGGGTAACTGAAGTAAAGTGCAAAAGCACGGGAAATTCAGATTCTGACTGGTTTAAAGTGGAACTGCTCGGAGATAAAGATGATTTTAATTACGTCACGCAGCCAGCGTACAAGCTAAATGACCAAGAGTCCGAACGTATAGAAATAACAGGAGATGGGTCCGGTTTCGTAGTAAATTCTATACCTGTCGAGATAGTGCCCATCGTGTTTTTCCCATATCTTTTCAGCAGACTTAGAAAAACGATAGGGGTCAGTGTACACGGTATAGAGTATGGTGTAGGCATGGCAGTGTCTAAATTATACACGGATCATAACCTACAGGATGTAGCAACAAAATATCAGGTAGCCGGACTTGACGTGCTTGCACCGATATCCGGCATAGGGGCCATAAAGACAATAAAGAACGAGCAGGGTAATATAGAAGAGATAGATGTTTATGACAGCTTTAACGCGCTGCATGTCGATACGGAGACCGAAAAACGTTGCTTTATGCTTGGGGGCATATTCACGGGCCTGTCATACCATATTTTTGGATCAAACTATAAACTGTATGAGAGTGACTGCTCATCGCTAAATAACTCCGTGTGCAAGTTCTCTTTCGAGTGAGCAGTGCCTTTCTAGCAAGCAAAATACTTAAATTAGCAAGCGTGACATAGTAGATATAAGGGTCCATAGTCTAGCAGGAAAACACGCGACTGAAGCTCGCGATTCGGGAGTGCGAATCTCCCTGGACCCATCTTTTACTATAAACTATGATACTAATCTAACTAATTACGAAGTGCGGCGGGAAAACTAACTATTTAAACTGTGGAATGAATGCGAAAAGTTTTTATTTGCAAAAATCCATAGCACTACTAATGTCTCTTGCATATATCTGAAATACATCTTGAGGGAGTATCTGAGGTCAAGTGCAAGGTATGACAGGCTGGTGTCGCCATGACACAAAATTCATAGTGGAGAATGCTATCGCCTTCCGTTTAAAGAAGGAGAAAAAGAGTATACTCCGATTGCATGCAGACCGAGATTCGTGCAAAGGGACGCTGATATCTCTAAAGATGCAACGCAAGGACGCTCTGCGATATCAAATCAGAAGAACCCTACCAATTTATTAGTGGGGGACTGTCAGGGTAGTGTACAACGAAGTTATGATAACCATAGGAAATAAAGCCCCTTCTTTCTCAGGAGAGGCATATACATCAGAAGGTAGGAGAAGGCTAGACATTTCTCAGTTTTCTGGAAAATGGAAGATACTTCTCTTTTATGTAGCTGATTTCTCGGAGGTCTGTCCTACTGAAATAGCGCAGTTTAACGGCGAATACGAAAGGTTCACGAACGCTGATGCAGAGATAATAGGTATAAGTGCCGATAATATAGAGAATCACGAAAAGCTGGTAAATAAAAATAGAGCGCTCACACCTCTAAGGTTAAGTCTGATGTCTGATATTAATGGAGAAATAGCAAAGCTATTCGACGTCTTTGATGATGAGAAAGGGAAGATCAGGAGAAGCTTGGTAATTCTAGATCCAGACAATGTTATGAAATATTTCCTTGTCACTGACAACTATTTAGGTAGGAGCACGGATGAGACTTACCGGGCCTTGAAAGGACTTCAGACGGGCAAAGCTTGTGCTGTAAATTGGGAACCTTCTGAGTAAAAAAAAGGCCGCAGCCGAGATTTGAACTCGGATCGATGGGACCACAACCCAATATTCTACCTAGTTAAACTACTGCGGCCACAGAATAATCTATGATAATAAGTGCATAAATAAGTGTTTTATGTATAAAAATGCACCAATATAAAGTGGGTTATGGAGAAAGCTGAGGTAGAAAAAACAATACACAAACGGATAGAGAAAGATCCTGGCTCTTTAATACCTGCAAAATCACTGAAAGAGTTGGGGTTCTCAAGGCATGTTTGCCGTGTGTGCGGTAAACATTTCTGGAGTACTGTTGATATAGACACGTGCGGTGATGTGGACTGCATCGGAGATTACACGTTTCTTGATGAGAGATTGACGCCTATGAAGGTGCCATACAGGATTATGTGGGATAGGTTCTCCGCCATGTTCAGGGACTTTGGACATAAAGAGATAAAGAGATATCCCGTTGCAGCTAGATGGAGAGATGATATATACTTTGTGGAGGCTGCAATAGACGATTTTGCACCTTATGTTATAAACGGCATGGCCGAACCGCCAGCAAATCCTCTTGTAGTACCACAGATATGCTTGAGATTCAACGACGTAGGGAACGTAGGTCTGACGGGCAGGCACTTAACCAGTTTCATAATGGCAGAGGAGGCGGCGTTCAATTCTAAAAAGAAGAAGACTTACTTCGATAAGGAGGCTATAAAATATATATATCGCTGGCTAAAAGACGGGCTTAAGATAGACACAAATAAACTCACTTTCGTGGAAGACTCATGGGCGGGAGCGGGGTACGCCGGAAGCTGCCTAGAGTTCTTTGCTGGTGGGCTAGAACTAGGAAACCAAGTTTACATGCGTTACTCCATCACTTCAAAAGGACTGGAGGATATGGACACGAAAACGATAGATATGGGCGCCGGCCTGGAAAGATGGGCGTGGGTTAGTATGGGGACCCCAACGGTGTACGAAGCGGTATTCCCAAAGGTTATAGATTTCATAAAAAGAAAAACAGGGGTTAATTACAGCGATGATGTCCTAAGGAAGGTCTATAAGTTTGCAGGAAAGATAGACTATGAGAACACCCCATTTGATGAAGCCGTAAAGATCCTGTCCGAAAAAAGCGGACTTGACACAAGGGAATTGACAAAGATACTGACAGATATGCAGGCTGTTTATTCTATAGCAGACCACACAAGGACACTTCTTGTGAGCGTGCACGATGGAGTACTTCCGAGCAACGTAGGGGGGGGATATAACCTAAGAAACATACTCAGAAGGTGCCTTAACTTCATAGAATCTAAAGGCTGGGATCTGGATCTGAACGACGTGATAGAAGAGCATAAAAAAGAGTTCGGTTCATGGTTCAAAGAGCTGAATGATTTCGATATATCTTCGATAATAAACAAAGAAAAGGACAGATACGCTGAGTTCAAGAGCAGGAATGCAAAGACAATCTTAGGGCTGATAGATAAGAGGAGAATAAGCAGTGAGGTAATGTCAGAGTTGTATGAATCAAAGGGTATAACTCCTGAAGATATAAAGTACATAGCAGATAGAGAAGGCAAGAGAGTGGACCTTCCGGAAAGAATTTACAGCAACGCAAATAAAAGAAAAGAAAACAGGGAGGCTGCAAAGACATACGATCTCAGCAGACTTAAACCGACGGAGAAACTTTTTTATAGAGAGGACCTGCTTAAAATCAGATCAAAGATAGTAAAGAAGATAGATGGCAACAAGATAGTACTGGATAAGACAATATTCTACCCTGAGATGGGTGGACAAAAGCCGGATGGGGGCAACATAGACGATATAAAAGTTATAGACGTAAGAATAACAGAAGGGGTTATAATACATACTCTGGAAAAGCCGCTTAAGAAAGATGCAGGAGAGTTAGTCTCCCTTGAGGTTGACGCTGAGAGAAGAGAGCTTCTAAAAAAGCACCATACTGCTACTCACATAATAAATCAGGCTGCTAGAAGAATTTTAGGCAAATTCGTTTACCAGAACGGAGCGGAAAAAGACGTTGACAAGGCACACCTTGATATAACATACTTCGATAAACTCACCGATTTACAAGTTATAGAAATCGAATCCATGGCAAATGATGTGGTCGCCAAAGATCTCACCATAAAAGCGAAAAAGATGGGCAGGACAGAAGCAGAGAAGAGGTATGGAATGGAGATTTATCAGGGAGGCGCTATACCAAGCGCAGAGATACGCGTTGTAAGCATAGACGGATATGATGTAGAAGCGTGTGGAGGGCTTCACTGTAACAGGACAGGTGAAGTTGGATTGATAAAAATAACAAAAACTGAACGCATACAGGACGGCATAGTGAGGCTGAATTATGTGGCTTACAAAGCGGCTATGAGATATATAGAAGTTCTAGATAAGCAGTTAAAGGACATCTCGGCGATGTGGGGGGTCAATACTACCGAGGTATATAACACTGCAAAGAGATTTTTCCTAGAAGCTAAGCACTACAAAGAGGCTTATGAAAATTCTGAATCTGCAAGAGTCATTTCTGATATAAAGGGGGCAAAAGAGAGCAAGATAGTTATAAAGACATCTTTAGAAAACGCAGGCCAGCTTATAAAAGAACTATTATCCTTGCCGCATGATGGAAAGACTATAGTTATACAATCAAAGGATTTTGGTATAGGAGTGCCTAAAAACGATGAAGCAAAGAACGAGTTATCAAAGGTATACCTCGCGGTTATAGACAAAGAAAAGTTCTGGATAGCGCATAATTAATAAACTGTTATATCAGTCAAACCATTGACTATTTGGAAGCTGGATAGGTCTACATGCAGTAGAAAGAGTTAAATTATCTTGTATAGCTTATTGGTTATGGCTGATTTTTATAATGGTGTAGATGAAGAAAAAATTATCAACTTAGATTGGAAGAAAAAGAAAGTTTTTGAGAGGATAAAAAAGACTTCTGAGGGTAAACCTAAGTTCTATTTCCTTGACGGACCGCCTTTTGTAACAAATGAAGTACACCCGGGCACCATGCTTGGAATATTCATGAAGGATTCCATCATCCGCTACAAACAGATGAAGGGATTTGATGTTAGGATGCAGCCAGGATGGGATACGCAGGGTCTACCTATTGAAGTGGCAGTGGAGAAGCGGCTAGGAATAAAGAACAAGAAAGAGATAAAAGAGTATGGAGAGGAGAGATTCATAAACGAGTGCAAGAAATTCGCAGAGGAATACATAAGACTAAACACTTCTATAATGCTGGATTACGGGCTATTATGGTACAATAACAAGCCATACAAGACATACGAAGACAAATACATAGAGGCTGTTTGGGCAGCTCTAAAGAACGCGGACGGTATGGGTCTTCTTTACAAAGGATTCAAAACGACGTGGTTCTGCGTGCGCTGCGGAACGCCGATGTCTAACTATGAGGTACGCGATAAATACTACGACAAAGAAGATCCCTCCTTATATGTTCTTTTCAAAGCAGATGATGACAGATACCTCATAGTATGGACAACGACACCTTGGACGCTGCCTTCAAACGCGGCCATAGCTGTTAACAGCGATTTTATCTATGTAGACGCAGAAATTGATGGGAAGACTGCAATAATTGCAAAGGACAGACTGAGCGTTCTCGACGAACTAGGGATTAAATACGCTGTCAAAAGGGAATATAGCGGCAGTGAGCTTATAGGTCTCAGGTACAGGCCATTATTTCCTGACATCCCACAGATCAAAGAGAACGCAGAACGGATAGGAAAGGTCATAGACGGATCTGATTTCGTATCAGAGGAAGGTACTCCATTCGTCGAATCTGATGCAGGTACTGGATTGGTGCACAGTGCCCCTGGACACGGAGAATCTGATTACAAGATAGGTCTCGACAATGACTTGCCTATGTTATCTCCAGTTGATGATGAGGGAAAGTTCACGTACAAAGCTGGATGGCTCGAAGGCGAGAGCGTACTAAAGGCAAATGAAATTATAATAAAAACCCTGCAGGAACAGGGTGCTGTACTCGCCGTTAAAAAGGTACTACACAAGTATCCGCATTGCTGGAGATGCAAGACGCCACTAGTACAAAGAGCCAGTGACCAGTGGTTCATGAACGTAAAGAAAATAAAAGGAAGACTTATAGAGATATCTAAGAGTATAACCTGGATACCGCCTTTGTCCATGGATATGTTTGAGACATGGCTGTCAAACGCCCAGGACTGGGTGATATCCAGACAAAGATACTGGAACACACCTTTACCAGTCTGGGAGTGTTCCAAATGCGATGGCAAGGCAGTAGTCGGAAGCAAAAAGGAACTTCTTTCACTCAGCGGGGAGAAAAGCATAAAGAGCCTGCACAAGAATGATTTGGACAGTGTAACTATAAAGTGCCCCAAGTGCAGCGAACCCATGAAGAGGGTTACCCATGTTGTAGACGTGTGGTTGGATTCTGGGTCGGCATCCTTTGCGGATCTTGGCTATCCTGCCAAGAAGAAGGACTATGAAAAGTGGTTCCCAGCAGATTTCATATGCGAGGGAAATGACCAGGTTCGAGGATGGTTCTATTCATCTTTGGTAATGGGATACCTGGCTACATCAAAATTGTCGTTTAAAAACGCTGTTATGCACAAGTTCGTCATCGGAGATGACGGCAGGAAACTTTCGAAGAGCGAAGGCAATTATAAATCTTTATTGGAACTGCAAAAAGAAGGGTATGGGAGAGATGCCCTGAGGTTGGCACTGCTCAAACACGGACTGGAGGACATAGTTGTTTTCTCGACAAACGACCTGTCTGACGCTAAAAAGGTCATAAACATAATATACAACTTAAGAAATCTGTACACATCAGTCAACAAAGGTTTCGAAAGCAAAAAGTCGGAGAAGCATTTCGATATGGAAGACAGGTGGATACTCTCGAAATGGAACGAGACAAAGAAAACCGTAGACGAAGAAATGGAAAAATTCAGGCCTGACCACGCCATAAATAGCCTGGTGGACTTCGTGGTAAACGATTTCAGCAGGACTTATATGAAACTAGCTAAACCTAGGATATTCGACGAGGAGGACGCTGCGGCGTTTTACGTATTTTCGTTGGTGCTTAAAGAGTCGTCATCTATAATGTCAATATTCGTGCCGTATATATCAGAGTATACCCACAAAGCTCTCGGAGAAAAAGGCAGCGTGCTACTTTCGAAATTTCCTGCGGTTGAAGAGTCACTGATAGATCCTATCATAGAGAATAGAATGAGTTTTACCCTTTCTGTAGTGCAGGATGTGCTGGCAGCTAGGGAGAAGATAAAGACTCCTCTGAGAAGACCACTTAATTCTATACTTCTGCCGGGCGTTTCCGGTGACCAGATATTGGAGGACATACTTAAAATGCTGACCAACGCTCTCCACGTAAGATATGAATTGAATGAATCTGATTTTGAGATATCGTTGAACTTTGACTCTCTCAAGAAAAGATACTCACAGGAGCAAGTTACGGGTATAACTGCTAAATTTATAGAACTTACAAAAGGAATGGTAATAAGGCATCTAGGCAAAAAGATGGATGTCCTGATAGACTCTAAAACTTATGAGCTAACAGATGATGATATAAAACTCATACCAAAAACTGCCGACATTAGTGTTTTTGATGGCCAAAGTAGAAAAATAGTCCTGGACAAAGCACTGAACGAAGAAGTAAGGGTATTATGGATAAAGAGAGAGGTAGTGAGAACGGTGCAGTCGATAAGGAAGGAATTTGGGATGAATAGAGAGGACATAATACGTATAACCCTTAGCATAGATGGGGATATCAGATCAGTTCTAGTCAGTGAAGTGCTAAATTATGTGGCAGGAAAAACGAACGCGACACTCCAAAAGGAAGGCAAACTGCTCAAGATAGAGAACTTATCTGTAGACAAAGACAACCTTGTAGTTTCTGTGTTTAGATAAGCATATATATAGTAGGCGCTACTAAAAACTGTATTTAAATACGCGGAGAATAAGTTTATATATGGCAAAGATTTATAAAGTCGAAAATATAGTCGCGAGCATCTCACTTAAGACGCAGATTCCTCTAAAAAAGCTTAACAAGCTGCCAAACACGCAATACAATCCTGATCAATTTCCTGGGTTAGTTTTCAGACTGCCAGATATTCATGTAACTTTCCTGATATTCGGGAGCGGTAAGCTTGTTTGCACAGGAGGCCGTTCAAAAGATGATATAATGAATGCGATGTCAAAACTTCTAAAAGACCTTAGAAAGATAGGTGTAAATGTTAAGAGCACTTGGAGGGTGGACATTCAGAACATTGTGGCTAGCGGCAATCTAAATAGGCCTCTCGATCTCAACAAGATAGCATATGGAATCGAAGAAACGGAGTATAACCCTGAACAGTTCCCTGGGCTAGTATACAAACTGAGGAATTCAAAGATAACTTTCCTGTTATTCGGGACTGGAAAGATAGTGTGCACAGGGGCAAAAAACATATCAGAGATAGAAACTGCCATAAAAGTACTGTTATCTTCAATAAATAAGAAGCTCTAAAGTTAATTCTATGAAAGATAGATCCCTTAGCGTATCTAAATATCTGCTTGTTGCGTTCAGTATAATCGGCCTTTTTGCTATGACCTATCTGGCTTTATCTTTTGGTGCTAGTATAATACCACAAAATTCATGTTCTATAGCTAGTACTGTGATAGACTGCGGTAAAGTGGTTACCAGTCAATACTCTGAACTTTTCTTAGGTATAGGCAACTATTATCTAGGAATAGTGTTCTTCGCCGTTCTTTTGGTGTTATCATCAATAATGGTGATAAGTCCAGATAAAAGAAGACTTAACGACTCGTTTACGTACGTAGTTCTGGTATTCGCTGCATTCGGTGCAATCCTGTCAGTATACTTGATTTATTTAGAACTGTTTGTACTGGATGCTATCTGTCTGCTGTGCACACTCGGGCACATAGCGATATTTTCTATACTTATAATCTCCTTACTGCTCATTTATGAACGTAGGAAAGATTTATAAAAAGATAATACCAGAATAAATTTCTATGGAGGAGGAAAACCTGAATCATGACAGCAACGCCGCTGAGCAAGAGAAAAATGTTACTGACGGTGACAATGAGTATAGGGAAAAATATCTATATCTCCTCGCTGAGTTTGATAACTACAGAAAAACGCTTGACAAACAACTTATAGAGTCCGAGAGACTAATCAGAGAAAAGATAATTTTTGATATGATAAAGGTCCTCGACGATTTTGATAACGTTATGAAAAACAACAAAGACAAAGATATAGAGGCGCTTATGAAATCTATTTACAGTGTATTGAAATCATATGGTCTGACAAAGATGGACATTGTAGGCAAAGACTACTCGCCAGATATAGCAGAAGCCATAGCTACAGAAAGTATAAAAGAAGAGGCGGGTAAAATAATTGAAGAGATACAAACAGGATACAAGTTAAATGACAGGATAATACGTTATCCGAAGGTGAAAATAGCAATATGACGGAAAAAGAGAGGATAATAGGTATAGATTTAGGTACATCAAACAGCCAGGCTGCTGCAGTCATGGGCGGGAAGCCTGTTATAATACCTAGTGCTGAGGGTGCGACAGTGGCAGGTAAAATGTTCCCATCGGTTGTCGCTTTCGCAAAAACAGGGGAAGTTATCGTTGGAGAGCCTGCAAGACGACAGGCTGTATCGAATCCGGAAAACACCATATTCGCAGCCAAGAGGAAGATAGGAACAGACTACACCTATTCTATCAGTGGTAAGGTGTATACGCCGCAGCAGATATCTGCCTTTGTATTGCAGAAAATAAAAAGGGATGCTGAATCTTTTCTTGGATCAAAGGTTTCGAAAGCAGTTATAACAGTTCCAGCCTATTTCAACGACAATCAGAGGCAGGCGACAAAGGACGCAGGGCAGATAGCCGGATTAGAAGTAGTCAGGATAATAAATGAACCGACAGCTGCGGCGATGGCCTACGGCCTAGACAAATCAAATGATATCAAGGTAATGGTTTACGATTTGGGGGGAGGAACGCTAGATGTAACTCTTATGGAGATAAGCAACGGTACTTTTGAAGTGCTTGCGACGTCTGGAGACGTGCAGCTAGGCGGCGTGGATATGGACCAGACTCTTGTAGATTATATAATTAAAGATTTCAAAGCAAAAGAAGGTGTAGATTTAAAAGATGACAAGACGGCATACCAAAGAGTAAGAGACGCAGCAGAAAAAGCTAAGATAGAGCTATCGACAGTCCTTGAGACCGATATAACATTGCCTTATATAACTATCAAGGACAATGCGCCGAAAAGTATAGACATGAAGATTACCAGGGCTACGCTCGAGAGCCTAGTTAGACCTATCATAGAAAGATCGAGAGACCCGATAGAGAATGTCCTTAAAGACGCAAAACTATCAAAGAATGACATAGCAAAGATAATTCTAGTAGGGGGACCAACCAGAATGCCTGTGGTGCAGAAATTCTTAACAGACCTGTTCGGTAATAAAATAGAGAGAGGCGTTGACCCTATGGAAGCTGTAGCGCTGGGGGCGGCAATACAAGGCGCAGTGCTGGCAGGTGACATAAAAGATATAGTATTGTTGGATGTAACTCCTTTGACTCTCAGCATAGAAACTCTCGGAGGGGTAGCTACACCGCTTATAGAAAGAAATACAACCATACCGATAAAAACTAGCAAGGTATTCTCCACAGCCGATGATTATCAGACGTCTGTAACGATACATGTTTTACAGGGAGAAAGACCTTTGGCTAAGGATAATATAAGCCTTGGAATGTTCAACTTAGAGGGAATACCAACGGCACCTAGAGGGGTACCACAGATAGAGGTTACTTTCGATATAGACGCGAATGGGATACTCAGTGTTACCGCGATGGACAAGGCTACAAATAAGTCCCAGAAAATAACGATAACCGCCCCAAACAAACTATCAAAAGAGAAGATAGATGAAATGGTTGAAAACGCAAAGAAATTCGAAGAGGAAGATAAAAAGAAAAAAGAGGAGATAGAGTTCAAAAATGAGTCGTCTGCGCTAACTTTTGCGCTTGAAAAAACATTGACTGATTTTAAGGATAAAATAAGCGAAGAGGACAGAAAAGACGCGGAAAATATAATAAAAGAAACAAAAGAAAACATAGAAAAAGGCGATATAGACAAGCTAAGAGAAAATAGAAAAAAGATGGATGAAGTCATGAGAAAAATAGGCACGCAAATGTATAAACCTTCTGAACAACCTAGTGGAAATGAGCAAGATAATGTCAAAAAAGACGACAACGACGCTTCACAATAGGTATTTTAACAGGTGCATATTTATCTACTAAGTTATGGATAAAGACCCCTATAAAGTACTAAATTTAAAACCAGGAGCCACAGAGGAAGAGATAAAAAAAGCATATAAGATCCTCGCAAAGAAACATCATCCAGACCTGAATAAAGGAAGCAAAGAAGCAGAAGAAAAGTTCAAGGAGATAAACGAAGCCTATAGAATCTTGACTAACAGAGGAAACTCCGAGGATAACGAAGTTAGTGGAAGAGGATTCCAAGATATATTCAATTTCGATTTAGGAGGATTCGAAGATATATTTAGCAGCTTCGGTTTCGGTCCTCAGAAAGTTAACACTAGACTAGACACGGAGATTACTGTATCAGAGCTGTTCCAGAAGAACGAGAAATCCTTAACGATAGAACATAATGTTGCCTGTGAGAGATGCGACGGTACTGGCGCCGAAGAAAAGAAAACGTGCAGGGATTGCAGAGGAACTGGAAGAGTAAGGCGTACTACTAAACAGTTCTCATCTACATTCGTCATGATGGCGCCGTGCGGCACTTGCAGGGGGAAAGGGTACATACCAGTTAAAGTGTGCGTGGAGTGTCGTGGTAGAGGGACAACCCATAAGACAGATACTATAATTGTACCTATAAAAAGAGGGATAGTTGAAGGAGACTATGTTGTCTTAGAAGGTAAAGGAGAGGCAGACGCCCGTGGACGTAAAGGAGACCTGTATGTGGTCTTCCATATAAAAGGAGATGACAGGTTCGCAGTAGATGGGCATAATATAAGAACGGTGCTGCACATCAGTTTATTCGATGTATTATCCGGAAAGAAGGTTGAGGTTGCTACACCAGATGGAAAGGAATATATCCTTGTAGATAGTCATTCAAACCCAATTGTCTTGAAAGGTAAGGGATTGTTTATAGATAGTAGGAATAGAGGAGACCTAGTTATAGAACCAAGGATAATGTTACCAGAAAATGTAGATAATAACAGTATTAAGGAAATTGAAAGAATATTTGGAAAAGGAAAAGAGCCGTATAATTCCGCGTATTAATTTAGAGGCTTAACGTTTTATATCAAGGTGGTACACATATAAGTTGTTGTTCACAATCTCATGATCTAAAAACGTCTTTGATTCTTTTAATCCCACAGAAACTGGTCCAGGTGAATATATACATTCCTCAACAGTGACATGTCCGTATGTCCTCTTATAAGGGTCTCCATCACAGAATATTACGTAGCCGCTTTTCTTCAGTGCGGTTAAGTCTGTCCATCTACTACCCGCCGAAATAAGAACCTGTATATCAAGAGAATCTTTACCAGTAG
Source organism: Nanobdellota archaeon (assembly GCA_021802105.1). Classification (GTDB taxonomy): domain Archaea; phylum Nanobdellota; class Nanobdellia; order Parvarchaeales; family Parvarchaeaceae; genus Parvarchaeum. The sequence continues at coordinate 60,787 of JAKAAW010000001.1, read as the reverse complement.
ATTTTCCCAATACACCAGCATCTGCGCACACTTCTACACCGAAATTTATTCCATTTTGCGTGAAAACAGACACTTTTTTAAAATCATTAAAATTCCTGGAATCAGGCCACAGCTTGAACATAGCCTTTTTACGTCCGATATACTTATCAGGAGAAAAAGATTTACTACCTCCATCATAGTTTTTTATTACCGAGTACACGATGTTACCGTTACTTATAACTGGCATAGTATTGTACATGTGCTTGCTGTCTGTGTATATCATCATTGACCCTGGCATTATAATCATATCGCTGCCTTTTGAGTCTTTTTCTAGTATGCTTATAAGAGACCTTGCCTCTCTAGGGGAATATGGAAGTCTGATGTACGCTGGGTTAATTAATTTCTGCTCATCGCTCGGGATTAGCTTTTTGGCGTCTCTAGGGGCCATTCTAAACTTCTCACTGTATCTTGACATTAGTCCCCATTCTGGAGCTATCAATAGGTCAAGATCCATCTCTTTGGCCTTTTTTATGCTTCTTCTGATTATATATGGATTTCCAGATCCACTGAACACGGAGTTCATGCTTATTACACCCACTGTATAATCAGCGTATTTCATAAAATAATAAGAATATATCCTGTATAAATAACCAGAAAACTTTACTGAGCCTGATTTTGAGTGTAATACACTCCTTTTAGCAGGCTATTGAAGCACTTATATTTATCGGATAATTTGTTATTGTATGACCGAAATAGCGCGAAAATTGGCAGAATATTCTAACGGTCTTGACTATTCAGATATATCTGACAGTGCTATACATGAAACAAAAAGAAGATTTATAGACACGCTTGCATGTGGCATAAACACTTTTAGAGTTGATTCGGTGAGATCCGTAAGGAAGATCTCCTCGTGGCAACCTAAAACTGGACCTACTTCCACTCTAATCGGCACAAATATTAGGTGTCCGCCAGATTATGCGGCTTTCAGTAATGGCTATGCAATGAGGTATCTAGATTGGAACGACACTTATCTGTCTAAAGAGCCAGCACATCCGAGTGATAATATAGCTGGCATTCTCTCTATAGCAGAGGCTTTCGGAAAAAACGGCAAAGACATAATTCTATCAACACTAATAGGTTATGAAATACAGTGTAGATTATGTGATGCTGCTAGCCTTAGAAGCAGAGGATGGGACCACGTAAATTATCTGCTTATAGGAAATGCCCTGGCAGCTTCCAAACTTATGGGTCTCTCTACAGAGAAATCCACACAGTCAGTTAATATAGCGTTGAATAACCTTTCTACAAGACAGAATAGAGTCGGCGAGCTGTCGAACTGGAAAGCGGCTGCAGCTTCAAACACGGTGAGAAACGCAGTCTTCTCCGCGATGTTGGCTGGTGTTGGTTTTACAGGTCCTTCAGAGATGGTAGAAGGAAAATGGGGTTTTCAAAACCAAGTATCTGGAAAATTCAGCATAGATACATCGATTTTCGGCAAAAATGGGTCGGAATTCATGCTGGAAAAGAGTTACATAAAGAAAAATGATGGGGAGATACACTCGCAAAGCGCAATAGACATAGCTCTCGAGTTAAGAAAGGAGATAAGAAGTATAAATGATATCGAATCGATGAGAATAGACACGCAGGAAGCTGGTTTCACAATAATCGGAGACAGAGATAAAGAACCGCAGAAATGGAACCCTATGACTAAAGAAACAGCAGACCACAGTATAGCATACATAGCAACGGTTGCTCTTATGGATGGAGAAGTCACGGAGAAACAGTTCGCACGCGATAGATTTAGAGATAAGAGAACTCTGGAATTCCTGAAGAAGGTGAAAGTGGTTGAGGATTCCGAATTCACTGACGCATACCCTTACAGAGGGATAGCGAACAGAATAACGATAAAGCTGAAGAATGGGAAAACTATCTCTAAAGAGGAATATTTTCAGCGTGGGCACCCCAAGAATCCGATGAGCGATGAGGAGATAGAAAACAAGTTCATACATCTAGCATCACATAATCTCGGTGAAAAAAGGACAAGAAAAGTGCTAGACTTTTTATGGAAGATAGACGAGGTTAAAAATTTACGAGATTTGTTCAAAATGCTGGTTGTTAGATAAAACTTATTTATACCCTATGGTTTTATCTTTCCAGATGTCTCGGTCTCCCCATAGACCGTACTTCCAAGCCGTGAACTCCACTATCTGAGAATGGTCTATAAACAGGTTAACATCTTTGCTCACGTTCTTCAAATACCACTTAAAGACTTCGGGGTCTGATGATTCGAACATTAATTTCTCATATCCGAATTCATTTAATAGTCTTTTTATGACGTCCTTTCTCCATCTCTCAGGAGGCAGGTCTTCTGTTATTCCCTCAGACTCGACCATTATAAGTTTTGCGCCTGCATCGAGATATGCTCTAGTTTCTTTTATAAAATCTTCAATATCTCTGTATTTTATCTCTTCTTCATAGCCGCTTATGTGAGTTCCGCCACCGGCGCCTATCATGAGAGACACTTCTGGTTTTGGCTTCATACCCATGCTGCTTATCTTTTTGACTATAGCGATTTTATCCTCTAGCGGCATTTTCATAACTTCCGGCGCCATCCCACTTGATACTTCTATTACGTCGAATCCTATATCTTTGCACTTTGTTATGTATTTGTCAACGGCTTCCTTCCCATCTACTAATACCCTCTCTATCCATCCACCCGTATCAACGAACACGCCGTGATCATGGCAGATTTTTACATACTCTTTTAGTTTATCTTCCTGGAGTAGGCTAAATGAGCCTCCTGCGAATTTAAGACCGTCTATGTACTCTCCCCAGTCATCCAGCAGATTATTAACGTATCCTGCGGTTACTGCGGAATAGTAGGGGCCCCTTATCTCTATCACTCCGCTGTTCCTAGGTTTAGGAGACGGTTTTTCAGTTGTTACAAAATCAAACGGCTTTTGTTTAGAAGGTATATTTTCCATACAATATCTATTAAATGGTAAAATATAAAACTACCGACGCGTTAAATCTGCTGCAGAATGTTTAGTTCCTGCTGTTTTACAGCGTTAGTATCACATACATTTGCTTTAACGTTAGAGAAAGAGCAAAGAGCCGCGTCGACAAACGCTACGCTGTCACTGAACATCTTGTTTACGGTCGAATTAGAAACTATTAAGCTATGTACCTGAGTCAAGTTCATACCGTTAAAAACCGACGGCCTAAGCATAGAGGACACCTCTATAAACTTGCCGCCTATGTCAAGGAACGGAGTAAATGACCCATAAACGGAATTTATGCTGGCGGCGGCATTCTGATCGTACTGAAAAAGATTTCTCTGTGCTGTCTGGCTGTTAAGCAGACTGATATTATAAGCCTGAAAGTCAAAATAATCGCTCTGAAACTGCATTTTACCAAAATTATAAAGGGTATCAGGGCCAAGGTACTGTGATGAAGACACGTTGATTGTCTTAGACTTGATAGTATACACCGAAGTGAAATTTCCAAAATTGTCTAGTGCACTTTTCAGCACCAGACTCTGCACTGCGCTGAAAGGAGAGTTGTCATATATGAACTGTACTACCGTCTTGTTAGCTGATGACATGTTTGACGCATTCACCTGCAATAAGAATTCGCTGGGGTTAAGAAGATTTAGAAACGGTGAAGAAGAGTGTACACCGTACACTGCGGAGACGTTGTAGATATCATACGAGGTTATAGTCCTGTTCTGGATAACAGAATAGAAAGTGACGTTTTTAGTGAGACCTGACAAAAAAGGAGTATTCAATACGAAATCGTTTCCTCCTAGATTAAAGACGTTAAGGTATACTAATGCGTCTAGTATGTTAGCCGCTGACGATGTGGCAGGTACCACTACAGACGGCAGTGAGGTTATCAAAGAATTTGATATGACTTTATTGGCCTGCTGGCTACCAAAATCCAGGGAAACACGTGAGTTAGTGTAACCCTGACCGCTGAGTAGACCATATACGAATGAAGGAACGTTGTAAGAACACTGTTGACAGGCCGAAACGCCTATCGATAAAAATGACGAGTTTATTGATGGCTGCTGCAGATATCCGTTTGAGTAGAACAGGACAAAATAGATTATAAAAGCGGCGGCTACGATAGCAGGTACTAGCATTCCTATCTTAATGTTCATAGGAACATCCTTCTTATAGATGACAGTTTCTCCTCATCAGATGTGTGGAGTTCTATCGGTGTTACCGTTATATTTCCGTTAAGAAGATTTGCGACGTCGGCATTCGGATCCAGATCTTTTCTAAGCGTCCCGTAAAGCCAGTAATAAGGTCTCTTAAGCGGGTCCTCTCTCTGCTGCACGACATCCTGGAAAACTTTCCTGTCTGCCTTGACCACCTTTATAGATGTGTCCTTTTCAAGCGATTTAGGAAAGTTAATGTTCAGCAATTCTATGTCCGGCGGGAATGACGACTTTTTGATTTTTTCTAGTATATCTACCAATCTTGAATACACAGAATCCATCTCTTTTTTTATCTCATCCTGAGATTTTGAATTTGAAAGATGCTTGGAGAAGGCAACGCTCGGTACCTTAGAGATAGCAGCGTAAAGCGCAGCGGATATCGTACCTGATGAGTATATCGGACTTAGACCTACATTCATGCCATAATTCACTCCAGAGAGAACCATATCAATTCTGCCCGAATAAAAATGATTCAGAGCCATGAAAGTGCAGTCGGCTGGCTTGCCCGATACTACGAGACATGGCATTCCTTCATAGTCAAGTTTTTCCACTCTAAGAGGTTTGTGGAATGTGAAACTCATGCCGGCAGAGCTCTGAAGTTTTTCCGGTGCCACTGCCACGACGTCATCGCCGAAGACCTCAACGGCTGCCTTATATAAAGTGTTGATCCCCCAGCTCTTATATCCGTCATCATTCGTGACAAGTATAGTCATATGTATCTCTATTCACCTATTAGTTCTAACAACGCGATCGTATAAATGCGTCTTCGATTCAACCGAAAAGACTGCTTAGACCGGCGGCTGCTTCTTCAGCTTTAGGCTCTTCTTTCTTCTCCTCTTTCTTAGATTCATGTTGAGGAGCAGCAGCTGGCGCTGGCGCGGCTACTGCAGAAATTTGAGCTTCGCTTATTACTTTTTCAATATCAACATCTTTGAGAGCAGAAACAACAGACTTTATCTGCGCTTCGTCAGGCTGGGCTCCAGTCGCTGATATGACACTCTTCAATGTCTCATCGTTTATTTCTTTGCCTAAACTGTGTAACAACATCGCTGCGTATACGTACTCCATATTCGTTATTTCCCTCCTATAATTTTATCAACGGCACCGGCTTGAACCGATGCTTTAGCCAATATATCCTTTATTGTTGACTTTGACACTATGTTTCTATCTACAGATAAAAATCTTACTCCTATATAAATCTTTTTAATGATAGGTTTAACAGAATATTTGTTCAATATGCCTGCTCCGATGGATAATGAAAGAGATTTAGAGAAGGCGTTCTTTATATCTGAGATGTACTCAGCAGGATCCTTATATAGAGTTTCTCTGCCAAAGACCAGTTTATCATTGAAGGCGTAAAGAACCGATAGAACCAGCTCTTTTGGCTTTATGTCCATGCTGGATAGTATAGAAGCGACTTTTTCGTTAACCACCTCTCCTTTCTTGACCACTATCGTATCTGATGTTATCGATATCTTTCCACCCTCATTCTTCGTTTTCACACCTATGGACGAAAACTGCGAGAGCATAGGTCCTGGAGGGAAAGGAGTCGGGCCGCTATGAAGCGTTATGTCCTCGTTAGCTGTCTCTCCTGCTTTTATCTTTGCGTACGCCTTGTTACCTACCGCTTTTCTGACTATGTCAAATGGGTTAAGATTCGAAACCAGTAGAACTGGTAGTCTTATGTTTTCTACCTTATCTGCCAAAGGCGAATTCGCATCCTTTAACGCGTTGTATATTATAACCTTGTTTGTGTATACGAAATTCGCCTCTCCTCTGAGTACTTTTTTGATCTTCTCAAAATTGCTTGAAGGAAATCCAGATACCTCTACTAATGCGAGCGTCTTATATTCTCCCAATTTCTTGCTTAAATCCTCTGCTGCCCTAGTTTTCTTAACAGACCCTTTCGACTTGTTCATATTTTCACCGGTTTACCCATAGTGGGCTTTAGATATATGTGTTTTATAGAAGCGTCACCGTTGATTAATGATGATTTCAAAGTCGTATACACAATGTTAACGTTAGCTACTATCTTAGAATCTTCCGTCTTCTCATCTCCGACTTTTATTATAACCGCATTGTTTTTCTTCGTATTTACTTTGGCTGCAAAATGTACTTTCTGCTCAGCGGCTTTGAGATTCGAAGAAGGTGAGATGACAGTACCTGTCTTAGGGTTAGGCATCTTATCAAGAGCAGTAAGTTGTTTACCGAATTTGGCGGCCACTGGTGCCATTATAGATGCCTCTGCGAAGAAATAATCATATCCTTTCACTAGCTTCCTTATGGACTTCTTCTCATAGCTTGCGAATTCGTCCTTTGCTATTACCTTTGTGAATGTTCCTGTTGACTGCGTTATCATATCCTTGTCAACAAAAGCACAGGTCTTAACGTCACTGACTATGTTCGGCAGAAACGCTATGGTATTCACAGGCTCCTCTGATTTGGACCTTCTTGGTTTAGTAACTATGACTAGGTCTATAGATTGCTTGAATTTCTTCTTAGCTTTATCTATCTCCTGCTTTACTCCAACGACTGCTCTCTCGATGTCAACTGTATCCATAACTATTGGGATATTAAGAAATCTTATGTTTTTAAAGCTTATACTTCACCTATTTTCCGTATTTTACGCCGCAGACGAACCACTTAAGATATAAATATCCTGCGGTACAAAATATCTCATTATGGAGGAACTAGGTGCTCTTATATTTGTTAGTGTTGTAGAAGGCGCATCCCCTGTTACTATAGGAAAAGAGATAATTGACAAATCAGGAGTAAAGGAAGTGATGCTTATAAGCGGAGAATGGGATCTGATGATAAAGTTCAGCTATAATAGAATGCAGGAACTTTCGGATTTTGTTGTCTCTCAGTTGAGGGCTATAAAAGGAGTAGGGAAAACTGACACGACTATAATCCTGGAACAGCTTAAACAATAAATAAAAAGACGTGTCTACAAGCGGAGGTATTATGGCAAAAAAAGACTCTAAAGAAGATGAAGAGATTCAGGAGGATGTCCAAGAGGAAACTCAGGAAGAGATAAGCACAAACAGCGTAAGCATTACTCCGGATGAATACGTTGATATAAAGGACCTGCCGGGAGTAGGCTCTGCTGTTGCTTCAAGATTAAAGAGCGCGGGGTATCTTGATGTCATAGCTCTAGCTACTGCAAATCCCCTTGTGGTTTCTGAGGTATGCGAGATAGGGGAGCCAACCTCTAGAAAGATAATAGCTGAGGCCAGAGAAGCGGCTAAGATGAACTTTCTATCAGGACTTGAATTTGAGGATAAGAGGAAAAGTGTACAGAGAATCTCGACAGGTAGTCAGGCTTTTGACATACTTTTAGGAGGTGGTGTAGAGTCACAGTCAATAACCGAATGCTATGGAGAGTATGGTTCTGGAAAAAGTCAGCTTGCTTTTGAACTGGCAGTTAACGTGCAGCTGCCTAGGGAGAAAGGCGGACTTGAAGGTCACGCTATCTGGATAGACACTGAAGGAACCTTCAGACCTGCACGTATAGAGCAACTTGCGGTAGCTAAGGGTCTGGATCCGAAAGAGGCGCTTCAAAACATAAAAATAGGTAGGGCTTATTCGTCCGATCACCAGATGCTTCTTATAGACAAGGTACCTGATCTGATAAACAAAGATTCTAAGATAAAGCTTGTTGTCGTAGACAGCATGATGGCACTGTTCAGAGCTGAATATATCGGTAGAGGTACTCTTGCGGACAGACAGCAGAAGCTTAATGTAATACTACACAATCTGCAAAGGATAGCTGACAGATTCAACGTGGCGGTGTACATGACAAATCAAGTAATGGCTAGACCTGACGTTCTTTTCGGAGATCCTACAGTCGCAGTAGGCGGCCACATAATAGGTCACGTAGCTACTTACAGAATATACTTAAGAAAAGGGAAAAAGGGGGCCAGAGTTGCAAAACTTGTAGATTCTCCTAGTCTCCCTGAAGGAGAAGTAACATTCCAGATTACCGCAGAGGGTATAAAGGACGTCGAAGAAGAAGGAAAAAGAAAATGAGTATTGACAAAGCAGAGCTAACTAGACTCTATTCCTTGCTTGACACTGTAAAAGACCCGGAAATAGGAATAAGTATAGTAAAGCTGAATATGATCAGCAACATAGAGAAGAAAGACGATACTTTGCTTATATGGATAAAACTGACTGTTCCGGGCTGCCCTCTTGCGTCTACAATAGAAAAGGACGTTAATGAAGCTCTTAAGAATTCTGGCTACAGTAAGATAGAACTTACTTTTGGATACATGACAAGGGAGGAATTAGCTGTGGTAAAGAAAGAACTGTACGGCAACAGTAAAAGCCTCCCCCCACCTATAGAAAAGTACGACAAAAAGAACGTTAAAAACATAATAGCGGTTTACTCTGCTAAAGGAGGCGTTGGAAAAAGCAGTATAGTAGCTATGCTGGCTCTAGAAGCCAGCAGGCTGGGCTACAAAACAGCCATACTTGATTGTGATATATCAGGGCCGTCTATACAGGCAATAGTTGGCTCACAATACCATTCGTACCTGACAAAAGACAAAAAATTTGAACCGCTGAGTCTATTCGGAATAAAGATAATGTCGATAAGCATGCTTACAGATACTGAAGCACTTATATGGAGAGGACCATTAGTGTCCAACGCAATAAAGCAGATGTATTCTGACACGGACTGGGGGGAGCTAGATTTCATGTTTCTTGACTTGCCTCCAGGTACAAGCGACGGACCACTTACAGTTTTTCAGTCAATACCTGTTGATAAGATATTACTTGTCACAACACCACAGAATCTGTCGCAACTCGTTGGCAAAAAGACTACCGTGATTGCGGATGCGTTAAAGATACCTGTGGCAGGGATCATAGAAAATATGAGTTATATAATATGTGATCATTGCGGCGAAAAAATGGACATGCCAACTGATAGCGGCATAAAAGACATACCGCTACTTGCAAAGCTGCCATTTAAAAAAGAATTATCTACAAACGCAATTAAAAGCGTTGATACAGACATAGCAAAGGAATTAGACTCAGTCCTGATAGGTTTGATTAAAAACTGATGCTTTTCCACCAATAACTTGATATGTTCACTGGTTTGATATATTAGACCTGTAGAGCTGTGCATTTGGAAATCTTGCTGCTAAACTGTGAACGCATATTAGGACAGATTGGCTATGCATATAGGTGACTGCCAACGTGTATTATCAGGGGCAGCGGGAGAAGAAGCGCTGTGTTGATAAAAGATATGCACAGATGCCGCCGTTATTACCACTACCACTATAAGGACTATGTACACCCATTTTCTCTTTATAATCCTAATTTTATCATTGTTCATTTCCGTTATTTCACCTCACGGACAAACCAATGAATAGGTTATTGATTGCGGCGAACCTGCTACTAATGACCCCGAAGAAGGGGAAGGAGAATAAACATAATACTCTACTATTGTAGCTGCACATGATGTAAGTGGTGACTCGTCAACTGGACTTACTGAAAATGAATAAGTACCAGGCGCCGTCGTGAATTGTATTTGGGATCCACTAGATGCGGAATACGTTGTGCCGCCATAGTCGACTGACCAGGTGTACCCTCCTGGTAAACCAGATTCTGTGAATGTCGTAGTACACGTTGTCAGGGGGGTAAAAGTAACAGATACTAAAGACCCAACAGCAACAGGGCTAGAAGGTGAAGACGAAGGAGTGTATGTTGTTGTGCAACCTGCACTAGAGTTGGAAAGCGTGGGGACGGTGTAAGAGTAACTCGGCTGCGTTCCTGTATATGTAGTAGAGTAGGTTATGGTGCTGGAAGTGGAGCTCTTCAGCACGCTGTTATATGTGACATTCCATTTGTATCCGCTTGGAAGACCGGATTCCGTGAATACTGTAGTACATGTGGTGGAGCCGCTGAATGATATGGACTGTGTTGAGCCTGCTAGCAATGTTCCTGATGAAGATGAAGGAGTGTATGTTGTTGTGCAACCTGCACTAGAGTTGGAAAGCGTGGGGACGGTGTAAGAATACGTGCCTTGGGTATTTAAGAATGTAATCGATGACGTTGTAGAGCTCTGCAGCACGCTGTTATATGTGACATTCCATTTGTATCCGCTTGGAAGACCGGATTCCGTGAATACTGTTATTGTTGTACCTGGCATAAGTCCATTTGGAGGATAGGCACGCATACGAATCCAATAGTATGTTGATTGAGTTACTCCACTATCGTCATCATCTATCAAGGACAAGACAGTTGTTGAAGAAGGTTGCGTTGTAGATTGTGATGCTACTGTTGATTCGGTTTGATTTAAAATATTCCAATAAAAAGTAGAACCTGATAAAATGTATTGTATAATATAAGGGATATTTATTGCAAAAGCAGAATTAGAAGGAGAATTATATCCATTCCAATAATACTGCAGGTCTCCACTAGTTATTTCAGAACTTCCATAAATACCATAATCAAATCCTAAATCAGAATAATATCCTCCAAAAATAGAAGTAGCTGTATCTGTCAGATACATCCTCTGCCTGCCTGTGCTTGCTGTTTTACCATATACTTCTACAATCGTTTGATCTGATGCTGGCATTGTAAAAGGGTAATTAATTGTTCCCCAACCGTTATTACCTCCCGTTCCAGAAGCAAGTGTTACTCCGTTATTTACTGTAACTGAACCACTACTTGAACCTATACTTGATGTCCATCCGTTTGGTAAGGTTGTCCCTGCAAAATTCCAATAATTGTTGAATACGTTTGCTCCATCGTCGTATTCCGCATATATCGGAGATAATTGCGGGGCCTCACCTGTATTTATGGTATTGAACATGTTTATAGAAGTAGGATAAAATACCTCATATATCGTTAGTTTGCCGTTCGCAGGAATGCTTCCAATCTTCAGCCAGTATATCGTTGAAGTAGCGGCGTTACTTGCACCGGACTCCAACCATGATGGTATTATTGATCCATTCTGATAAACGAACTGTATGTTATCAAGGTTTGGCGCTTCATAAGCAGAATAGACTGCGGAATCCGTTGTAAACATCTGCTGGAAGGGATTTGAAGTAGCTATATTCTGTCCGTTGTAGAACGTTATCGGTTGCGTATGTAGAGGGATGTTTGTTCCTGCTATGACAGTAGGCATGACTCCATCGGGAGGATAAGCGGCATGATAGTAATCCACTGAAGCGCTTGACCAAAGTCCAGTATACGAGCCTCCCCCATCTTCAAAATAATCCAATTCGATCCTATAAGTCCCCGCAGAAATGCTGCTACTTGTATATGCTGCCGCGCCGGTCGTATGCCATTGGGATATCAAATTATTGGGGCTCGATGAGCCACCGAGCCAATTTATGCCGCTGCTACTTCCACCGTTCTTAGAGTAGCTTAGGGTGATGCCGTCATCTGCTATCTCACTAAATGTCGATGTAGAGGACGAAGCGATGTTCACCCACCCTATCGCCTTAACCAACCATGAGTTCGCAGTGTTTGCAATGGGTGGATTTGGATAAGGAGCACCGCCACTGTACCCAGATTGATAATTTATAACTACGTTCGGTTCCGTGGTTCCATCGACGTTTTGAGACGTCCCGGGAGAGATTGCTGAAAATGGTGCCGTATTAGAGACAAACGAAGCGCATCCTAGTACTGTTGTGCCGTTGCCCAAAGAAGAATTGTAAAGCTGTGTCTGGTAATTCGTCGAGTCGCATGTTCCACCACTGTCGTAATACACCTGATATGCCAAACCTTGATCCATGACATTTGCTATATTATTGTATTCCCCAAACACCGGAGAAAATTGAGGAGCCTCCCCAGTGTTGATGTTGTTGAAAACGTTATCCGCTATAGAGTAGAACACTTCATAGATGGTCACTCCGGCGTCAGCAGGAATGCTCCCTATTTTCAGCCAGTATGTTGTCTCTGTTGATTTACTGCTGTTTCCTGACTCCAACCATGATGGTATTATTGATCCATTCTGATAAACGAACTGTATGTTATCAAGGTTTGGCGCTTCATAAGCAGAATAGACTGCGGAATCCGTTGTAAACATCTGCTGGAAGGGATTTGAAGTAGCTATATTCTGTCCGTTGTAGAACGTTATGGCTCTCGTATATATTGGCTGGTTTCCTATAGAGCTTATTGATGTGGAAGGCATTTTTCCATTTGGGGGATAGGAACGCACACGAATCCAATTCATTAGATATTCGGCCGCCCCTTGAGCGTTAATTCCAATTTTTATAGGATAATCGCCTGGGTAAGTTGTGGGAGAAACGCTATCTGTATAGTTTAAATACATTACGGATGAATATGACGGTTGCCAATATATACTCCAAACGTAAAAATGATTAGTTAAAGGAGAGACTGGGAACTGCGGCCAGCTTTGTGATGGGTTCCATTCACCACCGCTGAAAAATCCTCCGGAGTACCTATACCATCCAATATAATAAGTACCTGCACCGTTTGATGCATTAAAAATCCCAATTCCGTCTATCCCACCTACATTATTAAACACATCTACGAAATTCATGTCTGCCTCTAAAATTAGAGGATTAGAAAATTCAGTATTTGAATTTAGTTGTGTACTACAACTTGATGGGATTAATAACCCATTTGAAATTACCTGGCATGAACCTCCGGACCATTTGCTTGTATCAAGAGTAGTCCCTTTAAAATTATCATAAAAATTGAATACATTAGCTCCATTGTCATATTCTCCGTACACGGGAGAGAGCTGCGGGGCTTCACCAGAATACACAGAATTATAGTTGGTTAGTGGCTCGAATGTCATCGTAAGATTAATAGTCGAATTTGCGGCGATGGAGTTCGTAAGTTTTACCCATATAAGCGAACTGTTCGCGTTGTTTGAACAGCCATATTCGCACCAGCTGTATAGCTCCTGCCCGTTGTAATAGAGCCTTATGTTTCCTAGATTAGATAGTTCATAACCGGAAAAAAGAGTGGGATTAAACTTTATCGCCTGCTGAAACGGAGTTGGGGTAGCTGATGACTGATTATTGTATACCGCTATCCTTACAGAATATGGGGAGAATGGGCTGGAGATAAACTGTACCTGCGGTGTTATTGAGATGGTTCCATTGGAGACCCCTCCTAAAATATTAGACACAGAATACGCCATTGATACCTGTGCGGATATCCGTGATGCTGAAAAGTTTCCTAATATCGCACATATCGCACTTTCACCGGGGTCGAGGATTGTAGCCGTGCATTGCCATAATTTGTACATATTTCCATCGAAAGAAACCGATAATGTGGACAGATTTGCGGTTATACCCAAGTTGTTCTTTATGCTAAACTCAAAAACGGATGTGTTTGCCTGAACTGCGGTGACTTCTATACCTGAAAAACCGCTTATTGCAGGACCTGAAGGAGGTATGTTAAGTATTCCCATATAATATATGGCGGCCATAACTAGCACGATTATCGTTATGGCCCAACCGTATGTCAAAAGGTATTCTAGGGCTGATTGCGATTTTTTATTTATGGTCAAGCTGTACTTTGGCATAACATAATATGTTTTTATCCTTATTTATTTTTAGAAACATAAGAAAAAAGCATGATAAAGGACTTTAAGAAGACTAAGGGTTGCATCTTATATGTCAAAAAGTAAATGAAGATACAAACAGCACAAACCCGACGATAACAACCACTTCGATTATTACCTCTGGTATAAATACGAACTTGTAAGCAATTGCAGTTATTATCATAGTCATTAGACCAATAAAAAACAAAGGGTATCTGTATTTTGGAGGTATGTATTGTTTCATAATAATTTAGATAGGTTAAGGTCTATCGGCATTCCTGCTGCCAGTCCCCTTAAGTATAAGTCCACAAATATTATAGTCAAAAGACTAAACCATGCAAAGAATTCATGATGCCCGTTCAATATAGATTGCCAATTGAAAAGCGATTTTCTTTGCGATCCTGCAAAAGCGCAGCCGTAACAATCTGTTCTGCCTCCTATAAGATGTCTAAGGGCATGGCATGAAGCAGCCCATAAAGTTAATGCCACTGCATTTAGCAGTAACAACAGGCTGCCGAGCCTCAAGACAAAGCTTCCTGAATAAATTAACGATATATAAAAATCATAGTAGAAAAAAGGGAGTATCAGTATACCTGCATATAAAAAATACCTGTGCAGGTTCTCTACTCTGAAAAATTTCGTCTCGCCAGAGTAATCTCTTGTCATACTGTCTCCTCTTATGTTTATGCCACACGCATTGGGGTGATTGAAAACATGCCTGTGGTAGTCCTTTCTATACGCGTAGCATGTTAATCTAAACAGCCCAGCTATCGGCACCACTAACACAGTGGGGGCATAGAATGGATCAACATATCCATGAAATTCAGACATTGGATATAACATCAGGACTCCTATCCCTGATATCAGCAGAACTATAAACGACAATAATCTCCAGTTTGGTTCCAAAAGCTCCGATGGTATCATGCTGTTCAATAATGTCTTTATCGCCATGTTATTTTGCACTTGAACCCCTCCTTAGTCTTCTCGCCAACCTTAATATAGGATCGTATTTGTAGTCTACGGCACGCTCCTTTTCTGGGATTATTGCGTTATCGGTTATTTTTATGCCCTCAGGGCAAACTTCTTGGCAGCACTTGGTTATATTGCAGAAACCGAGACCAAGATCACCGTTGAGCATTGGTGATCTGTCTATGCCATCCATCGGGTGCATGTCCAGGGACGCGACTTTAATCGCATGACGAGGGCCTATATAATTTGTATTGTGCTCCCTTATGACATGGCATACATCCTGACATAAGAAGCACTCTATGCACCTTCTAAACTCCTGCGATCTTGTTACGTCTATCTGATTAATTAGAAATGGTTGGGCTGCTCCCTTCTTAGGCCTGAAAGCAGGTATCCTACGCTCTATCTCATAGTTATTGGAGACATCTGTTACCAGGTCCTTGATAAGAGGATAAGCTCGGATTGGCGACACGGTTATCTCTTCCTCCAGCATATCTACTCTAGTCTTGCACATTAACCTCGGCCTACCGTTAATCTCAGCAGAGCATGAACCGCATCTCGCGGCTTTACAGTTCCATCTTAGCGCAAGCGAAGGGTCTATGTTCTCCTGAACATACCTAACAGCGTCAAGCACGACCATTCCTTCCTGCACAGGTACATTGAACTTCTTGTATTTACCTGCGTTGTCAACAGCGGGGTCCATCCTGAATATATTTATAGTAAGTTCTTTCATATCAGTAAACCTCTAATTTTACTAATTGTTTTAGACGGTCTGGCATGCTGGGAACACTGACCATCTTTAGTTTCATGCTGTTTCCATTTTTGTAGGATAATATATTTTTCTTAAACTTAGGGTCTTTCTTTGGAAAATCTTTTCTAGTGTGCGCGCCACGGCTTTCTTTTCTTGCTATCGCGCTTCTAATTATAGCCTCTGCCGTGGTTAACATACCTTCTACCTCAAGACATGAAAGAAGACCTGGGTTAAATTTCAAAGAACCTGAAACACCTACGTTTTTGGCTTTCTTCCTAAGCGCCTGTATCTTCGTTAAAGCAAGTCCAAGATCCTTGCCATCCCTAACTATGCCAACTTTTTCTGACATAGTTTCTCCGATTACTTTAATTATAGTTTGAGGGTTGAGCCCTTTCTTTTTGTTTGCAAAAGAGTTTATACGTGCGATTTCCTTTGATATTTCCTCTGTGCTTATAGACGACAATGCTGTTTTGCTGGAGTAAATTGCTGCTGCCAGACCCGCCCTCTTACCGAATACAAGAATATCTGCAAGGGAGTTACCACCCAACCTATTTGCACCATGCAGACCGCTAGCGACTTCGCCTGCCGCAAAAAGACCCTTAATATTAGTCCTACATGTCTCGGGATCAACTCTTATGCCACCCATCTGGTAATGGACGGTGGGGGCTACTTCCATAGGTTGTTTAGTAATATCAACTCCTGCAAAATCCATAAATTGAGAATACATACCTGGTAATTTTTGGTGTATGAACTTAGCTCCTTTCTGGGAGATATCTAGGTACACTGCATTATGTTCTGTGCCTCTGCCTGCTTCTATCTCAGAGTGTATGGCTCTTGCGACAACGTCTCTTGCGTCAAGCTCTTTTTTCTCAGGAGAATACCTCAGCATGAATCGTTCTCCTTTTGCATTTAGAAGGATGCCTCCTTCCCCCCTAATTCCCTCTGTAACAAGTAACCCCTTGACACCAGGCGGATAAACCATCCCAGTTGGATGGAACTGTATCATCTCCATATCCATCAGCTCGGCACCTGCATTGTAGGCTAGTGCTATACCATCCCCCGTTGATTCCCATGAGTTGGACGTCACTTTGTATAATCTGCCTGCGCCGCCGGTACATAGTATCACGGTCTTGGTCCTAAACAGTATTATCTCGCCTGTTCTCAATCGTATCCCTAGGGCACCGCTTACGGAATTGTTTTTTATGAACAGCTTTGTTATGAACACCTCATCCATAACATTTACGTCCCTGTGCAAGATCTGATCTTCCAGAGTCCTTATAAGTTCCAGTCCTGTCTTATCTCCGACATGACACAGTCTTCTGTAGGTGTGCGCTCCAAAGGCTCTCTGCATTATCTTTCCATCAGGTGTGCGGTCAAACAGTGCGCCGTATCTCTCTAGCTCATACACCCTATCAGGGGCTTCTTTTGTCATTATCTCTGCCATTCTCCAGTTGCCGATGTAGACTCCTTCTACTATCGTATCCGAGAAGTGGACTTTCCAGTTGTCTTTTGAGTCAACATTCGCAACGGACGCAGCTATTCCTCCTTCTGCCATGACGGTGTGTGCTTTACCGAGAAGCGACTTTGACACAACTACGACGCTAGCCTCATTATCAAAGGCTTCTATAGCGGCCCTAAGACCAGCACCACCTGCGCCTATTATCAATACGTCGGAAGAAACGGTTTCATATTTCTTTTGAATGCCGTTCACCTTGCTGTTTTCTGTTTTCATTGTAGATAGCTGATAATCTAGCTGTAAAGACTTATAATATTAATTATACGACATACTTATTTAACCATTGTGGGACAAAATAAATCATTCGGATTAAATTATGCTAGATGAGGATCTGATAAAATATTTCTCTAACCTCGTTAAGGGAGGATTTTATGGGGATATAAGACTAAATGAAACTGATGGGACCTCCATAATCATGGAGAATGGAATCGTCAGAAGCGTCTCCGAGACAAAAAGCGGCGGGTTTGGTCTAAGACTTCTTAAAGGAGGGGTCTGGGCTTTCTCATCATCAGATGATATGACAAAAGCTGCAATAAAGAAATCTGTTGATTACGCATACAAAGTACTAAGAAGCAAGCCAAACAATGGGAAAGGATTTAAGATAACTCCTCAAGAGAACAACGCGGTCGTAAAGCCGAACTGGAGGCTGGATACAAGAGGTGTAGGGATAAAAGACAAGCTTGATGTGGTCAAACGAGCCGACAAAGCGGCGATGGGAAGATACACAGTATCGACTAGGACAATATACGGGGATGGAGTGTCATCTTGGATGGTAGGAAGCAATATAGGGAATATTGTTTCATTTTCCGATTCTGCCCCTAGACTTCTAACATTCTCTTTTGTGAAGGACGGCTCCTCTGTGCAATACGTGAGAAAATCCATAGGAGCAAACACTGGGTTTGAACTCTTTGACGGAAACGTGCCTGAAAAATTGGGCAGTGATGCAAAAAAGGAATCAAATATGATAAGAAACGCAAAACAAGTCAAAGGCGGCAAATACGATGTGGTTCTTGATTATTCTATGACAGGTACCTATACGCATGAGGCGTTTGGACATGCTTCTGAAGCGGATGGGATACTTGAAGGGGCATCAGTTCTTGAGGGGAAACTCGAAAAGAAAGTCGGAAATGAGATAGTAAATATAATAGATGATCCGACACTGAAGGATAGAAGAGGGTCTTTCTCATTCGATCAGGAAGGCACAAGGGCCGAAAGAAGAATCATAGTAGAAAATGGTGTCCTCAAGAATTACCTGCACACTCTAGAAACTGCCAGCAGACTCAACGCAGCCCCAAACGGGGCGGCAAGAGCTATGAATTACAAGGTAAAACCAATAGCGCGTATGTCAAATACCCTTATAGCGCAAGGAGATTTCGAAGAGGACATATTTGAGGGAATAGAGAAGGGTGTTATGTTCTATGGATTCCAATACGGTTATGTTGATCCTGGTAGTGGAAAATTTATGTTCAAAGCACAGTATGGAAGGATGATAAGACATGGGAAACTGGCAGAGTTTGTTAGAGATGCGGCTCTGACGGGGAGCACACTGGATATACTTAATCGTATAGATGCGATAAGCAAATATGAGTTCGACCTAGATGATGGAACGTGCGGGAAAGAGGGGCAATGGGTCTCAGTGGGCACGGGAGGCCCAAACATAAGGATAAAGGGAGTGGTTGTCGGTGGACAGTGATAAATTATACTCTATAATAAACTCCTCTGGTTTGGAGGCACAGTTCGAAGTAAGAGTTGTTGAGAGCGAAGAGTGCAATCTCAGGGTAGAGAGAGGCTCTTTTAAAAGCTCGGATACGATAAACAGCAAGTCGATTATTATACGTTCTATGTACAAGGGAAAATCTTCATCCGTAATCGCTCATATTGCGTCTTACAACGAAATTCAAAATCTGTTGAAGAAGGCTTATGAGCTAGCAAAGAATGGTTCCGAAGACACGCAAGGCAGGTTCTCATGGAAGCCACACGAGAATATAAGTAATCCGATAAGCAAGAATATAGGCGATGTTGAGGTGAGTGAAATGAAGACTCGACTTTTGTCTTCAGTAAATGGTATAGCTTCGATTGATAAGATGTATTCCATAAACGCGTGGCTCTCATATTCGAGTTCGTCACTACATGCCGCTAACAGTTCTGGGATAAGAGGGGACTGGGAAGGGAGCTATTCGATTGTATCTTCCAATGTGATAGCAAAAGATGGAACTGAACAAGCTTCGGATTCACGACAAGAAGAGGCGCTTGATCCTTATGGACTACATTTTAATAAAGTTTTTGATGAATCGGCGGATATCGCTGTAAGCATGCTGAACGCACAGCGTGCACCTACATTCAAAGGGATGGTGCTTATCGCACCAGAAACTACGGCCTCTATCATAAGCGCATTCGTCGATGCGATGAGTGGAGAAGAGATATTAAAGAAGGTTAGCTTCTTGACGGGGAAGTTAGGAAAAACAGTCGCATCAAAACTGATTGATTTATCCGAGAAACCCTATGTTCAAGGAAGTCCATTTAACAGATCCTTCGATGATGAGATAATGCCAACATTCGAGAAAAGCTTGATAAAAAACGGTGTTCTGAGGACATATTTACACAATATATATAGTTCAGAAAAATTGCATCAGGAACCTACAGGGAATGGATTTGGTTGGCCAGGAGATTTTATAGGTACAACTAATCTGATGCTAAAGCCGGGTAGAACCTCCGAAGAGAAACTTATCTCTAGGATAAAGAGGGGGATTTATCTTTTAGACACGGGCGATCGGCCAAATATGTCGACTGGAGATCTCTCAGCCATGGTATCTGAGGGATATTATATAGAATCTGGTGAGAAAAAATACCCAGTAAAAGAAACGATGATTGGAATAAATATGATAGATCTTATGAAAAATGTTGTAGGAGTTGGTTCGAAGGTCGTTGGTCTCGGGGGCGTTTTTTCACCGGCTATACTGGTCGACAAAGCACAAATATCCGGCAGATAGCAACATCCTCTTAAAAAGTAATAATTTTAATTGGCAGAATCATAATCTATAATGGTAAATCTTCTAGAATACCAAGGAAAATTACTTTTTAAAAGATATGGTATAAAGACCCCAAATGGAAAACTTGTCAAAGGGGTTCCCAAGCCAAAGGATGTAAAATTACCTGTGTATGTAAAAGTACAGGTACCGACTGGGCACAGGTATAAACTAGGTGGTGTAGTGAGAGTATCAAAATATTCAGACTTAAGGAAGAACATCCTACGGATGGCTTCTTCGAATTTTTTAGGATACAAAGGAAAGGCTTTTCTCTTGGAAAAGCCGGAGAAGACCACTAGACAGTTTTACTTAAGTATCTCCATAGACAGGAGCGTTCGATCACCGGTTCTTATAGTGTCCAAAAAAGGCGGCGTAGACATAGAGAATGTAGACAAAAAATACATCAGTTCATATACTCTTAATAATTTTATCGGAATACCTGATTATGTAAAAGAGGACATTGCCTTCAGACTGGGAGTAACAAAACTACTAAAAAATGACCTCTACAACTTACTAGATTCCGTATGGAACCTGTATACAAAGGAAGATGCGGAATTAGTCGAGATAAATCCGCTAGGTGTAACAAAAAGAGGTCTGATAGCGTTAGACTCAAAGATTAGCATAGATGACGACGCTATGTTCAGACACAAGCATATCTGCGTACCTGAAAGTTCTGATTTGCTTGAGAGAGAGGCAGCTAAAGATAATATCTCTTTTGTTAGATTGTCTGGTAATATCGGGTTGATAGCAAATGGTGCGGGGTTAACAATGGCTACAATAGATATGATAGAGAGACTGGGGGGAAAAGCAGGGGATTTTCTTGATTTAGGAGGCACTGATGAACCTTCAAAAGTTGAGAAAGCTATAGCCCTGGTGTCAAGAGAACACCCCTCTGTGCTTTTAATAAACGTATTCGGGGGCGTCACGAAGGCAGATACTGTTGCAGAAGGTATAGCCAACGCTGTTAAAAAAATAAAACCTAATTTCAAAATATTTGTAAGGCTTAGCGGATTCAATACAGAACGCGGGAAAAAAATCTTGATTAAAAAAGGGATAAACGCTTTTGAGTCTATGAGTGATGCGGTGCGGGCTGCGGTGGAGGCTTCTTTGTAATATGGGTGTGCTACTTGACAGAAACAGTAAGATAATAGTGCAGGGAATAACTGGGCATCAGGGCAAATTCCATACGAAAGCTATGGTAGATATCGGTACGAAAATAGTAGCTGGAGTGACTCCTGGCAAAGGCGGTTCTAAAATTTGTGGAGTTAGTGTGTACGACGACGTAAATAGTGCTGTAAAGGCAACTGGCGCTAATGCGTCCGCTGTATTTGTTCCGGCGCAATTTGCCAAGGATGCAGTCATAGAAGCGATAGATGGAGGTATAAAGCTTGTTGTAGTGATAACTGAACACATCCCCTCACATGATATGCTGGATCTGCTTCTTTATGCGAGAGAAAACCAGGCGCGGATAATAGGACCCAATTGTCCTGGTATAGCAACCCCTGGAGTAGGAAAGATAGGTATAATACCAAATATGGTTTTGAAAAGAGGCAAAATAGGGGTTATATCACGCAGCGGCACCCTCACATATGAAGTTGTCGATGCTATAAGCAGAGCTGGATTTGGGGAGAGCACAGTTGTAGGCATAGGCGGGGACAAAATACCTGGAACAACGTTCTCGGATGTTTTAAAAATGTTTGAAAAGGACGATGATACTGGTGCAGTGGTTATGGTTGGAGAGATAGGCGGAACCGCTGAAGAAGAGGCTGCAGAAATTATAAAAAGAGGTTATTCAAAACCTGTAGTGGCATTTATAGCAGGAGTATACGCCCCTCATGGAAAAAAGATGGGGCATGCAGGCGCAATAATATCCGGTAACAAAGGGACTGCTAAGAGCAAGATAGACGCTTTTAGGAAAGCTGGCGTTCATGTGGCCAACAGCATAGACGAAATACCCCTTATTCTTAAAAAAGAATTACTTTGAGAGTTTGACAGCCAAAGTGCTTAGACCTTAACGAGTGAGTGCTTGTAAAAAAAAGAAGGGGAAGACTTAAGTCTTCTCCCTACAATTAAACCGTCGCAATTAAGCTTCAGGCTTCTGCTCTTCGGTCTGAGGAGCTGCTTCCGTTTGAGGTGCTTCAACTGGTGATTCCTCAACCTTTATTGCGGCGTCAATCTTCGCTTTGACATCATCTGTTATGTTTTCCATGCTGTGAGCCACCTTCGCGTGCTCCGCGATCTTTGGCATGAGCTCTTCTTTTGTAGGCGCCTCCGCTGTGAAGTCGCACTCCAAACCTATGTCCTTACAGGCAAATTTTGCTGTCATTTTACACTACCTCCATTGTTTATAGGTATATTTGGAATTAATCATATATAAGGTTACCGCAAAATTAGTCATTTTTTTGAGCTTTTTTATTATTTAAGTTACGCTAAGTGCGTCGCGCCGAGTACGAGTCCGCCTACTGAAGAGAACACAAGCGTGACTATGAATGTTATAATTATATAAAGTGCCATCGATGTGAGCAGGACTGATGCGATTGTGTCTCTCATAACTATCCTATCTCCAGGTTGGGAAATGGTAGCTATTGCGTAACCTATTATTACACTTAGACTTATCAGGTATAGACCTATTATTATCTGAAAAGTGTAGAGTGGTATCTGCCCTCCGCTCAGATTAAATAGGCTAAACGCGAAGGGTACTACAGAACCAACTCCACCGGCACCGCTGGATGTAGAGACGCTCGATTGTATATTATTGATGCTCCCAGCGAGAGATCTTAAGACCACCCCAATTAGTGTCGTCAATCCCACTACTATACCTGCCATGACCGGGCTCAGCAATCCGACTTCAACACGCATACCAGAAGTAACTTCCTCTAAAAGGTTCTTTACCTCCTGATTTATCCTGCGCAGGTTCGCGAGATGCTTTGAGACATAAAGTGTTGCAGCAGAGGCATTGGCTACACTTTTCCTTGATGCTTCTATGAATATTCGTATGCCAGCAATTATCATTGATGATGGAAAGAACCTGGTTGATCCGTTTACTTTATTGAAAAATGCTTCCTTTATAGACATGCCTAAATTTTGGACATTGTTGACAGTGATGTTGAAGAAATCCGCCATCGGGGTATTTTTCATGGTCTCACTAACCTTTACTATAGTAGTTTCAGGGGGAAAACCTTGAGCAAGCAGAGACCCCATCTGGAACAGTGAATCACCGAAGGAATTCTGTGTTCTTATCAATTCGTCCTCCGTGGATTTTAACTGTATTATTGAAAGTTTGAAGTAGGTGAAAAGGGCAAAACCTATGCCGGCTGTTACAAGAACAGAAACGTATATCTGAGTCGGCCCAAATACGAGCATGTACGGGAACAAAAACGCTACTACAACTGCAAAAATTGCAAACACTCCTATCGCGGGAAGCATGGCATTTACCTTTATCTTTTTTGATCCTATCTTGACAAAGAAGCTGCCAATTTTTGGCAGCCCAGGCACCTCATTCAAATCCGGCGCTGCAAACCCTGCAGGTCTGACCAAAAGTCTTCCCCTAAGCAAGAAATACACTAATAAAGGCAGAGCTATATCATACATTACTGCTAGAAGAACACCAAAATCTGGTATAGCTACGAACGCCATCATCATCGGAGCCAGGACCAGACCTAAAACAGGCAGAACCATACCCAACATATACACTGTGTTTAGGGGCTCCTTTAAAGTAGACGCATAATCCGTCATTGCTTCAAACGTTCCGCTCAATATCCTCTGTGAGGCCTCGTCTAGAAGTGCGAGTCTGCCGGCCTCATCTTCCTGAGAGGTTGAACTCTCCACAAGGAAAAGCGCATCTGTGAATGCAGGACTTGTTTTCATCCATCTTTTTGAAAAATCGTCAAGTGCCTCCTTTATGTTTACGTATTTTCTTGCGGCAGTGTCCCACATTAGTTTCTTGAGATCGAAAGCGAGATAGCTAGTTAAGTTTTCAGATGCAAACTGGACAGCTGCTTCCAGGTTTGGCGTCTGTCGCATGAATATCACTAGATAGAGGATAAAAGTAACGAGATCGCTAGACGATTTGCTTAGCCTTATAGAGAGCTGTTGTTTTGGGTAATTTTGCACTAAGAAATAACCTCCTACTCCAAATGCCATAAAGAAAAGTCCTACTAATACCTGCGAAATCGCAAAAAGGGCTATACTTAATACTATTCCAAGAACTAGAACAAAAAGAGAGAAGCCGTAGAGTTGCTTTGCATCAAAATCGTAGCCGAGTAGGTAGAGAGTAGTATTAAGTTTCTTTTCCTCTTTTTCATTTATCCTGAACTGGATGACTTTTCCTACAGTTGACGCACCAAAAATTATAATTTTCGATAGGAAAGAGGGGTTCTCCCTCTTGAAGACTTTGTATTCAACTGACCTAAGCTCTTCTCTCACGGACTGATCCTTATTATAAAGATCAGACGGCACGATCCCTGATGACAGGTAGTTGTCTACAATGTCGCTATCCTTTAAGGGAGTTACCTTTGTTTTCTTCCCTTTATCCATAATTCAAACGCCCTCACTATTCTTTTGCCGTCCGGCGGTCTCCCCAATTCTTCATTTAGTTTGTTTACTATTTCATAATATTGATCGACTGCTTCCGTCGAGGCTTTGGCTTCCAAGATATCTCTATCACCAGTCTTATCTGCATAGTCAGATATCATCTTTAAAATTTCCCCCCTTGCCTGTATGTTATCAAGTACTGCGTCCCAATCACCAGCCCATCCCTCTACTTTTGAAGCGATTTCCTTGACTATGTAACTGTTGCCCTCAAGAAGATCATTTGTAGGGACTAGCATATCATTCTCTATATCGTACTTGACTAGATCGACGAACCCGTTTTCATACTTGGGGTCGTCCGACCAGTCCTTTCTTACTTCTGTTATTGCAAGCACTCTTCTTCTCTCAGTCAATCTGTCCACGCTCTTTATTTTATTAACTGAGACTATGAGGTCAGTGGCCTTAAAACTTGTCTTCGGAACACCGAGATCATTGACTACTCTGTCAAATACTCCGTAAGGGCTCTCTCCATGTATTGTACCCATAACCACATTGGAAAGCGCGCCAACTCTCATGGCTTCATAAAGAGCCCTGGCTTCTGTGCTTCTAACCTCTCCGACTATAAGCGCACTGTCACCTAACCTTAGGGTCGTCCTTATCCCTTCTTCTGCAGACATCTCTGCTTTCTCGCCGACTATCGCACTCTGTACTTTCATGGATAGAATATCATAACCTATGTCGTTGAACACATCCGTCGGTATCTCAAGAGTATCCTCTACAGTTATTATCCTGTATTTCTTCATCATCATAAGCATAAGTGCTGTAAGAAGTGACGTCTTACCGGCGCCTCTTGTACCATTGATTAAAACTGAACGTGCCCCTTCAACACAGAACCATAGGAGACCTGCTGCAATAGGCGATATCATCTTATTATTTACGAACAGCGGCAGAGTCCATGGGGCTTCCCTGTGCCGCCTGAAAGCTATGCTTAGACCATTCGGTGACAGCGGACGCTGAGTTATTGCGACCCTTGAACGTATCTTTTGTGTTATCAACTCTGTATCAAGTACAGGGTGACCCTCATCGAGAGGTCTCCCAGACAGTAACCTAAACCTGGAGGCCCAAGCATCTACTTCTTTTGCATTAGGTATTATATTTGTCGAGCATTCACCATACGTTGCGTGTTTTACAAACAGTGGTGATTTACTTATCGGAGCGTTTATATACACGTCCTCTACCCTGTCATCAGAAAGGATAACCTCCGTCATTCCAAATCCGACGGTCAGTCTCACTAATATGCTGGCTAACTTCTCTATGTCCCTGAACGCAAGCCTATAACCTTCTTTTTCGCTTATATCACTTATCATGTCTATTGCTATGTTATAGAATACCTCACGCATCCTAAGAGGGTCCGTGAATTCCGTCTCCTGCGGTTTGTAGTCTATAAGAGCGGTTCTTACCTGGTCAAGAATGTTGTATTCATCGACATTCAAAAGCAGCTCTGGAGGGGACATATGATAGAGATATTGTGACATACCTGGCAACCTATATATGGTAACGTCGGTGCCTTCCGAATTCTTAAGTTTGTACGTCTCAACTTCTATGGCGGACATGGGTGGCTCAGACATTATTCGTGTGTAAGTGAAATTAGGTCGTATAAGCGGCTTAAAGAGCGCCTTATATGGAGTCCTGTCTCCTATTTTGTAACCGAGTACAAACGCCATGCTTTTCTGAACAATCTTAAGAGCGCTTATGCGGCTCATTAGAGAGTCCATCCTCTCCACAAAGAGGTCAAGTGACGACGATGGAGACGCTCTAGCTTTAACCTTAAGTTCTCTCAAGGCACGGACTCCTGTAACGTAAGCGCCTACTGGGTCCATCTTCAGGCGATCGAACAGAATATAATTGAACATAGACATTTCGTCTGGAAGGGCGCGCTGAGTCTCTGCGTCGAAAGGTTTTGATATGTCCGATTGCAGGATGTTCTTGTATTGTTCAGCTAGGTCGTTGAGAAGCTCAACGGAATCTTTTACGTAAACATAGTTTCTGTCGCTTATGATTATAAGGGATGTTATGCTTCCAGATTCGATTATAGCACTGACTATTTTGCTGAATATATTCTCGTTGTCCTCCGGGTTTGGATACAGGACGCTCAGTGGTACCTTGTAAGTGAGTGCTATCTCACCTTCTTCCCTATTTATTGTATAATCTTTGTTTTTTGCTTCCATAAGATGCTGAGTCTGTCCATATAATGATTTACCTCCTTAATTGTGACATCCTCCCACAAATGAATTCATGATATTCCAGCCCCTGTTGAAAGCTTGAGCTTTCTCATGGCGTATAGTTCCTGTTTCTCTAGACCGTGGCTCGTAGACCCTATCATTTTTATGCTCTTTGTGATAGCTTTCTCTCAACTCTAGGGCTTTGTTCCATACCACTCTGCTGCAACCGAAGTACTTGGAGAATGTCTCTATTTGCTCTTTGTTTGGATACAATCTGAACCTGTATGCTGTCAACATATCGTTATTCTACCTCTTTCGCTATTTATGTTTTCCATTTCTGAGTCCGCTTTCATCCCACGATTCAAATCGTGAGTTTTCCGCTCATACTTTATAAATAATAGCTATTGTGCGCTTCTCTTCTTTTTCCTGTGCATAAGCTCTTCCCACACGGAAAAGATTAGTATTACAAGACTTATCGCTGCTATCGCGACATATAATTGGTACATAAAAGGATTTATCTGGAACGACGGGTTCTTACCATAAACATTTGAGAATGTATAGTTGCTCCCATACGCCATTATTGTTATACTGTACCCAGAATTCGGTACATCGCTGAACTGTGCCGATCCAAGATTGCTTGTAGAGTTCTCTATCGACAGGTTGTCATAACTGAACTTTACGGCTGCGCCTATAACTGGTATACCTAAATATAACTTGACTAGAACGCTAACATCGGACACCGGTAGTTTTATCGGAGAGCTATAGTTGTATTGAGACAGGGTTATGTTGTGGTTTAAAGCGTTGAAGCCGTTATTGTTAAGCTCCACGGAACTTACCTTAAAATTCTCACTGATAGGGACCCATATTGTATCGTTGGAAAAGGTACTATTTGCAGACGCACTTAGTACGGATATTTCCGTGGGAGAAAGCGTTGAATTATCCGCTGACACGAAAGTTAGTACATATCTGAATTCTTTTACAAAACTCAGTTGTATGCCCGGCGCAGATAAGATACTGGATGGCTGGAGAAAATATCTATATCCAGAGAGGTATATCTGTCCACTGTAATTCAGTTTCGATCCTACTATAACGGGTATAGATTCTCCGTTTCCGACCAGTGCTGTGTATGTACTTGTTCTGTTGGAGAGCGGAACGTAATTAGTATAGTTTACGGTGGCTCTGGCACCCTGTGGTACACCAGATATTATGAATTTTGACACGCTGCCTATTCTCCACAAAAAATTGACCCTTGTAGGCGAGCTGACAAAGAAGCGGAGAGACGAATTGTACACCAAGCTATTTTCACCTATTTTTATCCCGACAAGGGAAAAGCTTTTCCCTGATAGGATGTAGTTTAGCTGGCTGGAAGCGGTAAAGTATGTTCCATTATCTGCATATACAGTGGTGTTAACGTTACCACCTATATTAACCTCATTTATTGCGAACTGTGTTTTGAAATTAGCTGTCACGTTTCCAGAGCTATCAACATAAAACTCTGCGGTCCTATTCGTTGAGTTGTAAAAACCTCTGTATGAAACGAAAGCGTAGCGCTTACTCATATTATGGGATGGTGCATATACACCCATGGATACCTTCTGGCCGTAACTGAAATTTAGAGAAAATGGTGCAGAGTAGTTTATTCCGTTTATATCGAAAACTGCGCCAGCACCCAGCGCAGAAAAGGATATTTTGTATGATGCCTTTGTTAGTATCTGCGCTAGAGCATATACTTTAGGACTACCTATCCCGGTTACCAGACTGTATCCGCCGTTCGCAGAGTAATAGCCGTTGTTGCCGCTGCTTATCAGATTATACGCAATGCCTCCTTCGGAATAGAACGCGCTATAAAGACTTTTCAGTGACACCACTCCGCTGCCGCCTCCTCTCTGATCTACAAGAGCACTGATGGCTGCCCATGATGGGGCGGCTACGCTAGTACCATAATACCCTCCCCAAGCAGAACTTATATAAGCACATATGGGAGTACCTGCGTTAAAAGACACATCAGGTACCATTCTGTAAGAACTTATATTCGGCTGAGGTGCTGGTTTTGGAAAGAACGCACTGTAGCCACCACCGCTTCCACTCCAAGCGGTTTCGCTTAGGTAAGAGCCTGAAGAGGTAGCAGATAGAGATGTTCCTCCAACCCCAATGACATACTGACTGGATGCTGGGAAATTCACATTTAAAGTAGATAACCCATTGTACGCGCCACTGTCTCCACTTGCCGCAAATATGCTTATGTGCCTCTCTTGTGCAGCAGAGAGTATATTATTAATCTGGTTTACCTGAGAAGCGGAATAATACTGCTCAGAGGCACCCCAGCTAAGTGAGATAACTTGTACTGGCAAATTTTGTATAGTATAGTTAACCGCATTGAACAGCCAGCTGTCGTTTGGCGCTATTACCAAATATATATTTGCACGCGGCGCAAGAGAATGAACAACTTCAACGTCTAAGGCTGTCTCGACAGTCCAGTTCTTTGAATTAAAAGATGGATCTCCGAAAGGGTAAGATAGTATAAGATTAGACCCGTTCACGAGGGATGGTAGACCATATTGTGAGTCAAAAGCCGCCAAGTCGCTGGACAAAGTTGGATCGCCCTGAGCAACAACTATTGCTACGTTTTGGCCATTTCCATTGATGCCCATATTGTATAGAGAGTTAAAACCGTACGCATTTTGGATCTGTGACGGTGAAAGGTCAGTGCACGAAACACCGGAAAAGGGTATCTCATGAATGTTTAGTGATATCTGCGCGCCGTGGGATGCGCCTACAGACAGTACTAATATAATTATGAGCAAGGGTGCTGCATAAAATCTCATAGAGGTAGAACGCACCGCACATTTATATCGTTTATGACATAACCGCTAATTTTAGCGCTTTCCAAGAAAGGAAAACATTTAAATAGGTGGTTTCTTATAAAAGGAAATGAAGTTCCCAAGTCAAGTAAAGAGATATTGCCCGCACTGCAAAGAACACACTCTGCAGAAGGTCGTCCAGGTAAAGGGTGGAAAGAGAGGTACTATGACTGCTGGCAGTCGTAGGAAGCTCTACAACATAGAGCACGGATATGGATCAACGCCTTACCCGATGTTCGAGCACGCCAAACGAATGGGTGTAAAGCAGACGAAAAGATATGATATAAGATATAAATGCACGAAATGCGGTAAAATGACGACACAATCTCGTGGCAACAAAGCCAAGAAGATAGAAATCAAATGATATGGAAGAGATAGTTTTTAAACCGACGGAGAGTCATTTTGCAAAAGTGAGATGCCCTAAGTGCAAGAATGAGCAGATAATATTTACAAAAGCAGCTTCAGATGTGAAGTGCCTGGTATGTGATGAAATGCTAGCCAAGTCGACCGGCGGCAAATCGAACATCCTAGCAGAACTTATCGAGAATTATTCTTAAGGCAAGCCTAAACATCTATAAATTAATGTATTTTCATATTCTATAGTATATGGACCTGTATGATATAATAAAGAACAGAAACACCGTATACTCTTTCTCATCAAAGCTCGTTAAGGAGGAAACCATAATAAAGGCATTAGATGCGGCACGCTTGGCTCCTGCTGCAGGTGGAATACATGAATACGAATTTGTTGTTGTTTCAGAACAGCCGAAAAAGGATGAAATAAGCAAATTGTGCCTGACTCCTAATATAAACTCCGCCCCATTCATAATAATAGTTATGTGCGACCCGTCAAAACTTAATGCTGCGTTCGATGCGGAAGATACAAGAACTTTCTGCATAGAAAACGCATCTCTGGCAATTGAGAACATATTACTTTACGCTGCTGAACAGGGGCTTGGTAGCGCATGGATAGCGACTGTGCAGCAGGATCTTGTTAAAAAGCTATTAAATATCCCTAACAAGTACGTTATTAGAGGGATTATACCTATAGGTTATCCACTTGATGTCCATACGGGTGCTGCGCAGACATCTATCCCTGCTCTGAAAGAAATGACGCACGTGGAAAGCTTTAATAACAAAGCTGTTTAGAGTATAAGTTATGTTAGGGAAGAAAGGACAAGCGAGGATGCCATCATCGTTTGGAGGACTGGTACAGTATTACTCAGAGTACAAAAGTAAGATAACCATTAAACCGTATGTTGTTATAGTTCTGGGTGTAGCACTTATAACAGTTGTATTGGTAGCGTCTACAGTGTTTGGGTAAAAATTTAAACTTAACGCAAAGAAAAATAAAAAAGACGGCTTTTGTGCCCGAGTAAACACAAAAACCATCTTTTAATAAATTCCATTACAAAATGTTATTATTAAAAGACTCCTATGAAACTGTTGGAA
The DNA here is from genome assembly GCA_021802105.1 of Nanobdellota archaeon. Taxonomy (GTDB): domain Archaea; phylum Nanobdellota; class Nanobdellia; order Parvarchaeales; family Parvarchaeaceae; genus Parvarchaeum. The sequence continues at coordinate 29,730 of JAKAAW010000001.1, read as the reverse complement.
ACTGTTTCACTGCGAGTTTATGACTGTGAACGGACAAACTCGCTGAAATCTTCCCCATCGTCCTTTCGTACTGTCTTTTTCGGCTTTAAAACCCTGACGCACCCTCTGCCAAAGTCAACTATCAATCTAAATGGAAAACCCTCATATGTGTCTTCAGGATAACCATAGTAATAAAATACTTCCCTCCCCGTCGATTTTACCTGAAAAAAGATGCACTTTCCCTCTTTGAAGGCAATTATATCATATTCGCCCAAGCTACCGCCAGCCCTGACTACTTTCCAGCCATAACCCTCAAGGATTAATCTCATCTTTCTTTCGGCACGGTAACCTTTGACCTTGTTTTGCATGGTTAGACTCTCTTGATTTTGTTAAGTCTGCCATCTGGTTTTACTTTTATCAATTTAAGCCTAGATAGTTTTGACAGTATTTTACTCATCTTGGCCTTGGAGAAACCCGTTTTTGATGTAAGTTCTTTCTGCGTTATAAATGCATCTCTCTTTAGCATTCCCAGTATTCTTCTCTCATTGTCGTTTAGAACCTTTACGAGAGGGCTAGTTCTCTTTTTTGGTTTGGCTTCTTTGATGTCTGGTTTTCCCTTCCTGTTCTTGGTTAAAACAACTATGCCCATTAGTACCAAGATTATTACTATAATTATTATAATGACAGTACCGGCGTTTATTGGAAAGCCAGAGGCGTTTGGACTAAAAGAATTTAGCTCATAGGAAACTGAGAATGGAAGAGGAAGAGGAGCCGCTGTCACCTGAAAAAGGGACCATACTACTTCTATAGTGTTTCCATTTGAAGTGAAGACTGCGTTGGATGGGCTATAGTATGTTGAATTAGGAAGGAATGCGCCTTGAGGAAGAAAAGTTTTAATGTTAAGTTGCGTCGGGGTCGACGGTATGAAAACAAACGTGTAATTGAATATGTCCTTGTTGTTTATGGGATAATCCATTCTATAATCATAGGAGAGCGTAAACACGTCGTTGTAAGTTGCATTGTTTATGAGTATAGTCGTACAGTTTACAGATTCCTGCAGAAATACCGTACATGTAGGGGACAGAATCCTGGAAAATTTATAAGCCGTGCCGTTCTTCAGCAGCTTTATGTCATTCGCCTTTATCAGTGTGAAATTAAGATTTCCTGAGCCGTTGTATCTTACTGTATAGGTTACGCCTACCAAAGCAGAGGTGGAAGACGACTGTGTTATCATATCGGTTATATTTATGTAGGCGACGCCTGCGCCACTTATTCCGCTCGGCAACCCAGACAAAGACTGTGAAAATCCGTATGACGCCCCTATAACCAGCAATGCGATCACCAATAGGGGTAGAGCTGCTGAATTTTTCATAGCTATTAAACCAATTACGTAATATAAATCTGTTTCAAAATGTGAAATTTACGCTTTTTTAAGCTTTAAATAGCTGAACTTTCAAAAGAAAAGAATATGAGAACCGCCAGATACGGTGTGGGTGTGAGAAGGAGACTTGAAAAGATAGAGCAGTTGCGCTCACAGAAATACAAATGCCCTCAGTGCAGGAAATTATCGATGAAACGCCTGTATAGCGGTGTCTGGACCTGCAAACGCTGTGGACTAGAGATAGCCGACGGCGCATATACAATGACGGTAAAATCTTTGAGCTGATATGGTAAGATATTCGTGTTTTTCGTGTGGTGCAACAGTCGATTCCACTGAGATAAAGGACATAATAAGATGCCCATACTGTGGGGGTAGAATCTTAGTTAAAAAGCGGCCTGAGACAGGACACCATGTCAAAGCCAGATGAGAAGGACAACAGTGCAAGAATAGTCCTAAAAGGAAAGGCTGATTTTATAAAAAGCGTGCGTGCTGCCATATTAGACAATGTAAGAAGCACGGAAAAGATTTCAGCTGATGTAAAAAGTAGTGGTGGCAACCTGTATATAGACATAAAAACTAAGAATACTAAATTATTACAGTCGGTAATAAGCACATATCTTAATGCCATATCGACTATGGAGGAGATAGATGAACTATGAATGAATCGGAATATGAGAATCTAAGACAGCAGCTGCAGGTTGACATGACCCAAAAACAGACTTTCCAGCTACAATACAACGAGGTAAAAAGAACTCTCGACGAAGTGGCTAAATCGTCTGAGTCAGATCAAATATACGAAATGGTGGGGCAGGTCTTAATCAAAAAGGGAAAGATGGACATAGAAGCGGCTATGAAAGAAAAACTTGAAATCTTAGAGTTCAGGCTTAAGAAAGTCAGCAAATCCGTCGAGGAGACGACAAAACACCTACAAGAGGCACAGAAAGAGTTAGAAAAAGACAAGTAAATATCTTTTAGCTGCCTGAAGTATTTATTGCGGAGAGTTTTCCTAACGCTTTTATTTCACTGCAATAATAAGTTAGTATATGTTCGACATAGTTACGTTAGGCTCTGCAACAAAAGACATATTCTCTTTTGTTAATCGGGGAAACCTGAAGCCGGGCATAAACAAGAATTTTATGGAGATACCTCTCGATAAAAAAATCGAGATTGATAAAGTTCTAGAATTCACCGGTGGTAGCGCAACCAACGTGGCGGCTACAATGGCAAAATGCGGAAAGAAAGTTGCGAGCATAGCTAAGATAGGCAATGATGAGAACTCTGAATTCATTCTTAAAGACCTTAAGAGTAGAGGTATAAGCACGGATTATATGGTGCGCACGGAGGGGGAAAGCTCTTTTTCAAACGTAGTAGTATCGAAAAATGGACATATGATCCTTTTGATTTATAGGGGCGTTGAAAACACGATTAAACTCGACGACATAAAATTTGACTTCAAGACAAGATGGCTTTATATAGGACCGCTAGGGGGAGACAGTTATAAGATACTCCCTGAAGTCGTAAAAACGGCTAAGGAATCTGGTGCAAAGATAGCCATGAACCCCGGTTCTACTGAGCTGAGCATGAAACTCAGGAAAATGGAACCGATACTCGCGGATATAGACATCATAAACATGAACGATGAGGAAGCCAAAAGGTTTATAGGATACGGCAACGACCTTAAGAACCTAGCTAGACTGAGAAAAGCCGTCAAAAGCGCTGCCATAATAACAAGAGGAGATAGGGGATCTCTAATAGCTTTCGGCGATGACACATATGAAGCTGGAGCCTACTCGACAAAACAGATAAACTTTGTAGGTGCAGGAGACGCTTTCTTCTCCGGATTTATCAATTCCATAATGGATAAAAAGGACGTGAACGAGGCTGTGTCTTTTGGGAGCTACAATGCTAGCAATGTTATAAAACATTACGGTGCAAAGGAAGGGATTACTAATGAGTATCCAAAACAAAAGCTTAGAATAAGGAGGTTAGAAAATGGTGAACAATAAATTTAAGACTGAAGGGATATATCTGGCGTATGACCATGGGATGGAGCACGGACCAAAAGATTTTGACGAAAAGACAGTTTCCCCCTTGAGTATAATCGAAATAGCGGAAAAAGCTGAGGTCGATGCGCTCGTTCTACTGAAGGGTACTGCCAGGGCTTATTACAAAAAGGGCATGGGTGTGCCTCTTATAGTAAAATTAAACCAGAAAACTAACCTGCGAAGTGGGGAGCCATTATCAACACAGGTATGCAATGTCAAAGAAGCTATAGATATTGGAGCATCGGCTGTCGGTTACACTGTGTATGCTGGAAGTGAGTATGAGCAAGTTATGTTGCAAGAGTTCGGGAGGATAGAAGAAGAAGCGCACAAATACGGTTTACCGGTTATAATGTGGTCTTACCCAAGGGGAAAAGCAATAGCTGATGATGAGGCGCCTGAAATTGTAGCTTATGCGGCAAGAATAGCTATGGAGATGGGGGCAGATATAGTAAAACTGAAATATCCTAATGACAATTCAAAACTCAAATGGATAGTGGAGTCTGCAGGAAAAACAAAGGTCTTTATGGCGGGTGGAAAAGCCACAACGGATGAAGAGTTTGAAAAACATGTAGAGGAAGTCATATCTTCTGGCTTCAGCGGTGTCGCCGTCGGAAGGAACGTATGGCAAAGCAATGACCCGATAACTAGAATAAAGAAAATCAGGGAGATAATCAAGTCTGTCTGAGATTTATGAAAGAAGTTAAGGTCTGTGTAGATATCGGCGGCACAAAAACGATATTCGCAGCGGTGGATGGGGATCTTAAAGTCGTAAAACAGGTCTATGAGGAATCACCAAAAACTGCAGCAGAATTCAAAAAATTTCTTGACACGAACTTTGAAACCTTTAAGGTATATTCTGATACAGTGAATATATCAATAGCAGGCAGGGCTAATAAAAATGGTAAGATAATATACTCTCCTAATCTCCCTTTAAGGGGGTTTCAGATGTCAAAACAGGCAAGAAAATATTTCAAGCACATAAACATAGAGAATGATGCAAACTGTTTTGCAGCTTATGAAATATTCAAAGGCATCTTAAGAGAGAAAAGGTGCGGATTGATAGTGGTTTGGGGCACTGGAGTAGGGGGATCTTTGGTCTCTGACGGGGAGATATACCATGGAGCTGGCCTTGCTTCTGAGATAGGACACATCAAGACTATGAGAACGCCTAAAGAAGACATTGAGTCCTTGATAGGGGGAGAATATATAAAAAAGAGATATGGCTACAGTGGTATTGACCTTCATCGTCTGGCAGAAGCAGGAGACAAAAATGCAATAAAAGCTTTTTATGATATAGGGGAGATATTCGGGCGATATCTATCATCCTTATCGTACGTCTTTGATCCAGAGATAGTGATACTTGGAGGCAGCTTTAGCAACTCATGGAAATTCATGAAAGACGCCGTGAAAGCTACTATTAAAAAAGAGACGATACGTGGAAAACTGCCCATAAAAGTAGTTAGGGGAAAGTTTTATGTTATAAAAGGTTGTTATTTCTTAGACAAATATGAAAAGCTTCATAATTAATTACAAGGCCTACAAGGAAGGCGTGGATCTGGGACTCGACATAGCGAAAGCAGCAGCTGAGGTCTCAGAGAAAACTGGTGTTGATGTGATTGTAGCGCCGCCATTCACTCTTCTTAGAGAGAGCTCAAAAATGGTTAAGACAATAGCGCAGAGTATTGACGACAAAGGTCCTGGAGCATTCACTGCGCACGTATCATGGTATGAGATAAAGAAAAGCGGGAGTACAGGGACGCTTCTGAACCACTCGGAATATAGGTATGTATCTGAGGGCGAAAATATAGACTATGCAAGACTTGGGAAAGCGATTGATGCATGTAAACAGAACGGATTATTTACATACGTATGTGTACAAAATGTATCAGAGGCTGGAGAAGTCCTGAAATTAAGGCCTACTGCGATAGCGTATGAACCACCAGAACTTATAGGGGGAGATATATCCGTGTCTACAGCAAAACCAGAGATGGTCAAAGAATTCTGCGACATAGTCAAAAACGTATCGGGGGTCTTACCGCTTATTGGAGCAGGCATAAAGACCGCAAACGACGTAAAGACGAGCGTTGAGCTAGGGAGCGAAGGCATACTTGTGGCCTCTGGCGTGATGGAAGCCACAGACTTCAAAAATGTTATATTAGAACTTGCTGAACCTCTAAGATAGGTTTCATCTGCGTTTAAGCCTCTTAGGGGTTGTTAGACTGTATGGATCAAATATTTTATCTATAAGTTTTTTATCCAGCAGGCCACTCTCATTTGCAACTTCTTTTATGCTCTTATTTTCGGCTACAGCTTTTTTCACCAATCTGGCTGCTTTTTCATAGCCTATATATGGGTTCAGTAGAAGTGCCATGCCGGGGTCATGGTAGGCTATACTTTCCATTTTTCTCTTATTCACCTTCAAGCCTTTTATTGCTCTTTCAGTGAAAACGTCTATCGCGTTTCTTAATATCTTTAAGTCATGAAGCAAGCAGTACGCTATCAGAGGTTCCATAACATTAAGCTCCAACTGTCCTGCCTGAGTCGCAAGTGTCACTGTATCATCATCACCGATAACCCTAAAGCACACCATGTTCATCATCTCTATAACACTCGGGTTCACTTTACCTGGCATTATCGATGAACCTGGCTGCACAGCAGGCAAGGTAATCTCTGCAAGCCCAGTTATTGGACCAGAATTCATCAGCCGTATGTCATTTGATATCTTTGTCATGTCCGCACTGAATATCCTAAGTGCACTTGACAGTGCCATCAGATCGGATGGAGACTCTGTAACTGCCGGTAGATCGGTTGCTTTTCTCAGTTTTAATCCTGTATAAGATGAAAGTTTGATTATAGCTGTCTTTGTATAGATAGGATCGGCATTAACGCCTGTGCCAACTGCAGTGGCACCTAAATTTATATCAAGAAGCGACTTTGCTGCGGAATCTATTCTTTTTATCGACTCATTGAGCAAATCAGACCATGCCATGAATTCTTGACCAAGCCGTATCGGCGCAGCATCCATCATATGTGTTCTTCCGCTTTTTATTACACTATCAAACTGTTTTCCCTTCAAAGCAAACTCCTTCGAGAGCATGGACATGGAAGATAAAAGATCGGGTACTAGCTTCATAGCTGCGATTTTTATTGCAGTAGGGATAACGTCATTGGAGGACTGTCCCATGTTTACATGGTCGTTCGGATGGACAAGAGAATAGTCACCTTTGTTCCCCCCCAACAGCTCTATTGCCCTATTTGCAAGAACTTCGTTGACATTCATGTTGTTGGAAGTGCCCTCCCCTGCTTGGTATATGTCCACCACGAATTGATCGTCTAAGTTTCCGGCCAGAGCCTCATCAGCAGCCCTTACTATAGCTCTAGAAATCTTTCGGCTTATTAGACCTGCTTGATAGTTTGCTTCGGCCGCTGCTTTTTTGATAAGAATTATCGCGTAAGTGTATTCTTTTATGGGCTTTATGCCAGATATGGGAAAATTATCAATCGCTCTCTGAGTTTGCGCGCCCCAGTACGCATCGTATGGCACTGCCACATCACCTAAATAATCGTGCTCTTCCCTATAGCGCATTAAATTTATAGTAATTTATGCTTTATCAACTTTTAGTGATGACTTAGTTTTTGAGTCTATTATACGGTTTTAGTTCTGATTTATTTATTTTTAGGCTTAATCTGTTTTGCTGATGTGCCTACACCCGATTTCTTGTTCTTGCGCAGTATCATGAATGAACCTACCGTTGTCACTACATTTGTTAGTATTATCACATATGTAGTTATCACTAGGAATGTACCAGCGTGAGCTATATTGTAACTTACAGCCAGAGTTGCAAGCGTTGCTGGAGTAAGTCCTTGAGCTAGTGAGATGACCATAGCTTTCTTATCATTCTTCATGTCGGACTTAAAGGTAGATATAGACACTGCCATGTAACGCGATGCTAGCAGGACTATCAGAAAAGCAACACCGATTGAAAGGCCAAATATAAGGTTGGAGAAGGAAAGGCTGATTATTAAACCAAGAAATACGAAAAAGAACGTCTTAAGCATGAACGTTATCTCCCCTTGAAGATGGAATAATTGTTTTTCCAAGTTGCCCATCCTTACCTTTTTCTTCAGAAGTCCGCTGATGAAAGTATGATTTCCTAAGATGGTTCCGAATATTATAACCGCAAGGAACCCGCTGCCGCCGGCGTAATTTGTTAAAGAGAAAGTGAGAAACAAAAGGCCAAGGGTAAGAACGTACGTGTAATTCCTCCCTTTAAGGTAATTCAGCAGGTACACCCAAAGAACCGACAAGACTAAGCCTATGACTATGCCTATTGAAAAAGAGGACGTTACTGAAGTAGCAGTAGTGTATAACTCGCTGAAACCCAATCCTGTGCCAGCCAGGCCTGCTGTGCCAACGCTTCCCTGGTAAATGCTTACGAAAGTTAAGAAAAGTATAACCAGAACTATGGAATTCAGCGCTGATTCGAATGTCAAGAAGGCCACGCTGCTGTCTCTGATCTTTAACTCTCTCGAAAGAGGTATCACGACAACCGCTGTGGTTTCCCCTCCAATTATCGAAGCCAAGATTAGGGACAATATTATATTGAGGTGCAGTACAAAGAAAGATACAATTACTATGAACACGGCGCTTACGGATATGTACAGGAATACCTGCAGGAAAACTCTCCAGCCTTCCTTGAGCACGGTGTTAAGCTTTAGGTCTATCCCTCCGTGGAAAAGTACCATAATAAGTGTCAACTCGGCAAAAATGCTAAGTACTGGCGCCAGAAGGCTCTCATTTATCAGACCAAAAACAGGCCCCATTATAAAACCTGCAAAGACGAGGAAAAGAAATGAGGGCACATGAGTTCTCTTGAATATCTCTTCTCCTATGAAGCCAAGCAATATTATAAGCGCGGCCAGCGACAAAATGAAGGATACTGGGTCAGCTGCCATTTGCTGAGTCCTCTTTAACGCGCGCAGACATATGAAGAAGTACACTGTTTATGATCAGTGTAAATATTATCACGGAGAAGACTACATCTATAAAATAGGACGTGCCTTTTATCGCATAGCTTATTGGGAGAGCTGCTATAACTGCCGCGCCTATCCCCCTGGACGTCATAGAGGATATTATAGATTTTTCTTTAGCAGAAAAATCAGATCCTGAGAGAGCGAGTCGTGTGCCTGCCTGCCTCGCTAGAAGTATGACTAAAGATATAGCTATACCTATGGCAAAAGCGAGATAGTTCGTTATATCAACCAGTGCACCGAAATACACGAAAAAGAAAGATATAGTAAGGAAAGTGACCAAGTCATTGAAATTCTTGGACTCCTTTGTGAAAGTGAAAGATGTGCTATGCCTATATTTTAGCGAACGAAATATCGCCTCACCATTGGATATAAATATACCGAACACTAAAGCAGACATAGGTCCGCTTCCACCAAGTACTTGCACTACTATATATAGTAGGAAAACGATTGCCAGAGAAGCCACATATGAATACTCATACTTCTTTCTCTGCAGATGACTCATTATAGGTACCCACGCCATGCCCACTACTGCCCCCAAAACGATTCCTATTGAGAAATTTGAGATTATCTCACCTGAAACGTATCCGACGGTCAGCGAAGGCCCTGTTATAAGGACTGCGCTTATAAGAACAAGCGCGAGTATTATAGTCATCGGCTCTTCTATAGCGGATTCTAAACTCATCGTTACGCTCACTCTCTCAGATGTAACGTTATGTTTCCTGTTTGCTGATAGGCTTATACCGCCGACTATAAGGCCCATCAGTACAGAGGGTATAATCTGGCCGAAAATAAAATACATTGTTGCAGAAACGGCCACGAAAGTCACGAAAAACACAACGAACGACAAAGCGAGACCTCTTGAGGCATTGTGAACTACCCTATTAAGTCTTATATTCAGTCCAGCATTAAAAAGGACCAGAAGTATGACAAATCCAACAGCCATCGGCAAGAAACTTATAAGAGTCGTCTTGTTTAATAGGCCAAATATTGGCCCTATAAGGATCCCAAAGGCCATTAGCCATATTATATGGGAAACTGATGTTTTTTTGGCTAGAGCCCTGCCTAAAAAACCTATTATTAATACGCCAGCTATGCCTAACATTAGCAGTTCAAGCGTAATGGTATCAAACATAGTAGAATTACTCTATCTCTTTTTAAATAACTTAATAATAGGCTATTTTAAAAAAAAAGAAAATCAAACGCCATGTGACTGTACAATTGCAAAGAATTTTGGTTTATTAGTAATCGTCCGCTGAAAACCTCGGCTTTCGCCTCGGCTCTTACACGGCGATTCTATCAACGGGGTCTTTTTCCCCGACCTCAACGATGCCTCTTTTTACGGGGGGTTTCGAGCTTAGATGCTTTCAGCTCTTAGCCCTTAGCGCGTGGCTACGCGGCTTACCCTGTCGGATAACCGCTAACTAGAGGCGCCGACTCGCTGTTCCTTTCGTACTAGTCGAATCTTCCATTCAGGCATCAAAACACCTCCACAAGTTAACTACCGGCCTGCCTCGCGGCGGCCTAAACTCAGCTCACGGTCCCCTTTAACTAGTGAACACCTATACCCTTGGCTGCTTGTGCACAACCAGGATGGGGAGAGCCAAAGACTGTGGAGCAAGCTGCGAAGTCAATATGAACTATCGTCCGCAACAACTCTCTTACGCCCAGGGTAGCTTTTCTGTCATACGAAGGAGTCAAAAACACACACATTCGTGTTCGCTATGCCCGGCTTTCGCCTCTGCGCGCCTTGCATTGCAGCGCACAGTCAAGCCATCTTTTGCCATTGCACTTAACAGCGGATTTCTATACCGCCTAAGATGACCTTTGGGCTCCCATGTTATCTTTTCGTGGGATTGCCACCCCAGCAAAACTGCCCGTCTCATGCTGTCCCCGAAGGTAAGCAGTATAAGACAATGGAAGTAGTGTTACACTTTCGACTATCCCAACGCCGGAACGTTGGAAATAACGTCTCCTACTTACTCTATGTCCATCATCTTAATACTACAACAAGAGATTGCAGTAAAGTTCCTGGGGTCTTTTTGACCCTGTGGAGGTCCCTGGCCTTTGCACCAGGACGGTGGTTTCGCGGGTTTCCAGGTAGGGACAGTGGGAATCTCATTACATCGTTCACAAGCCAACAATCAATTGGCAATGGATTATGCTTGCTTAAGAAGGTCACAGTTACCTCCGCCGCTAACAGGTCCTTATATCCGTTGGAACGAACTTTCGGATACCTGTGCTGGGCAGATGTCGCCGACTGTACTAAAGATTGCTCTCTCGCAGTCAGCTATGCTTTTAGTAAACAGTTAGACTCCCCTAGTCACTGCGCCCTGATCTCGCTTTTAAGACCAGATCAGGGATCCTTTATTGCGAACTTACAGGACTGATTTGCCGATTTCCCTTACCCGGTTTAAATCCCTCACCTTAGCCTTCTCAGCCAGTGCACCTGTGTCGGTTTTCGGTACGGTCACCTGCGTTCATGACACGTACGTTTTTATTAGCGCTGGGAATCTGCGAATGCATCGCTGCATCACAGACACTTCCATGTCTTCTCGACATTACGTCTCTCGAACACGACGTATCCGTGGATGATCCGACGGGACCACTCCGCATATCTCAACGCGTGGTACGTGATAAAACGCATGTGGTCGCGTAATATTAAACGCGTTCCCATTTGCGGCGTTCCTTTCGAAACGACACTTAGGACCGACTAACCCTTGTTAGATAAGCTTAAAACAAGGAACCCTTGCACATGCGGTGGATAGGATTCTCACCTATTTCTTTGCTACACCTGGCAGGATTCTCAATGCCTTACAGATCCATCTGCCCTTACGAACAGACTTCTAGTCCATAGGCACGCCCATCTACCATTGTCTTACGACAATCGTGAGTTTCGGCAGTTGACTTAGCCCCGTCCATTTTTAGGTCGTCATACCTAGGTTGGTAAGTTGTAACACACTTTTTAAAGGATGGCCGCTTCTGAGCCTACCTCCCAACTGTTTTAGATATGATTTCCTTTTTTTGCACTTAGTCAACATTTAAGGGCCTTAACTCACGGCTAGGTTTTTTCCTTCTCGGTGTAAAACTTTACGCCATACACCCAACTTTTGCCCCTTGCCATGTTGATATTCTGAGTTTGACAGTGCAGTGGGACCTTTCGGTCCCTATCTGTACGATCAGTATCTTTACCCTCAACACAACGAGACAAAAGCTATCCTATGGGATATTTCGATGGGAACCAGCTATTGCCGTGCACGATTGGTTTTTCGCCCCTATACACATGTCAAAAGACGAGATAGTTCCCGACCTTTTCGGGCCTCCATGAAGAGTAATCCTCACTTCACCCTGCACATGTATAGATCGCACGGCTTCGGGTCTTACAAATACGACTCACGGCAGTTTCCTACCGGCACTTGCGTGCTCGCTTTCGCTTCGGCTCCCTTTCGTTAGCCTTGCCGTACTCGTAAACTCCCTGCCCCTTTATGCTAAAAGGATGTTGCAACACTTGATTACGCTTATTTATTGACGCAATCACAACGCGCCGCAACAACTATAACTATTAGATTTCAGGTTCTTTTCGCCCTCTCATCAAGAGTGCTTTTCAACTTTCGCTCACGCTACTATACTCTATCGGTTTCAGGTTGTATTTAGGGTTGGATGTTTTTGACACCCGTATTCACAGAAGAGTATCGACCTCTGCTACTCTATACGATGACCGCATTTCCGAAGACTACGAGGTTGTCACTCTCTATGACGCGACATTCCAGTCGACTTCGCCTCCTTCTATACGGCCATGATTCGCACCACATTTCCGCATTGCTGCGGATTCGGTTTGCCCTATTCCCTTTTCGTTCGCCATTACTGGGGGAATCTCGATTGATTTCTTTTCCTGCAGGTACTAAAATGTTTTAGTTCCCTGCGTTCCCTTTCCTTCGTATGAAGGAATCTGCATTTACATGCAGGCATCACGCATTCAAAAACAGCACGATCAACGGTCGTCTGCGCCTCCCGTGCCCTTATCGCAACTTGCTGCGTCCTTCATCGGCACCTGAACCAAGTCATCCATCTAATAGTTTGGTGTTTTGCAATTGTACAGTCACATAAATGCTATAAGCATTTCGACTCTTGCTTCCTTATAATAAATTATAATGAAGTGCATGCGTTTGACAAATATCTAATAGGCAGTATATGCTTTATAAACTTTTTGTTTGTAGCTTACGCCCGAAAGCTGCCTGAAAAAGGCTGTCAGTGGACATGTTTCGAGCGATAAAGGGTATCAATATACCTCTTGAAAGAGGACTCTACAACTTCTGCAAGATATGGGTTGTTTTTACGTACGTAATTCATATATCTCTCCCCAAGACACCTGCTGCTATCAGAAACGTTTCCATTTATTATATCAAGTTTCTCCGGGATATAGCTAATGTAAGCCAGCCAATCGGGTATCTCTTTACCTTCGTTTTTGGCTTTTAATATGGGATACTGGAAGTTCTCTTCGGCTACACGCCTTTTACCAAATTCCTTAGAGAAGTATTTTACTGCGTCCTCTGGATAACCGAGTGACAGTCCTATCTTTTCAGTGTCACCATTTAATACGCTGTCCATGACAGCACTTGAATTCTTTCCACCTACTAAAAGAATAGAGTAAGGCCTTTCTGCCGTTATGTAATTTATGTTATACTGCTTAGCTCTTTTTCTGATTAGCGCTATCTCGGAACTGTCTTTTCTAACTCCTTCTAAGAAAGCTGGTTTCAGTCCCTCTCCTACGAGATACAACTCCAGTTCTACCTTTGCAAATGTCTTGTTTATAGAGTAATTAGACTGTCTGGTGTCTTTATTTACTTTGTCCCCTTTCTCAAACAGCTTGTTTTCTAAGTTACTCATAATGCATGTATAGAGATTATAAGATATAAATACTTTTCTTACTAGATAGTGATTATTTATATGTAATGTAAAAATATTGGTTTTACAAAGAAGATTTAAATACAAGATGTGATATATAATTGTTACAGAAAGATAGTAAAGATTAGATTATTTATCTGTTCAGAGAATAAAAATATGAGAAGAAAGGAGAACATGGCATTCAGGGACGACAGCTACGACGACCCTGATGAGGATTACGATCTAGAAAGAGATGGATCTCTTTTTGAGGAGCAAGCTTAAAACTATTGTTGATTATAGTCCTGTGTTTAAAACTACTAGATGGAGTAGGGGATTTCCAATAACAACCGTAATCACCACTCCTGCTAATAAACCGGGCACAAAAGGTAGACCTATCTTGATTAGGACTGTTTTCACGCCATGATCTTTAAGTTTCTTTATGTCCTCCAACAGAAGCCCTGTCTGCCTACGTTTTACTATTATTTTCCCAGATCCGTCCTTTACATCATCTGCAAGCCAATCGCCCTCTGTCAGCTTATTTACGCTAGTGTCTATGAACATCAAGTTCTGGGCCACTATATAGATATACCTCATAGATACAAGAAGAAACGCTGAGAACGCTATAAGGAAGCTGAATGGGGCTGGGATATACAGAACTATAAGTGTTATGGCAGCTGCACCAACACCAACTAGTAGAATATCATAAATCTTCAGAAAGCGATAAAGTTTTTTAATTTTGGCGAGCCCGTATACGACGGTTCCAACTATTCCATAGAGCCCCCCAAAGATAAGCATGTTTATGAAAAGAGCTATAAATGAGAAGTGTGAAAAAAGGTCCCCTGCGGTAAAAATCATGGACAGACCTAACATTAACTTAACGTCCCCTCCTCCCCATTGGCCTGACCTATACATAAGGTATGAGAATCCAAAAAGAAGTAGAATAGCTAAAGGAAGAAATTCTAAGTTTAGTATCGATCCTGAAGTAATTGAAATAGCTAAGTTAATAGACAACCCTCCTGCTACCATTAGGTAGCTGATAAAATCAGGCACTTCCCGCGTTCTTATATCGAAATAAGCGGCAAGAGACATTGTTGCGATTGCGAATATAGATATAAGCGATACTAAATATGATATCATATGTTATATCTATTGGGTACTGGTTTATATTACTTAAATGACGTGCCTCTGAGAGCGATATCTGTTATAAGTAAGTGCGATCATGTGTTCCTTGAGAGATACACGAATACAAACGACATAGGTGCGCTAAACGATATAGAAAAATTAGTCGGAAAACAGGTAAAAGTTATCGGCAGAGACGAGGCAGAAAACGACAGTATAGTTTCTATGGCTAGGGATTCAAACGTGGCACTTCTCGTGCCAGGGGACCCGTTGTTTGCTACTACGCATGTCTCTCTCCTTGCCGAGTGCAAAAGAAGAGACATAAAATATGAGGTTATTCACGCCGGCAGCATACTTACCGCAGCAGCGGAAACAGGTCTCTCGCTGTATAAATTCGGTGCCGTTTGCAGCATACCCATCTATACAGACGCCTTTAAACCTGAAAGCTTCTTTGATACTATCGAAAAGAACTTAAAATCTGGATTTCATAGCCTTATTCTTTTAGAGGCAAAGACAGAAAACGAGTTCGTTGATCTACAGGCTGCTGTGAAAGTCTTAAAAGAGATAGAGAAGAAACGAGGATCGAAAATAATAAACTGGGCTAATGTAGTTTGTATGTCGCTCATGGGGAGCGCCAATCAGCGCATGTTCTTTGTTTCTTCCGGCAAGAACGTGGACAAACCCCCTCTTGCAATAGTGATACCCTCTGAGGTTAGCCCTGTAGAAAAAGAAAACTTAGAAAGTTTTGTAGAACATTAGTTAACCGATGGAAGCCGTCAGAGATTTTGATAGCATGCAGTATGTATATCCTGAAGTAATCGTTATGTTGGTATCTTGAGAATAGCCTGGCGGATTTGCAACGGGGTCCAATACAATTTGTATAGGGAGTTCCATACTGCCGCTATCGTACAGCTGCCCCAGGGCGATGGCGTTGGTTATGTTAATAGACGAATCTTTTATGTTATATAATCTAGCAAGCTGAATGTAAGCAGATCCAGTCACATTTAATGCTAACCAGTTTAGGGACGAGTTTTTAAGCAAACCTGTACCCTGTACATCTGCATAAACAAAGAAGGTCTTATTAAGAGGGTATTCTGGTGCTCTTATACTACCGGAGAATCCACCAAGATAAAGACTTACTGGGGAAGCCGATGACTCCGACAGTGCAGTCGGGAGTGTCCCTGTGAATGTCGGATTTGCCAGAAGCAGCGAGTAAGACGCATTAGATGTTGCGTTGAAACATGCGGTGAACTGTATCTCACAGCTACCGCTGCCAGGGGATACAAAAGTCCAGTTGAAGGAGCTGCTGTTTCCAGGAGGCACTGCCAAATTCATCTTATCCTGCATTCCCGATGCAAGATTACAGCCGTAGCCGAGTACTGACACGTCGAGAGTCTTGTTTCCTGAGTTGGAGACTATAGACGAAACATTGAAAGGAGTATCTGCATACATATTAGTGAGAGGTATGGAAGAAGTAGCATTTACAGAGACTGGTATAAGTGCCAGAATCTTAGGACCATGTAACTGCCCGAGCACTCCAGAATAAAACAAAAAAGCCACTGCGATAAGTACTATTATCACGGCTATCGCAACGAATAATACACTCGGCGCTTGGGCTCTTTTTGTCATATTATCCTACGAAATAGTTTACGACATTGAGTTTGACCGGCATGAAACCATCCACCTCGTACGAATAGGATATGGAGATTTGCATATTCGCAGAGAAGTAAGGCACTCCCGATGACGACAGAGAGGACTCTTTGGTTGGGTTAAGCACTATCGGTATAGTTATGTTTTCTGTTGTTGTGCTTATTGGTAAGCTGCCAGTAAAAATGGTTGTGCCGTTGGCATATTTCTGGGTTGTAAAACCGAAGATATCTGGGCTGACTTCTATCTGATTTGAGTCCATAGATATAGACACGTGGACAGGCCCGAGGACTATTCCATCGCCAACATTGGATAAGATTAGCTCTGCTTGCGCAGTAGACCCATAAATCTGAGGCTGCTGAGCGCTTGTAAATATTGAGATTGGCCCTGCTGTGTTACCAAAGGAAGATAGTGAAGGAGGGGGGTAATTGCCGTTGTTATACGCCTGCTGCGATATAAATTCAAACGACTGGGATGCACTAGCACTGTAAGAGTAATTTAGATAATAGCCTATGATTTGTGTGTATGGTATATTACCGTAAGCGTTGTTAGGTGGTGTATGAAGTGAGAAGGTCTCCGGAATCCTTGAGCCGCTGAACATGTTAGGTATCCTTATGCATGATTGCGCGGACGTAACGGTAAATATACCAACGTTATCAAGGCATAGGTTTATGTTGGAGGCTGCTTTGCCGTTTATATTATTTGATACGTACATGTTTATATTGAAAAACGATGATGGAGAGACGCTTGATGGTGCGCTTATGGATGAAACTGCTACCCCCTGAGTAATGTTTAACTTCGGAGCCGTTGAAAAAAGATTCAGATCTATGCTTATCGAAGGAAGTGATAACAACACTATCAATACTATGACGATGAAAGCTACAACTATAAGCAAGGAAAGGCTCGTAGCTCCTTTTTTATCGTAAATGTGCATATGTCTAACCACACACCGAACCAGATGCACTTATCTTGTAAGGCATGTTCATATATTCATAGTAATTGTAATTCATGTAAGCAAATATCGGCACTGTGTTGAAGTGGAGTGAACTCAGAGAAGTTATCTGAGGCAGAACAAACTGGGTTCCTGCTGACTGGAGTTGTTGTGTACTTTCCGTGTTAGTGCAGACCCAGTAAGAACTTCCAGGTATGGCGAACTGCATCTTTATCGAACTGGTGGATGATACACATTTCCACCCGCTACCTTGAGGGCTGGTAGGCCACATGCTCTTTGGTAAGAATATAGACAACGAGTTCACTTTGTAAGCGTTTGCCCCTACACCATTGTTTTTAACGGTTATGGTGATAGGGATGTTTCCAGTGCCAGTTATTATGGGCATGGGCTCTACTACACTCATTACTATCTGTAGAGGACCCGGACTGACAAACGAGACTGATGGTAAGTTAGGCTCGAGCGGTTGTGACGAAGCGAGAAGCTGCTGACTGAACTGCTGGCTGACGAATTGCACAGGTAGTATGGAACCAGCGCTGTAATTCTTTATTGTGAAATTTAGTATCAACGAGGATAATGTCGGCAGTGCTATGTTAGAACTTTTCGATGGACAGGATACTGACATCTTTGTTTCATTTGTTAGGGTCTGTTTGGACAGCAAAACACTAGAAAAAGAGGCGTTGCTTAGGATCACTTTTGGTGATGTCGTCACGACACAGATATGTGCCTCAGCAGGATTGTCAGTGCTACCGCATGATTCGTTGAGGAATAAGGCGTTGTTCGTAGATGCTCCTAGTGGAACGTTTGCGTTATTTGATACCGTATAAAACAGGTTAGCCGGCGTGTCATTTCCAGTGAGGAAAACAGTCTGTATGCTTGAAGCAGGTGTAACCGTTACAAAAGACGTGAAAGTAGGGTATACAACGACCGTTATATTCGTAGTCTGCTGCCCTACGCACACTACTGGGTTGCCTATACAGGCTAGCTGGCTTGTTACAATGCCAAAAAGAGGGGATATAAGAGAGCTCACTGGGGCGAAAACGCTGGTGTAATAAGCTTCAAGATTGTAAGCGAACGGTCCCTGATGCGATGTCGATGATAAAAAGAAGAAAACTATTACAGGTGATATAACGAGAAGTACGATAAATATTACTGCGGCGCGGCGTTTTGTATTCCTTCTTAAAGTTTCAAAATCGAATATTTGCGTCCGATTCCGACTCTCTCTCTGTATTTCTTTTATCTCCGCTTCATATTTTCGAGCTTGCAGCTCTTCGGTTTTCTTTTGTAAATCTTCAAAGGATGTGTCCTTATCAGACTTTTTGGGGGTCTTTCTAAACCCAAACGCTCTCATAAGTGATCGTGACATCCTCCTATGTATTCATCCATGAGATCCCAGTTCATATCGAAAGCTTAAGCTTCCCGGGGGTGTATGGCCCCTGCTTTACTACCTTGTACTTTAGGTATCCAAAGAATCTGCTGCAGCCGAAGTAGTTGGAGGATGTCTCTATTTGCTCTTTGTTTGGATACAGCCTGAATTTGTATGCCGTCAGCATATTGTTACTTTGCCCTCCTGCTATTTATGTTTTCCATTCTTTCAGTCCACTTTTATCCTGCCTTTAAAGAGTGTGGGTTTTCTGCTCACATTGATAAATCTCCATGCAATTATAAAGTTTTTTAGATAGTGCCTTAGGAAGTCGGTTTTATGTCGACATACTGTGGTATCATAAGCCCTGTAGATGATACTGAAAGTGTACCTGTGTAATTTCCGCTTGATGTCTGGCCTGAGATAGCGGATATAGGAAGTATCAGAACGTTCTCCCCCACAGTAAGGTTTGAGAATGGTATCTGGAAGGACTGTCCGGAGGGGTAAAAATAGAAACTTACCGATCCTTGTTTTATTATGGAGTTCAGGTAAAATGTAAGCATGTATTCACCGGATGTTTTTGGTATTATGTAAGGGATAGTAAGACTGTGAGGAGGGATTACAAGTGCAGCGTATACTATGCCTACATTAGCTAGGACGTATGAGCTGTTTGCACCTATCACGGTAAAGCTGGTGTTGAATTTAGCAGGAACTATAGGCGACGCTGATGGTGAAACGGCACCATTGACTATATTTGGCGACATTCTTACAGTCATTTGCGTGTCGTTGCCAGATAACATGTCTATTAAATTCTGATTGTTTATGTCCACTGACAGATTACCTTGGCCTATCGGAGTGAGCTGAATGTAGAAGTTTCCTAATCCACCTATTGTTGGTATCGTTGTAGAGATAGAGTGTTCCACTGATACGCTGTACATCTGCGTTATTGAGACATTCGAAAAGTCTATTGACTGGGAGAAGGCAAACCCGTTAAGATAATTATATACCGATATAACATTTTTCCCATTATTGATTCTAGGAACGCGCAAAATCAGATTCTCGCCGCTAATAGGGATTGAGGTATAGAAGTACACTCCATTAAGGGATACTTTAAGACGTGGTGAACCGGACACTTTCCCTATATCCAGTTTTATGAAATAATTGTCAGAAGAGCTGCCATTGAAACCTATATTGTAAGATGACGAACCGAATATGGAGGATGTCAACTCAAACGGAGCACTGTTAGAGAGGGTGGAATTATAAACATTATACGACACGCCGAATGTGCCCATAGTATAACTGTAATTCTGTGCATTTGGATTGCCGCCTAGATATGAGCTTATAGGATAGTAAAATGACTGAGGTATTGGCGTCTGATTCTGCACCTGCGATGGAGAGGTCTGGTTACTGAAGTTCCCGTATACCAATCTATAAGCGACTGGCGGTGGTAAAAGTATAAGGTAAACGAATACTGCTGCTATAAGGAAAATTATGAGTATTACCGCGGCTGATACTCTCTCTCTTCCCTCGACCATTCTATTTTTACTATCTCCATAATATATAAATCTTTCTTTAACAATAAAGTAGTGAAAATTATTGTTTTACAATTATCGCTATGACATGGCGTAGGGGAGACTATGAGGTAAAATATTCCCTAAGTTCTTCAGGTACGGAGAAAAAACCGGCCTTTATACCTGCATCTATATAAGACCAGCTTATAACCACTGCCTCAAAAGCTCTTACTATATCGCCTTCTCCAAAGAAGTACTTTGAGTCTTTGAAATAGTTTTCAGCCATACTTAAGAATTCGTCTGCGATATGGCCGTTATCCTTTCTTACAAGTTTTCCGAACACTTCTTCCATCCTGATTCTTTCGGCAATGGCCCTCTCTTCGAGAGGCTCGCTTTTATTATCCATACTTTAGGAGGGATTCCTCCTTATTTATTTTGTCAAGATAGGATTCCATTCTCTCTTTTGAAAAAGAATGCCTGTCACATAGAAAGTCTATCAACTTTCCTTTGTCCATGTGTAGAGGAATCGCTGTTTCCGTATCAGTGACATTCGGATGCATGAAATAATCAAAGACTTCATTTATGCTGTAATCACAGCCAAAATCATAGGAGTTAAAAATCGCTTCCTTTTTCTCTTTTTTTACTATGGCCAAAGCCTTCTTTGGGCCTATTCCCTTTACGCCTCTGTTGTAATCTGTACCAATGAACAGAGCTATCAGTACAAGTTTCTCCCGGTCTATGCCTAAATCCTCATAGGCCTTCTTATCTATCACTTCAGGGGGAACCTCTGTCGAAATTCCTTTGCTGGGAAGCTTTCTCCTATTTGTTATATTTAGGTTCCTGATCAACTTATTCGCCCCAAAGAGAAGTGCGTCATAATCCTGAGACGCAACTCCATACGCGCTGCCATTGGAGTTTATGTGCGCAGCCTCAGCTTCCCCTTCTGCCGGCGCTTGAATCACGTTTATACCCATAAGTGATAGCAGTTCTTTTGACGAAGAAATTATTTTATCATTTATGGTAACGGCGCGCTTCATGTACATCGCTCTTTCTTCCTCCGTTTTAGCCTCCTCTGCGCGTTTCTTTGCCTCCTCCCTTATGCGTGCCCTCTCTATGTTGGTCGCTTTTTTGAATTTTGGAGCGGAGCCGTCAAACACAAATATGGGAGTAACATCATTCGTCAGTAGATTCATAGTTCTATAAAAAAGCCCATTGAGGTGGGATGTTATATCTCCAGACCTGTCCGTTAGGTACGAACCGTCTGCCAAGCGTATAGTGGTCAAAAACTGGTATATCCAATTAAAAGCGTCGACGGCAATGGTCTTTCCCGAAAGGTCCTTTAACTTTATTTCCCTCCCTATCGCCAGATCCTTAAGTTTTACGCCCATATCACAAAGTGGTAACTATAGCTTTCCCTTCATCAAATAATATAGTGTGCTCGAACTGAGACACAAGCCCGTTATCTTTCTCTTTAAGCGCGTTGAATTCGTAGAGTATACCTTCACGGATCAGGTTTCTTAATTCAAGCTCGGCTATTTGTCCAAACTTTTCAATTATCCACCTCTTTGAGAAAGGGAGTCTTTTATATTCGGATGATATATGCTCCAGTATCTGTCTCCCGAGTGAGCTTCTCGGTTGTCTTCCGCTCTCCAGCATCAGTATCTGTACCTCAGGACTGTCTACGACATAACCACCACCGCTCGTAGCAAAAGGTTCTATAGCGATGACCCCCTCTCTTCTTAAGAGTTTTGAAGAGTTTGTCGTCACGTTTGCTATGAATTCCCCCTCGTGTACTTCGTACCTGCTTATGCCATGGCCCCCCAGATTCACGATAGGTGAAAGGTTGTAGGACCTTATCTTATTTTCTATTGCTCTGCTTATATCGTCTATTCTCGCGCCAGGCGTTGCAATCTTTATTGCCTCCTCTAGCGCTTCTCTGGGAGCCTTCAAAAGATCACTGTCGCCCTCTCCTGCTACTACTGTGGCGGCGGTGTCGGACAAGAATCCGTCGATACTCGCCCCTACATCAATCTTGAGCACGTCCCCTTTTTGAAGGATCGTCTGGTCATTGTATTTTGGAGTATAGTGCGCAGCAATCTGGTTTATGGAAAGATTCGGGGGAAAAGCAGGTTTTGCGCCCAAAGACGCTGTCTTCTTTTCTATCTCTCTAGCAAGATCTAGAAGAGAAAGGCCAGGTTTAACAAGAGAAACTGCGTATTCCCTAACCTCCTTACCGACTTTCCCTGCATCCAGCCATTTCTTTTTCTCTTCCTTGTCCATTACAAAGAGAGGGAAGAACTGTGGTTATTTATAGATTTGCCGGATTACGGCTCGCGTCACTCAAAGAAGGACTGGAGAGAATTATTTACTTTACCTGTTAGGTCCTCCTCCTTGTACCCCAGTACGCTGAGTATCTGTATAACGGACGGTATGACCTGCTGATTGACATAATAGTCAGGATCATATTTTATTCCGCCTCTCTTGGCTATATCGATCAGCACTGAGCGAGATGATATGCTTTCTCCAGGTCTGCCTTTTGTTATTATGTACTTTATAGTATCTCCGCTTGAGAAAGACAGTCCACTCTTACTAGCTGCAGATACGTGCCTACCAGTCTGTTTATAGGAAGACATTGCCTTGTGAAGGCGCGTAAATATAACAAGCTTATCCAGAGGCACATTTCCGCTCTTTATATTTTTTATGGTGTCTCTTACATAATCAACGGCACCTTTTTCGTCTGTATCAACGAGAAGTTTCTTCAAAACGTTCCTCTGCGCCTCCTTTGCTATTATTGCCCAGTCTCTCCTAACGGATTGGAAACCTTTTATCGTTAGCTTACCTCTTTCATCGCATAGTGCGTACTTCTTCTTTGCGCCCCTGCCGCTGGTCTTTCCACTGACAAAAAGGGCTCTGGTGTATACGCCCTGCACTTCAAGTTCCATAGGGTGTGGCAGTGATTTGTTTACGCCTGCAGCGAATTCTTCTATAAATGAGCTGACTCCTTCCTTGTGTATAAAAGCTGAATCAGTGTCGGCATATATCACCTCTGCACCTTTTTCCCCTGCCTGCTTGATAACGCTGTGCACATAATCTCTACCAAGAGCTGTTATCCTACCAGCACAATCGAAACAATACCATCTGGCGTTGTAATACCCGAGGTATCCATAAAAACCGTTTGCTATAAGTTTCAAGACCGTCACCCTGGCGTTTAGCCTTTTGTTTTCGCTGTCTGCTTTCAGTTTGGCTTTTGCGTCAGCCCTGAGCCTTAACACTTCATCTAAAGTGTTAGGTATAAACCCGAGCCTCTCCTCTCTATCGATAAATTCTACTTCGCTGCCGGTGCCTTTTAGAGTCGACGGGCAGATATTGTGAGATACTATTATGCTGGGGTAGAGGCTCCTAAAATCGACAACAGCAACGTCAGCATAAAGACCAGGTTTTGGCTGAAAGACGAACGCCCCTACGTTTATTTTCTTAAGTCTGTCGTTTACTTCGAAATCGGACGGCTTGTTGGGGATAACCTCACCCAGCTCGACTACCTTCCTCATTATTAGATGCTCTACAAAAGCTCCCGTTGTCATCCTTGATATGTCACCTAATGTCTGGCCGACTAGTTTGTTTAGCTCTCCCAAAAGATTGTACATTCTGTCGTATAATTTGAAAGTTATGTAAGAATCTTGTATGCAATATTCACAAAGAGAGCTGGCGACTGCACTGTCCTTGAAAACATTGTCCACTATATTCCAGTCAAACTCCCCTTTATGGTCTCCTATTACTTCGGCTGCAACTTCCCTGAGGGTTAAGACCTCGGTCTTAAGATTGTATATCGCATATATGTTCCGTATGAAGTTTAGGATGTCTATGTGTATAGTGCCGTTTATGTCAGCGATCCTTCTTCTCTCGCCCTTCACCTTTATCTCAAAATTATTGAAAAGAGGCCTTATCCCAAGAATGTCGGCCCTTTGTTTTATGTAAGGAAGATCAAACGAGTCGGAGTTGTACCCCACTATTGTGTTGAATCCGTTATCTGATATGAAAGCTGCTACCTTGAAAAGTAGGGCCCTTTCATCGTCAACTTTCTCTACGCCTTCACCGCTAGCGTCAAGCCAAGTAAAACATTTTTTAGTATCATAATTGGATAGAGATATCGCTATTATAGGATCTATCTTAGGGTCAGGGAACGTTCTTTTTGAGTAAGTTTCTATGTCTATGGCTATGCTCTTAAGAGGCGGATTCCCGCTCTCTGCGTTTATGATTCTCTTTATCCTGTCTCCGTCAACATCTAGTTTAACCCTACTGGAAGAACCCATCTTATTGTCTAGAAGATATCTCTTATAGAAAGGAATGTCGGCATCGTACGTTTTCAGATTTAACTGTCTGAGTTTAGGTACATCCTCAGGCAGCCTTGTAAACACTTTGTATATTGATATGGGATTGCCGAGCCTAGTCATTTTGATGCTCTGAATCTCGTCAACGAAGGAAAGACCTGTGATGGCTTCTTCCAAAACTGCCTGCTCAGCCTCAACGTAGCAGTATGGCCTGAACGAGTCATCATAAAGAAGCTTCCGCTCGCCGCTGCTCGTCAGGCCAAACATCCTTATGAGGGGCTTTCCGTCAACAACGGTATAATCTACATCGATCGGGAAAAGTTCCACTTCCACAGTTACTATATATAGTTGTAATTAACTTATAAAACTGTGACAGTTTTAGCAAGATTACGAGGGTGATCCATGTCTATACCCTTAAGCACAGCCGTCTTATATGACAGTAGTTGAAGAATTATCGCCTGAGATATAAAACTGAACATTCCTCCTTCCGGTGTTCTTATGAACATATCGAAAAGCTCCGAATTTGTGTCCGAAATCCCTATCACGTTTCCTCTCCTCGCTTTTACTTCATGCAGGTTTGAAAGCATGCTTGTCCTAAGTGGTTCGGAAACTAGACTAATGGCGTAGGCTTTATCGGATATTAACGCTAGAGGACCATGCTTGAACGTAGAAGCGTCTACTGCCTCCGCGTGTATATAAGTCGTCTCTTTAAATTTAAGAGCACCCTCAAGAGCCAGGACATAATCCAAATCTCTACCAAGAAGAAAGATGCTCTCAAGATCTTTTATCTTACCGGCGACCGCATTAACTGCATCGATGACAGACGGAACAAAAAGATTGTACAAGTTCACGTTAAGCAGGTTAATGTCATTTACAGCGAGATCCTTTTTCCCTACTGCTGCCATTGCAACTAGGACTATATAAAAAGAGGAAAGCGTGAACGTCTTAGTGGCGGCGACCGCCTTCTCTGGCCCCGCACCAACAGGTATAAAGATGCCCACTTCCTTTGCCAAGGTAGAGCCCTCATTGTTTATTATACCTATCTTCTTGTTATTTTTGATTATGTGCATTGAGTTTATTATGTCTGCAGTCTCGCCGCTCTGAGAGATTATAATAAAAACATCCTTATCCGATATCACTTTCTTATATGACGGAAGATCGTGCCCCTGCACCGGAATCGCGTTTATCCCATTCTCCCTAAAGACTCTCGCACCTAGTCTGGCAACGTGGAAAGACGTTCCTGCACCGATTATATACACGCTGCTTGCACCTCTTATAACAGCGGCTGCTTCATCGACTTCTTTGAATTCCTTATCCTTTAAGTTTTTAATAAGGTTCGGCTGCTCCATTATCTCCTTCAGCATAAAGTGCTCATAGTCTCCTTTGTCTATATCCTTTGAAGACAGATTTGCCGTCGCAATGTCGTGAGTATGGTCCTTTCCCATGAGATTTACTATCTCATAGTCCTTTTTGCCGACTGATACCATATCTCCGTCATATAAATATACCACTTTATTGGTGTATTTTATGAAAGAAGGGACATCACTCGAGATGAAATTTCCTTTGTCAGCTAGACCTAAAACGAGGGGAGACCCTTTCTTTACACCCACGAGGTTATCCGTCTTCGTGTCTATGACCACAAAAGATGATGAACCATTTATGCGCTCGAATGTAAATTTAACTGCAGAAGTCAAATCGTCACCGGCGTTCAGCCTATTCTCTATTATATGGGCCAGTACTTCCGTGTCGGTGTCTGATTTTATGATGTGTCCGGATAACTCGTCTCTTAAGTCGGTCCAATTTTCGATTATCCCGTTATGTGCCACTGCAAGTCTGCCAGTGCAGTCGGATATTGGGTGGGCGTTCTTTTGCTCAACGCCACCATGAGTTGCCCATCTTGTGTGGAATACAGCTTTTTTGGATGACAGATCCCGTAGCTTGTACTCATTTATTACATCATCTATCCTTCCGATGTCTTTTTTAATTGTCAAACCGCCGTCTGATTCTAGAGCACAGCCGAAGCTATCGTATCCTCTATATTCCAGATTTTTTATACCATCCAGAAGATATGGTATGGCATCATCGCTTCCATTATAGGCTATTATACCGCACATAAGAGATTTTACAGATATTACTTAGAATACAGCTAGTATTTAAGCATAACCTGCTTCGTACATTCGTTGTAGCTGTACAGGCGCAGGAAACGCTTTTATAATCAAATAAACTTAATATAAAACTATGAAGACATTTATACTGAAAACCGATGAGAACGGTTATTTTTTGAACGATACAAAGATAATAAAAGAGGTAGAGGACCTAAAGGGGATTGCCAACGAGACTGCCCTTGGCGCTTTGAAAATACTCGCAAAGAAGCCCGCATCATCCGACGAACTGGCCAAACTCCTCAAGGTGCCGCAGAAGAAAATGCCCCTTGTGATCAAAGCTCTGGAGAAAGCAGGTCTTATAGGTATACAAAACACCACTCCCAAACGTGGTAACATCTTCAAATCGGCTGCAAACTCATTTTCATACGAAGTCACCGATGCAAATGTTAAAGTTCCACTAAAAGAGCAGAGGATAACCGATACTGGCACCGGAGATTTCTTCCACAAATTTATAAGAGATGGCAAATTTGAAGGTCTTATATGTGTGGGATCAACGGATCCGCACGGTGAGTACAAATCCATCTCTAAAGACACCCACTATGCTATGTATCTTACGATGTTTTTAGGGCAGTTCTGCAGTCTTCCTAAGAATTTTCCAATAGTTCTAGACACGGATATAATCTCTAAGAATCTTTTCAAGAATAATCTCATTCTAATAGGAGGTCCCGTCACCAATCTTATAACTAGAGATATTAACAGCTACCTCCCTATAAAATTCGAAAAGGAAGAAGGATGGGGATTAAAAGATAAGGACGGCGTCCACACAAGGGATTACGAGGGTGTAATAGAAAAGATAAGGAACCCGTTCGATAAGACAAAGGATATAATACTTCTAAGTGGAATAAGAAATATAGGCACGTTCTCTTCGATACTCGCCGCGACAAGATTCTCAAATATAACTTTTAAGGGTTACTCTAATGAGCCGACATGGAGCGTACTTATAAGAGGATACGACATTGACGGCGACGGCGAGATAGACTCTATTGAAATAGCCAAATGAGACGCTTATTTGTAGCAATAGAATTATCGGACTAAATTCTGACTTCTGTGAACAGCATCCTCCAACCTCTGAAGAGTGTGGATTTTTCCCGCTCATACTTTATAAAACTGATAAAGACTAAAACTTGATTACCTGACACCTCACACTAAATCCTATTGTCCAGAGTAAAATCAGCGGGAAAGGTGCTCCACGGCAGAAATTTTAGAAAGCTACTGACTCTGGTCATCCTATGCCCTATTATTATACATTAATAATCACAAAACAGTAGTGAAGTATATAAAGAATCACAAGTCTTATATTGATATGGGAAGGACTGAAAAAGCAAAGGACAGGTTCTCCCCAGCTATGGAAAAAAACTAAAGGAAACTATGAAACTTGAAGAGATGCTTGATGCAGAGTTGCTCGCAGAAATGGACGCTGTTGGACCAGAAGCTAAGGCTGCAGTTGAAAAAGTTATCGGGAAATATGAAAGATATGTTGCTCAGGATGTTGCCCTGAGATTGGCATTTATTGCTATGTATACAAAAGACAAAGAAGCTGTGATGGAGTCTGTAAGAGTTATCGGGAGATATAAAGGAGATGCTGTTCGAGGTGTTGCTTGGGTGTTGAGCAGTATTGCTGGTGAGACAAAAGGCAAAGAAGCTGTGATTAAAGTAGCTAATATAATGTCACTGGATGAGATCGTAAGAACCGTTGGGAGATATGAAGGAGACGCTGCTCGGGGTGTTGCTCGGAAATTGGCATTTATTGCTATGTATACAAAAGACAAAGAAGCTATGATGGAGTCTGTAAGAGTTATCGGGAGATATGAAGGAAATGCTGCTTGGGGTATTGCTTGGGAATTGGTACGTATTGCTATGTATACAAAAGACAAAGAAGCTATGATTAAAGTAGCTAATATAATGTCACTGGATGAGATCGTAAGAACCGTTGGGAGATATGAAGGAGACGCTGCTCGGGGTGTTGCTCGGGGATTGGCATATGTTGCTGGTGATACAAAAGACAAAGAAGCTGTGATAGAGTCTGTAAGAGTTATCGGGAGATATGAAGGAGAGACTGCTCGGGGTGTTGCTCGGGGATTGGCAGATGTTGCTGGTGAAGAGTCTTCTCGGATATTGGCAGGTGTTGCCAATTATACAAAAGGAGCTGTAATGACGGCCTGTAGACTTGTAAAGATCTCTGGAAGCGGCGTATTTGACCTGTTGACTGGCAGGGATATCGCATCGATACATAGAGATGGGCTTGCTGGGCTGATAGACGGGAAGAACAGCTTCGATGTCGTTGCCGCCTATTTTAAATCCAATAAGGAGCTTCCCCTTCCCACCAAGGAGAACATCACAGGCTATGGAAAGCTGGTAAGCGAGTACTTAGCCGAAGCTTACGGGATAGACAAGGAACTCGATAACGACCGCCTGCTAATGCTGTTTTCCCTCGAAAAATCAGAAAGAAAGGGGCTTGCCGAGCTGGTAAACCATTCCTCTGAGAGGGACAGAAGGGCGTATGATATCACCGTAAACGGTGATTCCCATCCAATTAGCATAGACCGCAGCAGGCTGCCTTATCTTTCCATAGTAGCGATAACGGGTTCCAGGGATCCTGCCAAATACAAAGAAGCCTTTGATACCGTCTCCAAGATAGTGGGGGAAAATACCATTAGGCTCGCCGGAGACGCGTTTAAAGCCTCCTACAAATCCAGACTTGGGGAGATAGTAGGTTTTGTGAAGGAGGGTAAAATAGGAGACGCGGTGAAGGTGCTTAGTGATACCGGGAACGAGGCGATAAACGATGTACTTTCAGTTTCCAATCATAGAGAGGATCTTACTATCCTCCCAGGCAAGAACGTGCTCGTGGCCGTGGAGAGCAATAACCCCTTGGACTATGATTCCAGGGTGCAGATCGCATGCGTGTATCTCCCCAGAGATTCTCATAATGGGATATATAATTATTGCAAGGATGAACGGTTTACCCTTGTAAGATATGATATCAACGGCAAGACTCTTGGAAGCGCCATATGCTATACCGAAGGTGATAAGTTCCTTGTCGATTCCGTAGAGGGACACCGCACTTTCAGGAAGCCCCAGATATTCGATGCCGTGTACAAGGACCTCATATACAGGGCCAAGAGCAAAGGATGTGAGAAGATAATATTCAGCGAAAACGGGGCGAACGAGACCCCTAAAGAATTTATTGAATACCTTGACAGTGCAGGGTTAAAGAAGGGCACAGCAAGGATGAGCCTCGGTACTGAGGGGTATCTTGAAGCTGACAGAGACGGTGTAAAGGGTTATACAGTGTCACTGTAAACGTCTTTTGTTTCATATCCGTTAG